>AP024674.1:2400000-2700000 GCA_025998755.1 Armatimonadota bacterium
GGGATCCCCACGGAAGCTATTGACGAGCTGATCAGCCTGCTGCCCGTCAAACTTACTCCCGTGGAGGCCGGGCGCATCCTGGGGAGGGACCCGCGGACCATCGAGCGCCTCTACACGGCACCCCGGCGGCAGATCGGAGGGTATCACCTGCGCACCACCGCCCGCTTCTTCCATCGGGAGAACCAGATCGGGCGGAAGCTGGAAAAGATCTTCCTGGAAGCGGAGGAGCGGGTCGCAAGCGGCAAGCTTTCCCCGGAATCGCCCGAGTATGACCGCTACCGGGTGGAGGTGGGCAGGATGCTGGACGAGGTTCAGGACGCCCTTTCGTTCGATTTCCGGGTGTCCATACCTCAGCTGGACCTGCTGCTCACCATCGCGCGGCGCGGCCCCGGATATCTGGGTGGGAAGCTGACGGGCGCGGGCAAGGGCGGCTGCGTATCGCTGCTGGTGCGGCAGGAGTGCTCACAGGCCATGTGCGAGTATCTGGACCGAGAATACTACGGGCGTCCGGAGCGGTTCGAGTTCTACCGCCAGGTGCTGGAGGACGACCGCGATAACTCCGAACCCGGGAGCCCGGAGTATGAGTCGGCTATCGAACGCCTGAAGATCCTGGAAGCGGCGCTGGCGAACATCCCGGAGCAACGGAGGGTCATCACCTTCAGCCGCGGTGCCTGCGTCCTGGAGATGCCGGGCAATGCGTGATACCCTCGACCCAGTAAGCGAGGGGGCACGGGATCTATCGACCTGTATCGCGTATGCTGCCCGGGCAAACCACCCTGGCGATGCCCTGTTCCTGTCGACGGTCACGGAGCCCGGCGCTCAGCGGCCCGTGTGTCGCAGACTCGGTCATGTGACCGCGACAAGCGGAACCTGACCAGCAACGGATGCGGGATGAGTCTGAACACGTCCTCACCGAGCCAGGTCAATCTTGGCAACGGCTGTCCGCTCTGATAGCTGCAAAGCCACTTCCCGGAAAAGCAGGGGGGCGCGGAGTCTGAATACCGCGCCCCTGGAAGATCGCAAGAAACGGGGAAATCCGTAATCTGTCGTCAGAGCGGCTTCTGAGGGGTGGACTCGGGCACCGTGCGGCGAAGGTTCTTCGCCCAGATCTCGGCCAGCGTCTTCGGATCGGTGTTGTTCACCTTCGCCGAGTACGCGTCGGCTGTGATGATCATGATGTCCTTCACAAACACCGCCCATTCGTTCTTCACCCTGCGCACGGTGATGTCCTTGGGAAACACCAACCCGACGCTGAGTGAGTCCACAATGCGCATCTGCACCTTGTCCGCCCGCTGCTGGCAGTCCAGTCCCCCCGCCGGAGCGTGGATGCGCAGGATCACCTCGCCCGCCAGCGACACCTCTCCCGGTCTGTCGCACTTGCCGGCAGGCTGCGCGGGCGGAGCCGCTGTGCCGGACGCCTGCGCCACGTGATAGTGATCCGCTCCCGAATGATCCACGCCGTAATGCGCGCTTGCCGGTCCCATCACCAGAACCGCCACGACAGCCAGTGCAAAAAACTTCATCAGGAACCTCCTGTTCAATGGTATTGCGTCTTCCGGACTCCCACTCTTGGGAAGGCGGATGCTCGCCACCCTACAGGGTAGCACGCTTCCGCAGCTGCCGCTTTTGACTTGAGAGACCAACCTGCAGTTTCGCGCAGGACCGCCCTCATCCCGCCGCAGAACCACAGAACAAACGCCGGGCAGCCACGGGCTTTCTGCCGGCTGCAAGCCCCGGCAAATCTGAGGATCTGCCCATGGAATCTCATCATCTTTCGGCCGGATCATTGAAGGAGCATCTGCAGGTCAAGCACTATGCCCACGATCATCCGCCGGTCCGCGACGCCAACGAAGTTTTCGAATCCAGACTGAGCCCGCTGGACCGGCTCGCCGTGTTCATCACGGACAAAGTGGGCTCGATGGGGTTTTTCGGCATCATCTTCCTGTGGACTGTCGGGTGGGTGGGCTACAACACTCTGGCCGCGAAAGTGCCCGCACTGGGCTGGAAGGCCTTCGACCCGTTTCCGGCGTTCGTGGCCTACCTGTTGATCTCGAACGTCATCCAGATCCTGCTGATGCCGCTGATCATGGTTGGGCAGAACGTGCAGGCAAGGCACAGCGAAGTGCGGGCGGAGCTGGACTTCGAGATCAATCAGAAAGCCGAGAAGGAGCTTGCCATCGCGCTGGAGCGTCTGGAGCAGAACAATCAGGTGCTGCTTACCATCCTTTCCCGGTTGGATGCCCTGACCTCCAACCCGCAGGAGGCAGAGCAAGACCAGGAACACAAAGAGTCCTCGTGAGAAACTCATGCCCGCCAGGGCTACCGGGCCGCAGCGGCTTTTTCCCGGCGGCCTGGCCGTGAGATGGACCTGCCGAGCAGCCGCATCGTCTCGCTTACAAGTTCCAGCGGTGCAGTTCCATCCATCGCCAGCCGCACACGTGTCGCCTCCCACCAATGCTGCGGGAACGCTTTCTTCAGGGTCCTCAGCACGTCCAACGGAATGAGGGCGCCCGGCTCCAGAGTCACCGCAATGCGCCCATCCTCCTCCGCGACCGAGCGGATGCCCAGCTCCCTGGCCCGCAGTCGCAACCTCAGGATGGTGAGCGCGTTCAGAACGGGCGCGGGAGGCGGACCGAACCGGTCGTCCAGCTCCTCCTCCAGCCTTGAAACCTCTTCCTCGGAACGCTGCGCGGCCAGCTTGCGATAGATGGCGATGCGCATCGCCTCGGTGGGGATGTAGCTCTCCGGAATATAGGCTTCCACCGGCAGCTCCACCGGCGGAAGAGTCTGCTCTTCCTCGTCCTCGTCCACCGGTCCCTTGCCCTGGATCTCGCGGACCGCCTGCGCCAGTAGATGGCAATACATATCGAATCCCACAGAGATCATCTGGCCGTGCTGTTCCGCCCCCAGCAGGTTGCCCGCCCCCCGGATCTCCAGATCCCTGAGCGCCACTTTGAACCCGGAGCCCAGATCCGCGAACTCCCGCATGGCCGCCAGCCGTTTCTGCGCTTCCTCGCTCAGGATCTCCTCCGACCGATAAAGCAGGTAAGCGTAGGCTTGGCGGTTGCTGCGCCCCACCCGCCCGCGCAGCTGGTAGAGTTGGCTGAGCCCCAGTTTGTCCGCGTTGTTGATGATGATGGTGTTCACGTTCGGGACGTCCAGCCCGCTTTCGATGATGGTGGTGCAGATCAGCACATCGTAGCGGTGCTCGTAGAATGCCATCATCACGGATTCCAGGTCGTGCTCGTCCATCTGGCCGTGGGCGACGGCTATCCGCGCATACGGGACCAGCTGGCTGACACGCCGGGCCGCCTCGTCTATGGACTCCACCCGGTTATGCACGAAGTAGACCTGACCGTTGCGGTCAAGTTCCCGTACGATGGCTTCCCGGATGAGCGAGTCGTCCGCCTCCCGCACGTAGGTCCGCACCGGCATGCGCCCCTCCGGGGCCTGGTTGATGACGCTCATATCCCGGATGCCGGCAAGGGACATGTGCAGAGTGCGGGGGATGGGGGTCGCCGTCAGCGTCAGCACGTCCACGCTGACGCGCAACTGCTTCAAACGCTCTTTGTGCGCCACGCCGAAGCGCTGCTCTTCGTCCACTACCACCAGGCCCAGGTCGTGGAACTGCACGTCCTTCGACAGAAGCCTGTGCGTTCCGATGATGATGTCCACGTTGCCCGCGCGCAGATCGTCCAGAATGGCGCGCTGCTCGCGGGGCGAGCGGAACCGCGACAGCATCTCCACCTTCACGGGGAACGCCGCCAACCGCTCCGAAAAAACGTTGTAGTGCTGCTGTGCGAGAACAGTGGTGGGGCACAGCACGCAGACCTGCTTACCCTCCAGAACCACTTTGAACGCTGCGCGGATGGCCACTTCGGTCTTCCCGAAGCCCACGTCGCCGCACACGAGCCGGTCCATCGGCTTCGGCTGCTCCAGGTCCCGTTTCACCTCCTCAATGGCGCGAAGCTGATCCGGAGTCTCCGTATAGGGGAATGCCTGCTCCATCTCCGCCTGCCACGGAGAATCCGGCGGATAGGCCGTCCCTCCCAGCGCCTCGCGGGCGGCGTAGATCTGGAGCAGCTCCTTCGCCATCTCGCGGACGGAGGCTTTCACCTTCTTCTTGGTGCGCGCCCAGTCGCTCCCTCCCAGGCGATGGATGGTGGGCGGTCCAGAGTCCGCCCCCGAGTATTTCTGGATGCGGTCCATCTGATCGGCGGGGACGTAGAGTTTGTCTCCTCCGGCATACTCCAGCAGCAGGAAGTCGCGAACGCCCGAGGCCGTCTCCATCTGCCGCAGGCCGCGGTACACTCCTATGCCGTGATGCACGTGGACGATGTAATCCCCTTCCTTGATGTCCACAATGGAATGGATGGGGCGTGTGTCGCGCCGGGTGAAACGGGGCCTTCGCGGCGAACGAGCTCCGAAGATGTCTGCCTCCGCCACCACCAGCACCTTCTGCTCCGGCAACTGGAAACCGTGGGGCAGATCGCCCTCCAGAACGTATGCCCCCGGCTCAAACTCCGTGTGCAACTCGCCCCGCACCGGTCTAACACCCAGTTCACGGAGCATCTGTCCTATCCGCAGCACGTTGGGCGTCACCACCACGACGGAGCATCCGTGCCCGATCCAGGTCTTCACGTTCTCCGCGAACACTCCCGCCTGCGATCCGAACGAGTCCATCGCCGCGGACGGGAAGCTTAGGCGGTGCGGCGTCTGTTGCCAGGAGCTCTGGTGCGGCAGGCTGCTGACGGCCACGCAACGGCGCTCCAGAATACGCTCGCGGGCGCGCTCGAAGGGGACGTGATGCTCCCGATCCAGCGCCAGCGCCTGTCCGCGTGTGACCCTGGCCGCGTGCACCTCGGCCAGCTCCTCCTGAAGGCGCTCCCATCCCGACCGGCAAAGGGCCGGCTCGTCCCAGATGATCAGTGCGTCCACCGGGAGCCAGTCCAGCAGGCACTGTTCGCCGGAGACCAGGAACGGCAGGTAATACTCCATTCCGTCGAACGCGGTACCCTGACGGATGGCGCTCAGATGCTCGCTGACCCGCAGCTCCAGCGCGTCGGCATCGGCAGATCTGCCCTGGGCGCGAAGCGCCTCCACCTGCTCGTCCAGATGCGCCTGCAACACGTCCGCGGCTCGCTCTCCCGCCTCTCCCACAATAATCTCGCGTGCCGGCGGCAACAAAACGCTTTTAAGATGGGAGGTGGAGCGCTGGCTCTCCACCTCGAAAGAGCGGATGCTCTCCACCTCATCGCCGAACAGTTCCACGCGGACGGGAGAGCCGGACACAGGAGGCCACACGTCCAGGAGACCACCGCGCACGCTGAATTCCCCCACCTCCGTGACCAGGTCCTCGCGGCGGTAGCCTCTGGCCGCGAGGTCTGCCGCCGTGCGGTGCAGATCCAGTCGGTCACCCGTGGAAACCTCCGTAACCCCTGATGCGAACTGAGCCCGAGAGCAAGTTCGCACCAGCGCCGCGGACAGCGGCATCACCGCGACGCAAGGCCTGTGAAGGGCTAGATGCGTGAGCCCCCGCAGCCGGTTTCCCAGCGCGCTCCAGTCCGGAGCGCCGTCTTCGAAGAGGATGCCTTCCATGGAAGGCACAAGCAGGGTCCGCTCCGGCGGCAGGCCAAACGCAATGAGACCTTCGTGCAGGCGCTCGGCTTCCTCCTCGGAGTAGGCAATGATGGCCACGGGAGTCTGCTCCCCCGCCGCCAGACAGGCAGCGAACAGGGGCTTTGCCTCCGGGGCAACCTCCTCCACGGAGATGAGCCGAGCCGATCCGGAGAGCAACCGGCGCAGTGTGGGAAACGGCTCTCCGGCGGAGATCAATCTTCTAAGAGTCTCAAGCGGCGTTGCAGTTTGCGACATGTCCGGCCTTCAGGCAAACCGGCATCCGGTACACGCCGACAAAGCCCGGAGGCGTTTCCTCCGGGCCCCTGGCAAATCCGTATCCGGCAGGTTCATTGTATCACACTGCCGGGCGGCTGTGCGCGTCGCCTACGGCCTCCGGGAGGGCGGCGGCCTGAAGCCCCATCCGCCCGCGCCCCCCGTGCCGCGGCGCTCCGGACCCGGCAGGTCAGGGAGGCGTTTCAGAGCTTGCCGAGACTCCTCCAGCACCTTTCGTGCCCGCTCCTCCGTCTGCGGATCCGATAGCCCCCCGGCTCCCAGGACGGGCCGCATCTCCTCCAGTGATTTGGAATACTTCTCCAGAATCTCCACCGCCCGGCGGTAATGCCGCCGGGCGCGCCATTCGCGACCTCGCTCTTCCGCCCTGCGGCCGAGGGCGGCGTGGGCGAAAGCGTAGGAGGGCTCCACCATCTGCGGCAGCGCCAGTACCTGCCCGTAAGGACTGAACTCCACCGCTATCAGCTCCATCCAGCGCCGGACGGCCTCCTCGTCCCTTCCCGCATCTTCCAGCGCTGAGGCTTCCTCCAGCAGCAACCGGGGCGAGTGCGGATCCAGCTTGCGCGCCTCCTCCAGCCAGTGGAGCTGACGGTCCCGCAGTCCGTGCCGCTCGAAAGCCACGGCCGCGGCATGAGGGATTTTGGGATTGGTGGGCTCCAGCTTCCGAAGCCGGTTTATCCGCGCCTCGAAATCGTCCGGTATGCCTGGCGCGGCATCGTAGAGCAATACGGAGAGAGACGCAGAGACGCTCCAGGGCATCCAGGCCGCGGCAGCTCTCCAGGCCGCACCAGCCGCCTGATGATCCCCCTGACGCTCAGCCTCCTGCGCGGCGTTCACTTCGCTCAGACCGCGCTGCAGCATCAGAGAAAGAATGATTCCCGCCACTCCAGCCGCCCCCAGCGCCCATCCGGGAGCCCTCCACGCGCCCTCAACCGCGCCATCCTCGGGGGAGATTTTCGCCAGGTGCCCGGCGGAGAACGCCGCGCCCAGAAGGATGGGCAGGCACCACCAGTCCGAATCGAAAACACCCCGGACCGTCGTCGCAGCCATCGCCGCTCCAGCGCCAACGGTCATCCAGACAGCCGCGGCGTCCGTCCGACGCCGCATCACCCGCCAGAGTGCCGCTCCCCACAGCCAGGACCAGCCGGCGGCCAGCGCCAGCCCCGCTCCCAGCCCACTTTCGGCCGCAGCCTGGAGCCAGGTGGAGTGCGCAAGGCGGGTGTACCCGGCGATGGTGAAGGGATAGAAGGCCACCTCAAAGGTTCCGGGACCGAAGCCGGCTATGGGCCGCTGGCGCGCCATCTCCACCGTTCCCTTCCAGGTATACACGCGAAACTGCAGACTGTGACCCTCCTGTGCGGCCGCCTGCACACGCTGCCCGGCGGGCTTGCCCGCTGCGATGGCCGCCGCCACACAGATCGACGCAATAACCAACAGGCGCAAGGCTCTCCGGCGATCAAAGGCGCGCCCGATGGCCGCGCACACCAGCAGAACCGCCACCCCTGCGGCGAGAGCCAGCAACCCGGCGCGCGCGCCGCTCAGGAAAAGCGCAGCCGTCTGAAGCGCAGCGGCGCCCCCCGCCAGCGCAGCGGCCCATCTCCTCTCCAGCTGCAGGGCCAGGCCCAGCGTCAACATCAATGAGACAACCAGATACCCCGCCAAGAATCCGGGATTGTAGAAGCTGGAGAAAATACGCCAGCCTGCCTCGCCCGCCCGTACATGGGCCAGATATTCCGCCAGTCCAAGAGCCGCTACCGCGGCTGCGCCCGCTGCAACTCCCGCCGCGCAGGAGACGGCCGCGCGGCCGGCCGGTCCGCCCCAAGACACGGTCACGAACACCGCCGTCGCGCAAACCAGCTCCAGCATCCGGGGGATGGTCCGTTCGGGACTAACGGTATAGATGGCGCTGATCAGCGTGAACGCTCCAAGGGCCGCAGCCAACTGCCATGCCGGGAAAAGCTCCAGATGCGCTCTCCCCGTTCCCAGTGCCCAGCCCAGAGGGATGGCGCAAAACAGCAAGATGAGCAGCAGCACCGGCAATTCGTCCAGCGTCTGCATGGTGCCGGCGGAGAGGGGCGCGAGGGCCAGCGCCAGCGCCGCGGACCACTCCGGCAAACGGAGCGCCAGCCCGGCCCAGTCCACACCGCTCGCCCCCCGCGGCGCGCTCATTCGCCCTTTCTCAGCCATCCGTGCAGTTTGTTCCTTCCAATGAAGTAAGCAGCCCGCAGCACCAGCCCCGGCGGTGTGATGACCCTCTCCAATACCCCGGCGCGTGGCCGGTAATGCGTCCGGTAAAAGATGTACATACTGCGGTGATGATGGTAA
This sequence comes from Armatimonadota bacterium, assembly GCA_025998755.1. Taxonomy (NCBI): domain Bacteria; kingdom Bacillati; phylum Armatimonadota; species Armatimonadota bacterium. The sequence goes on from AP024674.1 coordinate 2,408,236, forward strand.
ATCATCCGGTTGGGCATCAGATCGCTGGCCCGGGCCTTTTTATGCGTCACTTCGGCGTCCGCGCAAAACCAAACCTCCCATCCTGCCTGACGGGCCCGCCAGCACAGATCCACATCCTCCACGTACATGTAATATCGCTCGTCGAAGCCTCCCAGCTCCCGCACGGCCTCCTCGCGGATCAGCATCGCGGAGCCGCTGACCCAATCCACCTGCCGGGAGTCGCGGTGATCCCAGTCGCTCTGAAGGTAGCGGCGGGTGTGGGGATTGTCCGGGAACAGCTTTCCCAGAAGGCTGTGACGGTAGAGGGCCGCCATCAGCGTGGGGAAGGCACGCGCCGAGTGCTGGATGGACCCGTCCGGATTCAGCACGCGCGGTCCGATGACCGCCGCCCGGGGATGCGCCTCCGCGAAGTCCAGCAGGGCTTTCAGGCAACCCGCCGAGACGGTGGCATCAGGGTTCAGAACGAACCGGTAACGTCCCCGGGCTGCCGCGAACGCCCGGTTGTGACCGGCCGCAAATCCCAGATTCCGATCCATCCGTAACAGGCGGACCACCGGGAAGATGTTCTGAACGGCATCGGCCGAGAAGTCCTGCGAGTTGTTGTCCACCACCGTTACATCGCAGAAGACTCCTCCGGACTGAAACACGCATCCCGAGGGCAGGTGTCTGCACTCGCGGGGAATGATGCTGGAGAGACACTCCAGAAGGTCGCTGCGCGTGTTCCAGTTCACAACAGAGACGCTGATGTCCGGGACTGTGGAAACATCCGGGCTCACCGTGCGGCCGCCCTCCGCGCGCTGAGCGTCCGGCCCACGCAGTTCAGCCAGGAGACAAGGCTTGCCAGCCAGATGGCGATCGCGGGGGTGCGCCCCCGCATGTTTTTGCGGTAGAAACGCACCAGCCCCAGGTGCGATTCGGCGAACATCGCCGCCCCCCCTTTTTTCGTGCCCGCACCTCCCACGTGCAGAACACGCGCTTCCGCCACGAACCAGATCTCCCAGCCACTCTGGCGCACCCTCCAGCAGAAATCCACATCGTTGAACAAGATGGGGAATTCTTCGTCGAATAGTCCGATCTGCTCCACCACGCTCCTGCGCACCGCCCAGCAGGTGGCCATGGGCTGATCCACCTGGCGGGTGTGGCGATGGTCGAACCAGGTCATGCGATAGGCGCCGAGCAGCCTGCTCCGGGGAAACATCAGGTGAAGCCGCATGGCCGTGAACAGGATGCTCATCGGCCAGGGAAAGGAGCGGCAGGAATCCTGCACCGTGCCGTCCGGGAATACAAGCTGTGGCGCGGCGATGGCGGCGGAAGGGTGGTGGTCCAGAAAGTCCAGCAGAGTGTCCAAGGCTCCGTCAGTCACCTGCGTATCCGGGTTCAACAGCACCAGATGCCCGCCTGTGCTGTGTCTCCACGCCAGGTTGTTTCCAGCCGCGAAACCCAGGTTCTCACGCTGCGCCAGAAAGCGTACCTCGGGGAACTCCCGGCGGAAAGCGGCCTCGTCGAAGTCGTCGCTTGCGTTATCCACCACGATGACCTCCTGACCGCCGCTGGCCGGATGGCGCCGCAGCGAGAGCAGCAGCTCGCGAAGCAGCTCCGACGTGCGCCAGTTAACGATCAGGACCGAACAGCGCATCGCACAGGCTCCGCAGATCGGGGAAGACGGCATCTGCCCCCACATCGTCATAGTATCCGGGCTCCCGCCCTCCCAGCAGTCCCACGGTGCGGCAGCCGGCGTCCCGCCCGGCCCGGATGTCCATGAGGTGATCCCCCACCATCAGCGCCTTTTCCGCCGGCACGCTGAGCGCCTTCAGCGCCTCGTGGAGGTGAAGCGGGTCGGGTTTGGTGCGGGAAACGTCCTCGCGGGCGAGCCACACGTCCACCTTCACGGGCAGCATCCCGATCAAGACGCTGGCCGCCCGCCTGCAGTTGCGCGTTACGATGCCCGTCCGGATATTCCGCTGCTGCAGCCCTTGCAGGAGTTCGCTGCATCCATCCACGAGACGGGCACCGGCCAGGGACTGCATCTCCATATCTTCCAGCATGTCCCAGGCCAGCCGCCGGAACTCTTCCGCCCGCGGGCGGGGCATCGCGCAAGCGGCATGCTCGATGATGGAGAGAATATCTCTGTCTGCCAGCAGGTCGGGGTCCGCGCCGTGGCGCGCGCAGAGCTCCAGCGTCCGGCGCTTCATCAGGGTGAAGTCGATATTGGTCTCCACCAGAGTGCCGTCCAGATCGAACAGGACAGCGGCGATATCCTGCAGCAGCGGAGGGAGTTCAGACACATCAGGGATGATACCGGCCCGGCCCCGGCCCGTCAATCACGGCTCCTCACAGAACGGAATGTTTGGGCGACAGGTTCGCACGGGAAAAATTACCAGTTTTTTGTCTATGGGCGTTGACAACGCGCCCAAATAGCGGTAAAAGGGTAGTGTCATAGGTCTACTGACCGCCCGCTCAAGTTTCCGGCAAAAGCCGCCGGGTCAGAGGTGCAAGGGGGCGCCCGTGCTCCGACGTATAACCCACCTCCCTCGGGTTGTCCCCTTGCCCCACGTTTGTACAGGGTTCCCTCGACTTCTCATCTGACGTTTTTTCCGCACTCCTGGCTGTCCACCCTCCTGAGACGCAGACTTCCTGCCCGGACCGCCACTCTGTCCTTCACCTCCCTCTGACGGATTACAGAACTCTCAAAAACCCTGTGAGCTATCCGGTGCCGCTGTGGTAGAACACGGGTGGAGGAAGACTGCGGAACTTCAGGCACCGCCCTCTGTGCGGGAAGGCATCAGGTTCCGTCAGCGTCGAAACGGTTTTGCGCGGGGGCCTCGCGCTCCGCGCGCAAGACGGGCGCCGTGCTCGCCATCCTCCTCCCGCGGCGCCCGGTTTCTTCTTTTTGCTCCCCTCCTCGCTCTTTTCCCATGGCGTTGCCCGGCGGCATCCCTTCCGGTATAATGGACCGGCGCGTCCGCAGCCCGTCCTGCGTGAACAAGAGAGGGTTCCGGCGCGTCTAAGGGTTAAAGAGGACCGCATGAGATCTCGACCGTTTTTCGCTATCGTCGCTGCCGCGGCCGGCCTGGTCTGTCTGAGTCCTGCGGGGGCGCAGGCCGAAGACTGGCTGCTTCCGCGGAACAATCCCCAGCTCACAAACTCCACCCTGGAGCCGATGCGGGCGCCGCTTGCGCTCGCCTGGAGGTTCGGGACAGGTGCTCAGGACCCGGGAAACCGCTCCCAGCCGGCGGTGGCGGGGAACACGGTGGTGTTTGCCGCCGACAGGCGCGTCTACGCCCTGGATACCCTGACGGGGGCGCAGAAGTGGGTGTATCCCTCGGACCAGGCGCTGGGCAGCGTCATCCGCAGCAGCATCGCCATCTACTCCAACCGGGTCTATTTCGGGGCGAGCGACGGAGATGTCTATCAACTCTCTCTTTCCGACGGACGGCTGATCGGGGTGTATCATACGGGCGGGCCGGTGCGATCCTCGCCCATCATCGAGGACGGTCGCCTGTTCATCGGCTCGGACGACAACGCCCTTCACTCCATTGACCCGCTCTCCGGAGAGCCATTCTGGCTGGGAGGATTCCGCACGCGGGATGACATCCCCACCATTCCTGCCCTCTCCGGCGGGCTGGTCTATTTTGCTTCGCGGGACACGTTTCTGTATGCGGCCGGCGCGCAGACGGGCCGGCTGTTCTGGATGTACCGGATCCCCGTGCCGGTCATCAACATCAATCCCGTGGTGGGCGGGGATTCCGTATTTCTGGCCGCCGGAAGCCAGCTTTTATCGTTCAGCGCGCGGGGGGGAGTGCGGCGCTGGCAGTTGACCTTCCCGGCGGAGATCGCCGCGCCTCCGGCTCTGGCGGATCAGGTGCTTTATGTGCCCCTGCGCAACGGCAAGATGTATGCCGTGTTGACCAATGGAAGACTGGCCTGGGAGAAGCCGGTCGAGACGGTCTTCCCGCTGCGCTCATCGCCGATGGTGGCCGGCAACATCGTGGTGACAGCGGCCGAGCGAGGCGTGATCTCGGCCTTCGACGTGGAGACGGCCGAGCTGGTCTGGCGGTATGTGCTGCCCCCTATCGTGGAAGGCACTAGGAAGCGCTTCAATAACGTGGAAGCCTCCCCCGTCTGGTCCAACGGAGGGCTCTATGTGGTGGCGGATGACGGCGCGCTTTACTGCTTCCGCCCTGAGGCGCCGGACAACGACGCGCCGGAGATCTTCTTCCTGACTCCTTCACCCGGTATGCAGGTATCCGGCAGCCCGCCCCTCAAGATGTCGGCTGCCATCGAGGACCGGGGCTCCGGCATCGTGCCGGATTCCATTTCGATGCTTCTGGACGGCCAGCCGGTGGAGCACAAATTCGATCCCGACTCGGGAACGGTGAGCTACAGCACACCGCTGGGAGCGATGCAGACCCCGCTTCAGGATGGACGCCACGAGATCACGGTGCAGGCTCTGGACTGGAAGGGCAATGCGCTGAACTTCACCTGGTCGTTTGTGGTGGACAATTCCCTGCCCAAGCCTCGCGTGCGGGCTCCCCGTCCCGCCGCGTCGGCGCCCACCCGCCCCACCGGACGTCCGGGCGTTCAGGAGACACAACCTGTTGAAGAGGAGCGCCGGGGATGGGGCCGCGGACGGGGCCGGGGCGATGAGAATCGCGAACGGCCACCCGATGAAATGCCGCCTCCTCCACCGCCTCCTCCGGGCGGGCCGGGTATGGAAGGACCTCCTGGTCCGGGGCCCGGCGGGCCTCCCGGGCCGATGATGGGTCCGGACGAAGGACCTCCTCCCTTCTGAGCAGCCGGGCCGGTCATGGTTGAGACGGATCGGGAAGAGCTGCTCGCCAGCCTGGCTCTGGCGTGCGCGGAGCTGTCTGCGCGGGCGTGGCTGGTTCTGAGGGACAAGTTCGGGAGCTCGCGGGACATCCTGGCTGCGGAGGATCTGGCTCTAGCGGCGGTGCGGGGTGTTTCGGCGCACGCGCGGGCCCGCGTTCAGACCGCGCGCAAGAAGCTCCCGGAGATGCCGGACCTTCTTGACCGGCTGGCCGCGATGGGCGCGACCGCGGTGCCGTTCACGGATCCCCTGTATCCTCCGCTGCTGAAACAGATCGCCGACCCGCCCGGGTTGCTGTTCGTCCGCGGTGAGCTGACGGAACAGGACCGGTTTGCTGTAGCCATTGTGGGGAGCCGCTCACCGCGGCCCTACGGCGTACAGATGGCCCGGCGGCTGGCTTCCGACCTGGCTTCGGCTGGCCTGACCATCGTCAGCGGCGGAGCCCGCGGGATAGACGGATCCGCCCACGACGCCGCCATCCGTGCCGGCGGACGCACGATCGCCGTACTGGGAAGCGGTATTGACGTGGCCTATCCTTCCGAGCACCGCGAGCTTTTCAACCGCATCGCGGCCAGTGGAGCGCTGGTGAGCGAATTCCCGCCCGGCGCCCCGCCCGAAAGTTGGCGCTTCCCCCGGCGGAACCGCATCATCAGCGGCCTGTCCCGTGGAGTTATCGTGTGCGACGCGCCGGAGGACTCCGGATCGCTTATCACAGCCACCTGCGCGGCGGAGCAGTCCCGGGAGGTGTTCGCTGTGCCGGGCAACGTGGACACGGGGCATAACCGGGGGGCCCACCGCCTGCTGAAGGAGGGGGCAAAGCTGGTGGAGAGCGCAGACGATGTGCTGGAGGAGTTCGGCATCGAGCGTTCTCCGGAGCGCAAAGCCCCTGTCGAGCGTCCCCGGATGCAGGTGACGCCGGACGAAATGCGCATCCTGGAACTGCTGGACCTGGAGCCGGTCCCGCTGGACGTCATCATCGAGAAGACCGCCCTGCCTCCCAGCGACGTGGCCGGGCTGCTGACGTTCCTTGAGATGAAGCGGCTGGTCAAGCGGCTGGCCGGCCCCTCCTACGTGCGCGTCGTGGGGTAGTGCAGCCGGGGCAGGTTTGACACCCCCGGAGGGCGGGGGTAAGATTCGCCTGCAGAGACCCGCCCGGCCCCTGGTCTGCGGGAACCGAGCGAGCAGGCGGGTTGCCTGAAGCCGGACCAGCAGCCGTCCGATAATCCGGGCCGGGCTGCGATGTGGCCAGCCCCGGCAAGGAGACCTGTCCCCGAACCTGCCGGAAACCAGAGTGCGCGAGTGTCCGTTATCCCCCATTGTGGAGTGAAACGCCGGCGGAATATGGAGAGAAAAAGGACGGGGTGAGGAGCGCGAAGCGCAAGAACGGGAGCAAATGGCAAAGGCAAAACCGCTGATCATAGTCGAGTCGCCTGCGAAAACGCGGACGCTGAAGAACTTTCTGGGCGGAGAGTTTGACATTCAGGCGTCCATGGGGCACGTTCGCGACCTCCCCAAGAGCGAGATGGGGATTGACATCGAGCACGGCTTCCAGCCGCGCTATGTGGTGCCCCGGGACCGCGCCAAAGTGGTCAAGGCGCTGAGAGAAGCGGCAGGGCGGGCCAGCGAGGTGTATCTGGCTTCGGACCCGGACCGCGAGGGTGAGGCCATCGCCTGGCACGTGGCGGAGCTGCTGGGCGTCCCGGATGCCCGGCGCATAGAGTTCAACGCCATCACGCGCGACGCCGTTCTGGAGGCGTTCAAGCACCCCCGCACCATTGATCACGACCGGGTGAACGCGCAGCAGGCCCGCCGCGTCCTGGACCGTCTGGTGGGTTACCGCCTGAGCCCTCTGCTCTGGAAAAAGCTTGGCAAGCGGACACTGAGCGCGGGGCGGGTGCAGAGCGTGGCGTTGCGGCTCATCTGCGACCGCGAACGGGAGATCCAGGCGTTCATCCCGGTGGAATACTGGACCATCACCGCCACGCTGACTCCCCACGGCCAGAAGCACCCGTTCGACGCGCGTCTGGCGCAGATTGACGGCAAGAAGGCCGAGATCGGCACAGGGGAGCAGGCGGAAGGAATCGTCCGGGAACTGGACGGTGCCGAGTATCGCGTGGCGAAAGTGGAGACCAAGGAGCGTGTCCGGAACGCTCCCGCTCCGTTCATCACCAGCACGCTTCAGCAGGAAGCGGCCCGCAAGCTGGGATTCACGGCCAGCCGCACCATGCGCGTTGCGCAGGATCTCTACGAGGGCGTGGAGCTTCCCGGTGAAGGCTCCGTGGGTCTCATCACCTATTTGCGCACGGATTCCACCCGGGTGGCTCCCGAGGCGGTGGAGGAGGCACGCGCCTACATCCGCGACAACTACGGTCCCCAGTATCTCCCCGCCGCCCCGCGCACGTACCGGAAGTCCAAGGCGGCGCAGGACGCCCACGAGGCCATCCGCCCAACCAGGGTGCACCGGGAGCCAGACTCGCTAAAGGCGCATCTGTCGGACGAGCACTACAAGCTGTATCGCCTGATCTGGCAGAGGTTTGTTGCCAGCCAGATGAACCCCGCCGTCTACGATGTGGAGACGGTGGACATCTCTGCCGGGCGGTTCACGTTCCGGGCGACAGGCTCCACGCAGAGGTTCGATGGCTTCCGCAGGGTCTATTCGGAGGGACAGGACGACACACCCGCCGAGCCGGCCGACGAGGATCGCCCGCCGCTGCCGCAGATGGCCGAAGGGGACGTGCTGGATCTGCTGAAGCTCCTCCCCGAGCAGCATTTCACGGAGCCGCCTCCACGCTACACGGAGGCCACGTTGGTGCGGGCACTGGAAGAGCACGGCATTGGGCGGCCCAGCACCTACGCGGGCATCATCTCCACCCTCAAGGAAAAAGAATATGTCCGACTGGAGAAGAAGCGATTCCACCCCACCGCCCTTGGGTTCGCCGTCTCGGACCGGCTGGTGGAGCACTTCCCTGGCATCATGGACGTCAAGTTCACCGCGGGGGTGGAGGCCGGACTGGACGAAATCGAAAAAGGCCGCACCGAATGGACCCGGCTGGTCTCAGACTTCTATGGCCCGTTCGAGGAGGCTCTCAAGCGCGCCGACGCAGAGATGGAGCGGGTGAAGCTGGAGCCGGAGCGCACCGATCTGAAGTGCCCGAACTGCGGCGGAGACGTGGTCATCCGCGACGGAAGGTTTGGCAAGTTCCTGGCCTGCAGCCGGTATCCCGAGTGCAAGACCATCATCAAGGAGCGCAAGGAGACCGGCGTCTCCTGCCCCTCGTGCGGCGAGGGTCACCTGCTGGAGAGGAAAAGCAGGCGCGGCAAGGTGTTCTACGGCTGCGACCGATACCCGTCGTGTGAGTTCGTACTCTGGGATCGTCCGGTGGGCGAGTGTTGTCCGGACTGCGGTGGCCCGCTGGTGGAGAAGGTGACCAAGTCGCGTGGTCGGGAGATCCGCTGCTCCAACCGTGACTGCGGCTACGCCCGCTCGGTGGAGGAGCAGGAGTGCGAAGACGCGCCTGAAGTGACGGCGCTGGCCTCCTGAAGGAGGGAGGACCTGCGATGTCTTCCCGCCGTCCCGAAGTGACGGTCGTCGGCGGAGGTCTGGCGGGCTGCGAGGCAGCCTGGCAGCTGGCCGTCAGAGGTGTGGACGTCGTTTTGTGCGAGATGCGCCCGACTCGCCCGACGGGAGCCCACCGCACCGGTGACCTGGCGGAGCTGGTCTGCAGCAACTCCTTCAAGAGCAATCTTCCCCACACGGCCAGCGGCGAGCTCAAGCGCGAGATGCGCCATCTCGGGTCCTTGATTTTGGATGCCGCAGATGCATCCAGTGTGCCGGCGGGCGAGGCGCTGGCAGTGGACCGCGACCTGTTCGCCAGGGAGGTGGCGAGACGGCTGGAGGACACCGGCCGGGTCCGGATTGATCGGCGCGAGGTTGAGCGTCTGCCGGAAGACGGGGTGGTGATCGTGGCCACCGGTCCTCTTACCTCAGACGCTCTGGCGGCGGACATCGCCTGCGTGACAGGCTCCGAAAGGCTTTTCTTCTATGACGCCGTAGCCCCCATAGTGGACGCGGAGACCATAGACTACGAGCGCTGTTTCCGCGCCTCCCGCTACGGGCGGGACGAAGGATCCTACCTGAACTGCCCCCTGACGGAAGAGGAATACGACAGCATCTGGCAGGCCATCTGCGCGGCGGAGACCGTCCCGCTGCATGACTTCGAGGACGCGCGGTTCTTTGAGGGATGCCTCCCTCTGGAAGTGTTGGCGCGCCGGGGGCGCGACACGCTGGCGCACGGTCCCTGGAAGCCGGTGGGACTGCGCGACCCGCGCACAGGCCGGCGCCCCTATGCTGTCGTGCAGCTTCGCCAGGAAAACCGTGAAGCCACGTGTTACAGCATGGTGGCCTGCCAGTCGCGGATGACCTGGCCGGAGCAGCGCCGCATTTTCCGAATGATCCCCGGCCTGGAGAACGCAGAATTCCTGCGCCTGGGAGTGGTACACCGCAACACGTATCTTCGTTCGCCAGGCCTTCTGGACGCTTCGCTCAGACTGCGGTCGCGTCCGGATCTGTTCTTCGCGGGACAGCTCGTGGGGGTGGAGGGTTACCTGGAGTCGGCGGCGACCGGGCTCGTGGCCGGAGTCAATGCGTGGCTGACAGTCGTCGGAGCAGAAGAGGACTTCATCCCTCCGCCGGACACCATGCTGGGAGCGCTGCTCCGTTACGTCAGCGCCTGGGAATCCCCAGACTTCGCCCCCATGAACGCGAACTTTGGCATTCTGCCGCCCCTGGAGCGGGCCGGGCGTATGAAAAAGCCCGAGCGCAGGGCCGCAGCGTGCGAGCGCGCCTTCCGGGCCGTGTGCGACTACGTTCGAACCCGCCCGAACCTCGCGTTCCGCGGTCTGTGATTCACCTCCGGCCTGCCGATACCCCCTTCTCTTTCCTCTGGGAATTGCGCGAATTACGGGGTTTTGCGAAAGCGGCCCCGAGTGGCACGCGTCTTGCACTCCCCTTTAGCAGAAAACGTGTCAGGATCGCGCGGACTTGACGGCAGGCTCATCCGCTTGGCGGGTCCATTTGAGGCCCGGGGCCTCCGCGTCTTTCGCATTCCGGCATTCACAAAGCAATTTGAAAGTTGTAGGCGGCTTCGTGACGCGGGGGAACTGTGTCCCGCCCCTTTTGGATCGATGCCGTCCTGAAAAACCGAACACCATCGCGCTCTCCGGCCTATATTCGCCTGCCGGGACGGCGCGTTGAGACAGGAGTGGTATCCAGTAATGAAACGAATGACGACAGCGACAGCGGCGATAGCGGCAGGGCTAGCCGTCCTGCTGGCGTCTCTCCCCGCTTCTGCGGAGCGCACGCCGCCTGGCTCCTTCCTCCGGGACCGCGTGGATTCACCGCAGGCCCTTTCGGCTCAGGTCAAGAGCGTCAACTATGTGGGTCAGCGCTACGCAAATTTCTACGGTCTGAAGGTCGACGAGGTTGCTCGCCGCTTCGCGGCTCTGGAGTATCGTCATCTGCAGAACGAACTGCGGACGCGGGTCTGGTTCGTGGGCAAGGGCAACCGCATCCTCTCCGAGGTGCGCACGTTCAAGGCCGGGACACCGATGTTCTTTACAAAGACTGGGCAGCCGGTGCTTGACGGCCGGTGTGGGAACCCGCTGCGCGGAGACCTTCCGCAGGCTGTGGCTCAGCAGCCCGCTCCGCAGACCACCAGCGTGCCAGAGGCCCAGGTGGCGGCACAGGGCGGAAGCAGTGAAGCGGCGGAGGTTGCGCTGACCGAGGCTCTTCCGGTGCAGCCCGAGCCTGTCATCACGCAGGTGCTGGCTCAGCCAGCCGAGATCATCGTCCCGCCCAGCGAGGTGCTCATCACTGAAACGGTCGTTCCCACTGTGACGGAATCAGTGGTCGCTTCGGCAGTGGAGAGCCTTCCCGCAGCAGCGGCCGGGGGCAGCTCTTTCGGTCCGCTCGGCCTGCTGGCGGTTCCGCTCGTCGCGATCGCGGCGGGCGGCGGTGGTGGAGGTGCTACAACCGTCATCCCCGAGCCCGGATCTCTCTTCGCACTCGGCAGCGGTCTTATCGCTTTCAGCGGCGTCTTGCTCCGCGCCCGCAGAGGGTGAAAACCGGTTGCGGACCGTGGTTTGACCCGACGGACGCTCCCGAGTAAGGAACGGCCCGGTCCACTCCCTCTGTTGGACCGGGCCGGCCTTCCAGTCTGGATGCGCCGGCGCGAGGCAATCGAAGAGGGCCGCGCTTCTTATAAGGGAGCGCGGCCCTCGGGCTTCGTGCGGCATCAAATGCGAATCAGTCCAAGGCATTCCCTGTGGCTCTCCAGCCGGAGGGATCTGCCGGATGTATGCTAGTCAACCTCCCACCCGCCGGCAAACGGGCTGTCTTCTTCGGATCCGGGATCGTCCCCGAACGCGCCGCTGTCGGTCAAGGCCGGAGCGGTTTTCTCCTCGTATACCCAGTTGTCGCAGTCGCGGCGTGAGCAATAGAACATCTTCTTGCGGTTCCCATCCGTGAGAAGCACGTCCGCGACATAGGCGAAGTTGCACCGAACGCAGTAGATCGCGTTCTGGATCTTCACCACTTTGAGACTTTCGACATCCCTGTTCATTGTCTAGTCCGCCAGCCTGGCGGTGGTTGAGCGGGTGTCCCAGCAGGCGACGACCGGCAGCCGCTTAATCTTCAGCAACGCTTCCGCTTCGGAAGCGCAAAACTGCAGCAGCCCCTGAAGCTCCTGTGAGATCCTCTGCCCGACCTGCTCCAGGCGTGTTACGAGAATCACTCCTCCGTAATGTCTCTTTACCTCGCGCAACAGACGAGAGAGCGGCGCAAGCGCCCGCGCATTGGCGACGGCTGCGTGCTCAATGTTCAGCACCAGATGATAGTGCCCCGCCTTCGCCAGTTCAGAGGCCGTCCGTTCGATCATCCGGACCGTGGTCCTGTTGATCTCGCCGAACACCTCCAGCACCGGCACCCCGCTCATGTTCTTGATCAGGACCCTGAAAGCATCCTGCGGACCGTGCTGCAGGCCACCGTTCGTGGGGGCGGCTCCGCTGCCGTTTTCCGATGATTGCTTGAAGAGCATCGTTTCAGGACTCTCCTCAACCTTATTATTGGGAGGCCCGGCCGCCGCTCTATACCAATCGGCGAAGAACCGGTATTCCTGACAGGGAACGCAGACACGCGCCCAGGCGACCTCCCGGCCCGATCGCAAAGACGCCGGATAACGCCTCCGCGGCCAGACAACCGGGTCACATTATCGGCGCAATAAAGGGCCGGGCTGGAGGTGGATCAGAGGAGCGGAAGGGTGGGATGGTGGCGCCGCCCGCCGACAATGGTGAACTCGGGCCGCAGCTGCAGAATGTCCTCCTGCGAGAGATCGAACGGATTCTCCGGGTACACCACCAGATCGGCCAGCTTGCCTTCCTCGATGGAACCGCGATCGTTCTCCTGGTGCGCGGCGAACGCGCTGCCCAGAGTGTAGGCCCGCATGGTCTCGAACGGAGTCAGCGCCTCCTCACGCGAGTGCTCATCGCGCACCCACGCACGGTAGATCAGCTCATAGGGGTCCAGACGCTCCACGTAACAATCGCTGGACATGGCAAGCGGCACTCCGGCGCGCAGCATTGTCTTGAAGGGATAGGACCAGCGATAACGCTCCGCCCCCACACGCTGGCGTGTCCAGAAGTCCGTGATGATGAACTGGGGCTGCACGGCGGCCGGAATGGTATAGTGCGCCATTTTCACCAGAGCCCTCTGGGTCATCTGAGACGCATGCTCGATGCGATGGCGCAGGCGGTTGTTCTGGTGGGCGCAGGCGGACTCGATGGCGTTGACGGTGATATCCACCCCCCGGTCGCCGATGGCGTGCGTGGCCGTCTGAAATCCGTGAGACTGGGCGTGCTTGATCATATCGGTCAGCTCGGCCTGTTCAATCAGCATTACACCCCGGTTTCCGGGATCGTCCGCGTAGTCGTCCCAAAGGGCGGCCGTCCGCGCGCCCAGAGCCCCATCAGCGAAGATCTTAGCCGCCCCGATGGTCACCCAGGCATCGCCGGAGCCTGTCTGGAAGCCGCGGTCCACCATCTCTTCCAGAAGACTGTAGCTGAACATCACATAAAACCGGATGGGAAGCAGGCTCCGGCTGTGCAGCGCGAACAGCCGGTCTATCTGACGGACGTCCGTGATGAGGCAATGAACTCCCGTGATGCCCAGCGACGCCGCCAGATCCCCGGACTGCAGGATGGCACGGTCTATCTCCGCCTCCGTCGCGGCCGGAACCCCGGCCATCAGCAATCCGACATCATCCTCGGTGACCAGCCCTGTGCGGCGAGCTTCCTCGGGGAGCTCCGCGTCGCAGAGCTCCAGGGCACGCGTGTTTCCCACCGCCGCATGGCCGCACAACCTGCGGATGACCACCGGCCGATCGCGAGAAACCTCGTCCAGATCCTGCCGGGTGGGAAAAGAGCGCGTTTCCAGGAGCTCGTGGTCGAAACCGTGTCCCAGGACCCACTTCAGCGGACTGCCAGACTCCTGAAGCCGCACCATGTGGTCTCTCAACCTCTGTTGCAGCTCAGCGACCGACCGGCATCCGGAGAGGTCAGCCATCCGTTGCAGGGTGAGCCCGTAGTCTATGAGATGCACGTGCGCATCCACCAGCCCGGGGATGACGTGCGCGCCCTCCAGATCGACCACTTCCGGGAAGTCCCCCGCCATGTTGCGGACATAGCGCTCCGGCCCCACGGCGATGATCTCCTCGCCCGAGACGGCGAACGCCTGCGCCACGCGCGCGTCGGTGTCGAAAGTATGGACGTGGGCGTTGATGTAGACGGTGGTGCGCTCTTTGGCCATACCGGGCTACCGTTACTTTCTGTAGATCTCTTCCGGGGCCTTCAAACGCTCCTCCACAGTCTCCAGGGCTCCGTCCCGGCCCACCCTGCGGAAGAAGCAAGAGCGAAATCCCTCATGACAGGCGGCGCCCACCTGCTCCACCTGAACGAGAATGGCGTCCTGATCGCAGTCCACGCGCACATCCTTCACAAACTGAAAATGCCCGCTGGTCTCGCCCTTCACCCAGTATTTCTGGCGGCTCCGGCTGAAAAAGCAGACTTTGCCCTCGGTCAGGGTGCGCCGGAGCGCCTCGCGGTCCATATAACCCACCATCAGCACCTGGCCATTCGTGGCGTCCTGAACAACGGCGCATACCAGTCCGGCGTCGTCGGTCTTCAGAATGTCGAACAAATTCTCCTGCGGCATCGTCTCCTCACGTTGCTAAACCGGCCGGATTCTCAGGAGATGGCCTGCCGGTATGTCCAGTCCACCAGCAGACGTATCTCCACGGCCTGAACCGCCTCCAGAGCCTGCTCCTGACCCGGACTGCCTTTCTCTTTTGCGCGCTCCACCAAAGCTATGAACGCCATCGGATTCCAGGCCGCCCAGGTCTCCATCTCCTCCCTGAGCGCCGTGGCTTCGGGTGTTCCCACAGCGCCTAGCGCGTCCAGCGCCCCGCTGTAGATCTCTGGGAAGACGGGATGATTCCCCACGCGCCCGAACCAGTACCGGGCGTTCGGGTAATCCGGCTCCCTGCGATGCATAATGCCATGCCAGAAGCTGCCCGTTGTGTTTGGAATCTCCTGGCTCAGGCGGTGCGACTCCTCCAGACAGTCCGCCCAAAGCAACAACCCCGCCACGGTGGCCCCTGCAAACTCGGGTCGGCGGATCTCATCCCGTGTTAGATCCTGCGGGTTGATCTGCATCAGCTCGCGGGCCACCTCCTCATCCCGGTTGAAGGGCGGCCACAGCCGGGGATTGCCCCGCGCTTCCAGCCGTCTCTTTAGGCGGTCAAATATCTCTTCAGGCATATTCCGCTCCTCCGCGCGTCTCGGCGGACCGCTGCAGCGTGAATGCCGCGGCCAGCGCCGCTGCCATCGCCGCGAACATCCCGGGCAACAGCAGGAACGCTTGCTTCTGCCCGGCGGCCGCTGCCGCCAGTCCCAGCACGCCCGGTCCGGCCGCTGCTCCCACAGCGCCTGCTCCGATGATCCACGGGTAGGCAAGCGCCTGCCGCGGTCCGTAAACCTCTCCGGCATAGGAAACTATGGTCGGCCACAGCGCCGCGAATGTCAACCCCGTCACACCCGCGGCCGCCAGCGCCGCCTGTGGAGAACCCAGAGCCAAGAACACCACCAGGGCCACCACTCCGCCTGCGGAAGAGACCTTCAAGATCCCGGTGTCCCCCAACCATCGCCCGGCCAGCCCGGCGCTCATCCTTCCCAGGATCACTCCTGTCCAGAATACCCCGTTCGAGGCGGCGGCAAGCGGCTCCGTGGACTTCAGGACTGTCAGGAAATATGTCGGCAGCCAGTAGCAGATGCCCACCTCTGCCGCCACATATAGTCCCATAGCCACGGACATTGCAAGGCAGAATCCGTCGGGCACGAATGCAGGCTGAGCCCGGACAGTCCAAGGCGATCCCAGACGGTGCGTTCTGCTGCGGATGGACTGGATCGCCGCCGCCGCGCATAGCGCCGCTGCGGTGACGAATGCGATCCTCCACTCCGCGCCGGCCCGGATGAGCGCCGCCACGCCGAGCGGAGTCCCGATGGCCCCAGCCGCGAACGCGACATGCGCCAGATTGAGCACTCTGGTGCGGTTTCGCCCGTCGAACAGCTCGCCCAGAAGCGCAGATGAGGTCATCTCCACCAGCGCCCCTCCGATGCCCAGCAACACGGCGGCAGCCGCAAGCACGGTAAAGCTGCCCGCAGCCGCCGCCAGCACGCAACCAGCGCCCATCCCCCAGCATCCCGCCATTACTAGCCACCCTCTGGGGAAAATCCGGCAAAGCCGACCGGAGGCCGCTACAGTGGCCAGAAAGGGCACAAAGATGCACGCGCTGAGCTGCCCCGCCTGACCGGTGCTCAGACCCAGATCCGGCTTGATCTTCACCAGCGCGGGCGGCACCACGGACATGCCCACCGAGAAGACCAGAAGAGCCATCGAGACAGACCAGGCGGCCTGACGTGCACCCTCTTTCCCGGCGAGAGCCGCAAGCCCCGAAGACGGAATGCCGGCCTCCGGCGCAACGTCGGCCGGCGCGCCCGCTGGCTCTTCAGCTCTCCCGCTCTCCAAATTCACTTCCGGCCCATCGCGGTCAGACGTCCACCGAACGTGCTGACAAATGCCGCCGAACCGTCCGAAGCGACGGAAGACATGACATACAGCCCCGGCGACGCCTGATACCGCCAGAGGATCTCCCCGTATCGCGCCGACACAGCCGACACCATCCCGCCCGCCGAGCAAACGTAGACCACGCCGCTCTTCTCCACCGGAGCTGCCGGGACGGCGTTCAGTCCCGCATTCACGGACCATAGCACGTTGCCGTCCGCATCCATCTTCACCAGCTCCCCGGACACCTGGCGCAGATAAATGAACTTACCGTCTTCGGAAACTCCGGTGGCGGCAACCCCTTCGCGGGAACTGACCACTTTGCCGGTAAGCGCGTCGTATACGGTCAGCATATACTTGCGGTCCGCGATGAACAGCTTCCCGCCGGCCAGATGCAGCGTGGCATCCCCGGCGCTGTAATAGCGCTTGGCGGCGGTGGCCGTGCGGCTGCCCTCGCAGAGCTCTTTCCAGACCAGTCTGCCCGTCCGGGCATCCACGCAACGGACGTACTGATCCCACGCCCCGAACCAGACTCTCTCCCCGTCGGTAACGGGCTTGGACTCGATGCTGTACTCCGCGTCGCGATTCGTCCAGAGAAGCCTGCCGGTCCGCACATCCACAGCGTGAAGTGCTCCGCTCAGATCGCCGAAGACCACCGCTTGACCGGCAAGAACGGGAGAGGAATACACAGCCGCCCCCGCTCGATAGCTCCAGAGCGGCGCGCCGTCCTTCGCAGAGTAAGCGGCCACCAGTCCCTCACCGTTGCCTACAATCACCCGGTCACCCGTGATCAGCGGCTCGGTCAGGATCTCAGCCCCGGTCTTCACTGTCCAGATCCCGGCTCCCGTGGCGGCGTCCACGCAGCGAAGCGTCCCGGCGTTGTCTCCCAGATACACCCTGCCGGCCGCGACTGTGGGTGTGCACTTGCTGGCCGCCCCAAGGTAAAGGCTCCATAAGGCCCGACCGCCAGCGGCATTCCGGGGAGCCGCCACCGTCACGGAGGCGCTGCGGGTATACTCCCTGTCTCCAGCCCTGTAGGTGATTCTCAGATAGTGCTCGCCGGGCAGTAGGTCGTGCGTGCTCTGGCGCGCGGTCGCGCGGAAGATGTCACCGTCCTTCACCAGAGCCACGGGCACGGTGATGCGGTCATTGATGGTCAGGCTGGCCTGCTCCATACTGTCCAGGCCGCGGAGCGTGGATTCCACGACAATGCGTTCATCTTCCAGCCCGTCTGCGTCCCGGAACTTCTCCGTGCGGACGTCCAGCGTTATCTCGGGGTATGTGGAGCGAGCTGGGATGGGCTTCTCAAGGCGGGATTCCATCGGGGCGGGCTGGTCCGCGCGCCGGTAGGCCACACGCAGCACGCCGTCCTGCACGGAGATATAGGTCAGGCCGGCGTTGGCGCCGAATGTGGTGCCGCCTATCACCTCGTCCACTCCAGCGGAGACGCGAGCCACCGTTCCGTGCGAGTGGCCGGTCATCACCAGCACCACGTTGTAAGGCCGCAGCTCGTCCAGCACCCGGTGCCAGTCGTAGGGGCTGCAGAACTCGGAGCCCCCGATCGGGTGATGAAAGTACACAAAGACAGGTGTCTCAGGCGAGACCTTCTTCAGATCCTCGCGCAGCCAGACGATCTGATCTTCCCCGAATGATGGCCGGGGGTCCTGGATGGTGGCTGACATCAGGCAGATGAAGTGGCAACCATGGGCGTCGAACGAGTAGTAAGGCCCCTGGCCGATCCCCCGGAGCTGCTTCAGGAGGGAGTGCCAGGTATTGTCGTGATTGCCCACGGCGTGGTAGACCTTCATCCCGGACGGTTTCCAGTAGTCCAGATACTCCTCCCACCAGCCGTTCCCGCCACCGAACTCGGTGAGGTCGCCGGTCGCCACGGCGAAAGAAGGAGCCCGAACTTTGATTCCGTATGCCGCCAGGTCCACCTCGCCCTGACCCGCCAGAAGCCCAAGAACATCGCGGCTCTGGGGCATCGGTGTGTGAATGTCCGTGGCCTGGATGAACGTGAAGTCCTCGACGGCTGACGCTTGTGACTGCGCTCCAGCGGCAACCAGGACGGCGGTTGAAAGAAGGAAAACAAGACGGAGAGAGAGGGCAGGTCTTTTCATCTCGGCTCCCTGGCGTTCCCGTCAATGGGGAGAGTCGCCCTCTCCCGGTGGTTCGCCGAGAGGTATTCTACCTCAAAAACGCTGCCCGGGACGGCGGACGGGAGAGCGCAGTCTCAGAGGGGAGCGCTCTCTTGGCTGAGAATCTCGGCCAGGCGCTGTTCGCGGTAATCCCAGATCTGGCGCAGTTGCCGGTCCACGAACAGCCTTCGCGCGATCTCGCCCAGAACGCCGAACCCGATCTGGTATTCCACGCGGTCTCTCATCAGGGTGGCGCCCTCCACCGCCTCGAACGTGTGCTCGTGACGCCAGAGCTTATAGGGCCCCTTCTGCTGGACATCCACAAACCGGTGCGGCGGGTCGTATTCCGCGATGAGCGTGCGCCAGTAGACGGGAAACCCGTTGATGCGCAGGTTGTACTCGATGATGGCCCCCCGTTTCATCTCGATGGGAGTTTTCGTTATGAGGCGGAACTTCAGCCAGGGTGGAGTAATGGCCTCCAGATTCTCCGCGCGAGAGAAAAAGGCGAACGTGCGCTCCAGCGGGAGGGGAATGAGCTGCTCCCGTTCAAGAATGTGCACCGCGCGGCGACCCGGACCTGTGCTTCCCGTCATTACAGTATCCTCCACCTAGCCGGCGCGGCCGCCGGAGATTCCATCTGACCCGCGCTTTCGCCGTAAAAGCAGCCTGTTCCTTCCCGGCAGGCCCTTCGTCCTTTCACTGCAAGCTCACCTCCAGAGATGCCGCCGCTCCCGGTTGGCCTCCGGGCGAGCGCAGCGCCGCCGTCAGCCGCAGCCGCGCGCCGGGGCGCACGCTCAGATGCAGCGGGCCCGTCTCCAGCGCACCCTGTCTCATCTCGGGTGCAGAGAAAACCAGGGTGTCGCTGATGCGGATGTCCCGCACCGGGTAATGTTTTCCCTCCACTGTCCGGAACATCTCCAGAGTCTCGAACCGGGAACGCTCGGCGTGAGTCAATACCCCGCTGGGATAGCTGATCCTCAGGCGGATGGAGCCGGGTTCAAGCGCCGGCCGGCCGCAGCCCACGTTGTCCACCCGGGCCACAACACGGTTGCGGTCCTCCTGGAACGGCCGGAGCGAAATCTGGGGTTCGGGATGGCAATCCTCTCCCCGCAGAGCCCGCACGATCTCCTCATTGGAGCATGCAAGCTCGTCCGGGAGCTCGCGGGGAACGGTCACAATGGCGCCGAGAAAACCGGAACGTCGCGGGTGAGGCAGGGCTTTCAGCAGCCGCCGCAGGCCGGCTGAATGGGGCGCGGCGGCCAGGATCCCGCGGGCGGGGAATCCCTCCCGGCTCCGATACAGCATGAAATCCGTGGTCCTGCTTGCGGGAAGTCCCGCGCGGGGGGCAACCGGTCTTGCCGGCACCAGGCCGTACCGTTGACGCTCGATCTGCCGCAGCGTGACGCCGGTCAGGCGCGGAGGCTCTCCCGCGCACTCGAAATATGTGGGCTGCGGATCCAGGACAATTGCAAACGGCCGGTTCAGCATCTCCGCCCGAGCCGCCCAGCGCTGCAGGTCGGATGAATCATAAGGCGCAGCGGCGGCCTCTTCGGGAGTCTGCAGATCCTCCGGCCATCGCCAGCGTATGACCAGATACTCTGTGGAGCGCGCGAGCTGCCCTGCCGCCAGCGAATCGAGGAGCGAGGGCGGACAGCTTGCGGAGATCTGCAGGCCGCTGCGCAACTGTCGGGCAACGGTCTGAACAAGGTCCGCGTAGCGCCCGCCCGAGACCCTCGGATTGACCAGATCGAGCATCACCCCCCGCGGTGCGACTCCCGCCGCGCGGGCCTTCGCCAGCGCCGTCCGCACCTCGCGCGCGACCTCCCTTGCGGCGGCTTTCCAGTCTGACGCCAGGGCGTCCGGCAAACCGTCGCCCTCCAGCCCAACAACCAGCGTGATGGGCAGCCCGGACCCTGGCCGCTGCCAGTCATACCCGGCCGCATCCGAGGTGATGCGTCCGTCTGAGAACCTGACCGTGGCGCAGCGCACGAAGACCTGCGTTACCCCGCCCTCGCGCCACTGGCGCGCGCGGTAGTCCCGCATGCTGAAGCCTTCCCACTCCCAGAGCACGCCGGTGAACGGCAGGATGTCCCCGCTCTCCTGCGAGCAGCTTCCCGCAAGAAGCGCCAGGCCCAGAGCCGCCGCGATCGGCAACGCTCTCATCCGCGCCCACCCCGCCGCGCGGGCCGTCTGGAGGCAGCCAGGGCGGCCGCAATGAAGCTCCGCAGATCCTCTATGCCCTGCCGGAGGAATCGCGCCGTTTCATGAGGATCTATTGTCAGATAGCCGTGGACCAGAATATTGCGGAACCGCGCAAGGTCGGAGAGCCTGCGGGCGTGCTCGCGCTCCAGTATAGCCGCTTCGGAGAGGACCTCAAAACTCTCGGCGTATGTCCGGGGCTCCCGGAGCCGCAGCCCCGTGATGATGACCCCGGCGGCGTCCAGTGCCGACTGAATGGCGATCTGCGTGTGCCGCTCGATGGCGGCAGTCCGCTCGTCCGCTTCGTCAAGGTCGCCCGGACCCAACGAGCGGTACGGCTCCAGCAGAGCCAGCCGCCGGTCCAGCTCCGAAAGATGGGTGGTCAGGAGCTCCTCATCCATCACCGCTTGTCCCCACCGTAGCGCTGTTCCAGCGCCTTCCGCTGAATGGCGCGAAAATAGGCCATATCCAGCCAGTCCCGCCGCGCCTGGCTTTCGAATCGCGCCAGCTCCTCCTCTCCCGCGCTATAGATGAGGTCGCGGTCCCGGATGATGCGGTAGCGCAGGGCGGCGGAAGCCTCGTTCGCGATAACCAGGTCGAAGTCCTCCCGCCCGAACACGCGCTCCAGGGCAGCCCGCAGCTCATACCAGGCCTGGCGCATGGTCTCGCGCGGGGTCTCGGGCGGGAATACCACGGCAATGTCCAGGTCGCTGATGGCCTTGCGGTCGGCTTCCCGGCCCCGCGCAAGCGAGCCGAACACGTACGCAAGCGAAACTCCCGTCTGATGGAACGCTTCTTGCAGTCGGGATGCGTGCGCGTCCAGGTCCGAGCGTTGCCAAGGCGGCAAGCTGCGCAGCACCGGAGCGCCCATTCCTCCGGGCGGATCACTCAATAGCAGCCTCCGCCAGCAAAATTTCCAAGTTTTCCGCGCAGACCCCCTTGACCCGGCGAGCCCGCCTGCGATATAGTCGAGGTGTCACAACTTCATATTGCAATGTGGTCGGGTGGTCCCGCAAGGGGCAGCTCTTGCAAGGGACCTGAAAAGGGAAGACGGTGAAAGTCCGTCGCGGGCCCGCCGCTGTGATCGGGGACGATGCCGGCACTTGCCGCCACTGCAGCGTCGCAAAGCTCAGAGGACGCTGTGGGAAGGCGCCGGCGGAGGATGATCCGAGAGCCAGAAGACCTGCCTGACCAACGCTCTCTGTCACATCTTCGGAGGCAAAGATGGCGAGGATCCTGAGAGACACGGAAGTGTCTCAGGCTGGCCCGCGTATCTCCGGATTGCGGGTTTTTTTGTTGCCGGATGCGCGGGTCAGCGCGCCGGTTGCAAGCGCTCTGGCGGAGTTGCTCCGCGTGGTGGCCGAAATCGGCGAACACGCGGCGCAGTCCCCTCTCTCTCCGGCCGATCCGGAAGGCAAGGAAGCCGAAACCTTCTTGCTTCCGGGAACCGGGACGGAGGGTTAGCCCCGTTCCAGCGGGGCGACAGGCGGCAGAACCGTCGCCGGGGCGACTGCGCGCCGTGGCCGGCTCCAAGGGGGCCAATCCCGGCAAAACTCTGACAGAAAGGAAGAAAAGACCAACTCAATGCGACGTCTGAAACTCCTTGCGGCGATCGCCGCAGCGCTGACTGTCATCGCTATTCCTGCCGCCCACGCCATCAGCCTGAGCGACCTGATCGTTTCCGGTTCCGCCGGATCCGGGAACAGCACGTCTTACCTGGTGGTGGACTTCGGACCTGACTCTTATGCTTTCGTCTACTACTACGACGGGGTGAAGACCGGGTTTGACATGCTTCAGGCCATCTCCGCCGCGGTTCCGGGCTTTCAGTTCACTTATTCGGATTACGGCGGGGGAGCCATCTTCGTGAACACGTTCGCCTACGGGTCTTACCCGCAGACGGGTGGCGGAACCACGTGGTGGTCGTACTGGCTGAGCGACAACGGCACCGACTGGAGCTTTGCTCCGGTGGGCGCTGGCGCCCGTGTGCTGGCCGACGGTTCCTGGGACGGCTGGAGCTTCGTTCCCAGCTTCAGCGCCCCCGCGCCGCGTCCGGATGTGCCGCTGGTCCCGGAGCCCGCATCGCTGGCAGTGCTGGGGTCACTCTGCGCGGGGTGGTTCGCTGTCTCGCGTCGCAGGGGTTGATGCCCGCCCTTGAAGGGATGACTTGAGTATGATGAGCGTGAGGCCCCCATCGGTCAGGGCAGACGTGACCGGAATGGCCCCTCGCATTCGTGGGGCGGGCTTCACGCTCATCGAGCTTCTTGTCGTGATCGCCATCGTGGCGATCCTGGCCTCCATTCTGTTGCCGGTGTTTGCGGCGGCGAAGAGGAGATCGGCTCAGACGCAGTGTCTATCCAATCTGAAGCAGCTCGTCACGGCCTGGCAGATGTATGCGGATGACAACGGGGGCAGGGCCTGTCCGTCCTACTACTTCTCCGAAGGACGTATGGTGAGCTGGGATTTCACCACCTGGCCGGGAGGTTGGAGTCACGGACTTCTGGGACCATATCACCGCAGCGGCGAGATCCACCGTTGCCCGTCGTTCGCAGGCCAGGGCTGGGACAGGCCGTTCACCGGCTATGCCTACAACGCTTCTTACATCGGTGGGGACGCCATACGGTCAGGAAACGGGTCTATCTTCGTACGCCTGCCAGTGCGCCTTTCCGAGATTGCCGATCCGGCGGGCACGGCCGTGTTCGCGGACGCGGGCTTCGGCAATCCGGTGAGCGCTCATAACTATCTCCGTGCGCCCTCGGACCGCACGAGCGGAACCTTTCGCAGCGGAACGGTGCATTTTCGCCACAACGGCGCGGCCAATGTGGCCCGGGCGGATGGAAGCGTGATCTCCACCCGCACCATCTACCGCCATCGCCCGGACCTGGCCCCGATGTGCGGCACGCTTTCAGAGGACGACTCGGCATACGATCTTCAGTGAGACAGTTCCGGATGAAGACTCAAAAGGTGATTGCGACGAACCGGAGGCTGATGCGGCTCTGCCTCTTTCTGGCCGCCCTGAACATCTTGACCTTGAAGGTGTGCTCCGCCTCTTACCTCCCTGTCAGCGTCAGCGCGAGCGGAACTCTGGGGTATCCACCCTACGATGATCCTCTGGCCGCATTGCATCGCCCTTCGCTGTATGTGCAGGATCCCGGATTCCCCCCGTTCGTGCCACCGGCTAAGTTTGCGGTTTCAATGGTCTATTCGGCCTGGGGCACAGGAGCGTCCGGCGAAAAGTTGATCGTAACGCTTCGGGAGGGCGCCTCTCTGACTGCCGAGTTCAACCCGCCACTGATGGACGATCCGGCGAACTGGTATGGCAAAGACTTTCTGGTCTTTGGAAACTCGTTCTTCGGGGCGTCCGCGTTCGTGCAGGCTGACTCCGACATGGAGTTGATCTCCATCCGCGGCAGTGAAATGGTTTCGGCAGAACCGATGACCGTCAGTGTCAGTCAAGACGGGGTCACCTGGTATTCCTACTCCTCTGGGCCATTCGCGGACAGCTTTGCTCCCACTCAGGCGTTCGCTTGGGACCGGGTACAGAAGCGGTGGGGGCCGGAGCTGGACTTCACCCGGCCTCTGCCGGCCGGACTGACGGCGGCGGATTTCGCGGGCCTGAAGGTGGCAGACGCCATCGATCTCTATCGCGACTCCGCAGGCGGCACGGCGTTCGATCTTGCAGATCTCCCGTTGCCCGTGCATCCGATCACAGGCCGGAAATGGGCAAGGTTCGTCCGGGTAACCGCAGACCGGCTCGATGAAGATGGCTTCGCCCTGGAGGGCGAGGTAGACGCTTTCGCCCGCGTTTCCCACGCCCGGCCGGAGGTGTCTATCGGGTCGGCGAAGCTGCTCCCGGACGGAGCCCGGGTGGACCTGAAGCCGGCCATCGTCTCGGCTGGGACCTTCGAGGCCGGCCCGTTCTGCTACATCCTATCGCCGGACCGCTCAGCGGGCGTCCGCGTGCTGGGTCGGGTGGTCCCGCAGGGCCGTCTGGTATCTCTCACGGGCGTGATGGAAACTGAAGACGGCGAGCGCGTCCTTCGAGCCACATCGCTTCAGGATCTGGGAGAGACCGCCCTTCCCGCGCCCGTCGCTCTCAGGGTCAGTCAGGCCGGAGGGGGACCTTTCCATCATGATCCCGCCACCGGCGCGGGCCAGGAGGGAGTCGTAGGAGGGGCCGGTCTGAATACTGTGGGACTCCCCGCAAGGCTGCACGGCAAAGTGATATCGGTGGCTGCGCAGGCAGAGACGTTCACCCTGGATGACGGCAGTGGCCCTCCGCTGGAGTGCCGCGCCCCGCGCAACCCGGACGGATCCGGGTCCGTGCATCCCGGGTTTTCGTTGCCCCAAGTCGGAGCGTTCGTAGAGGTTGCCGGCATAATCTCTGTGCGCCGCGAATCGCAAGGAGGTCTGAAGCCTGTCCTCTTGCTGCGCAAGCCCGCGGATCTGAGGCTTCTGGCCCTGCCCTGAAAACCTACCCGGCAGGACTCAGGCGGTCCCTGGGGTAACTCTATATCTGGCTTGACGCCGGCCGGGCGGAGATGTTCCCGCCCGGCCGCGCGCGCCGGGGGAGCCTCGGGAAATGACGACTGCCTTTCAGGAACTGTTGGCGCTTCAGCAGATAGACTCCCGCATCCAGGAGCTGGAACGGGAACTGTCGGGACTGGATACGGGTGCGCAGGCGGGACGGGTGCGGGACGCCGCCCGCGCAAGGTTGGACTCCGCCACCGCTGAGCTCCGGCGCATCGAGTCCGAACTGGCGGACACAGAACTCGCCATCAAAAGCGCGGAATCGAAGATTCGCGAGATCGAGGTACGGATGTACTCCGGCAAGGTCACCAATCCTAAAGAGCTGGAGTCTCTCTCACAGGAGGTGGAGATGCTCAAGCGAAACCAGGACAAACTGGAGACGCGTGAGCTGGAGCTGATGGACGAGCAGGAGGCCGCAAGAGAGACCGCTGCGAAAGCCCGCATCCTGTTCCAGAGGAAGCAGAAGGAGTACGATGACATCGTCGCATCTGCAAGAGCGCGACGGGCGGAGCTGGAAGGCGAACTGGCGCAGGCCCGCGCCTCGCGAGAGGAGCAGGCGGGGCGGATGAAGGCAGCCTGGGAGGATCTGCTCCGCCGCTATGAGAGCCTGCGCCCCAGGCTGGGAGGTGTGGCTGTGGCGGCGGTGCAGAACGGCTGCTGCGGGGTTTGCAAAGTGCGCATCTCCAGCCAGGTGCTGACCGCCATCGAGAAAGGCGAAGGGGTCGTCATCTGCGATTCCTGCGCCCGGATTCTGGTTGCCGGGCAGTAAACGGAAACGGTTGGTTACGGATGCGCGGGGCGCAAAACTTTCCCCGCCGGGATCTAGTCATAGGAGTTGACGGAGGGCGGACCGCAGGGAAAGGTCCGCGTCAACTGCTATGGCTCACGCGACGGTTCTGGCGAAGGTGAGAGAGAGTCCGGCAGGCGATGACGACCGGATACTGGTCGAGCGCTTTCAGCGCGGCGACGATTCGGCGTTCGATACGCTGGTAGGCCGGCACGAGGAGTTCGTCTACAACATCTGCCTGGGCATATTGAACAGCACGGACGACGCCGACGACGCCGTGCAGGAGACCTTCCTGGCAGCCTACCGCGCGCTCAAAAAGTTCCGGGGAGATTCCAAGGTCTCCACCTGGCTGTACCGTATCGCCGTGCGCGAGTGCCTGGACATCTCCCGCAGACGCAAACGCTCCTCTAGTCTCGACGAGATCGTAAACGAGCCGTCGGTCGGCGACGGGGCGGACGATCGGGCTTTGGCGGGCATGGTGCGCGCCACGCTGGACGAGTTGCCCGCTCATTACCGCTCGGCTCTCGTGCTCCGCTACTACGGCGGATTGTCCTATGATGAGATCGCAGAAGCCATGGGAAGCACCCCGGGGCGCGTCAAGATGATGCTGCATCGCGCGCGAAGGGCATTCCAGAATCGCTGGCCGGAGCAGGGATAGGGAACAACAAGTACGATGTACCGGTGCAGGCGATACATCGATCAGTTTTCGGACTATATTGACGGCGAGCTGACTTCCGCCGAGCGGGACGAGCTCTCGCGCCATCTGGCGGAGTGCGGTGCCTGCGCGCGGGAGTTCGAAGGGTTCCGGCGGGCGCATGAGGCGCTGTGTGTGCTGGCCCGGCCGGTGCAGGGCCGCCCGGTTCTCGCCAGTGTGCGAGCGCGAATCCGCCAGGAGGAGGAGCGCCGCAGACGCCTCCTCTGGAGATGGCTTCCCGCTCCCGCTCTTGCAGCGGCAGCTCTTGCCGTGGCGGTCATCCTGCTGCGGAACGCTGTACCTGTGCCGCAGGACGTGGCCGTCGCGCCTCCGCCGGCGTCTGTCACGGCTCCCGCTCCCCTCCCTGCGCAGCCCGCCGTGGAGGTGGCCCGGGAGCAGCCTGCCCGGCCCTCTCCGGCGCTTGCTCCGACAGTGACACACAAGCCTGACCGCCCTCCGCAGATGCGGGATATGCGGGCGCCCGCCAGGCCGCGCCCGGCGCCTTTGGTCCGCGTGGCCAAAACCGCGCCGACGGTTGCGCCTGCGCTCGCGCCTGTTGCTCCTGCCGTGCGTCCGGAGCCTGACGTCAGGGCAGTCCCGGTGGAGCCGAAGATCGTGGTGGTGGCTTACCGGCCTCCCGCCAACTACTGCGCCCACTTCACGGACCCCGTCTCGGGCGCAGGAATCGCCGAAGTCTCCGTGAATTCAACCTATGCGCCGGACGGGACGGTGCGCAGCGCTAAGGTCGTGCTGCACTTCCCGGCGGCTGCGAAAGCTGCAGAAAGCAATGACGAGAAGAGCGACAGGTCTATTGATAGCAGCGACGGTCGCGCTTGGCCTATTCTGCTTCCCGGCGTCATTTGAGCCGGCGCTGGCGCAGGGAGGGCTGGTAAGCTGCTCCGTCACCGATGTTCCGGTGCGGCTGGCCATCAAGGTGCTCTGGTCGTCCGGAGCACCGCAGGGCAGCGCGTATGAGGTCTCGCCGGACGTGCCAGAGGAGACACGGGTGACGCTGTCTCTGGAAAATGTGCCGTTCGAGGCCGCACTGGACGCGTTCTGCCGCGCCGCGGGACTGAAGTTCGAGGTGCGCGACAACCGTTATCTGTTCTCGCGCAGCGATCGCCGGGCGTCCAGTATCTCCATCGTCCGATCCGGGGACCGGGTGAGTTGGAAGCTGCGGGATGCGGATCCGCTGGAAGTGCTTCTGCAGCTGCTGGAGGCATTCGGCAAGAAGGCGGAGTTGAAGCTGGATCAGGACCCGTCCACAGAGCTTCAGGAACAGGCGCGTCGGTACGCTCAGGAGCTTCAGCAGGCGCAACAGGCTCCTCCCGCCGAGCAGGCCAACAGGATCCGTGAGATCCAAAGGGATGCCGAGCGCTTCCTCAAGCCGCCAAAGAGACTGCCAGCCGGTTCTTCGAGGTCCATTAGCATCGAGCAGACGCAGGTGCCCTTCTCTGAAGCTCTGGACGTTTTGGGCAACGCGGGCGGGTTCCTGTGGTTCCGGGGACCAGAGGGAAGGATCCTGGTGCGGGACACGGCTTCGCCGGATGTCATCCGTAGCATCTTTCAGAGAGAGGGGGTCTGGGACGCGCTTCAAAGACGCTGAGCGCTCACACCGGTTTTTCATCTCCTGCCTCACCCCCTCCGGGAACACACCCCGGAGGGGGTTTTATTCACAGTGCTCGAGAAAAAAGCTGTTACTTTCGGCGTTGTGCGGTGTCTTTAGAGATGGAGAACCCGCCACGGGGCGGCGAGGGCGTTTGAAGGATGCCCCAGACTGCGGGAAGGCGGCCTGAGAAGATGAACTGCGAACTGATGGAAGAACTGATCTCCTGCTACGCCGACGGGATGCTGGATGGCGAGTCGGCGGAGCTGGTGGAGCAACATCTCAGTTCCTGCGAGTCCTGTCGGGAGCTTCTGGATTTCACGCGGGAGTTGTCCGGAGCTTGCCGATCCGCCTGGCAGGATCCTCCCGCGGACCTGCGCGCCTGCGTAATGGACCACATCCGCCAGCGGTCGCAGTGCGAGCGCTTCGAGCAGGAGATAGCACTCGCGCCGGACACTGGTGGAACCCTCTCGCTGGAGCTGAGCTCGCATCTGAAGGAGTGCCACTGGTGCGCGAACGAGCTGGAGGAACTTTGCGAGATCATCGCGGCCGCGCCTGCGGTGGAGCAGGAAGTCCCGGCTGGTCTTCGCGAGCGGATCGCCGTCAGAACATACGCCCGCGCTTCGGTCTTCGCCGTGCTGCGCCGCGCTCTCGCGCCCTCGCTCCGTTACGCCGCGGCGGGTTTGCTGGCTGGCGCGGCCGTCTTAGCTTTGCTTTGCCTGAAGCCTGCTCCGGATACCCGGCCCGCCGGGGATAGCGTTGCGGTGACACCCCCGGTGTCTACCACGGTTTCCCATGACATCCTTGAGCCTGAACCTTCGGCTGAGGCCAAAACCGCGGCAGTGACGGAGTCTGCTGCGTCCGCCCGGCCAGAACCTGCGCGCCGGGTCCGCACTGCTCGCGTCTTTAAGGCGTCACGGCCACAGACGATCGCATCGAAACCGGCCGAGAGCGTTCCGGTCAGCAAGCCGGCCGCCCCGGCAGAGCCGGCGGTGGAGGAGGTCATTGTGCTGGTGGCCGGAACCGGCGAGTCTATGTCCGAAAGCGGGTCTGGTGATGAGGCTCCGGCATCTGAACCTGTGGAAATCCGTCCCGTGGCAGTGGCGATCGCGTCTCCTCAGGAAGTGCTGGAGCGGCATATGGCAGACGACCCGTTGAGCACGAGGATGAAAGAGATCTTGGAAGAGCGGCGAAAAAAGGCCGCCGCCGGAGCCAATCTGGACTTTGTGCGGACTTCGCGGCAGTCTTTGCGACTGATAGCCGCAGATTTTTGATTTTCCGGTCAGAATAGCGACTCCGGCGCTCTTGAGCAGTAAAGCAGCCGGGCATAATCTTTGACAGATGCCGAAAATACAGGGCAGATTCCTGATATGCGGACTGCTGGCCGTTGCGGGAGCATTCCTCCTTGCAGGAATGGCTCCGGCCGCGGATGATTCGCCGCGTCTGCTCTGGGGAAATGTGGGGCGTCTGGGCGTGGGCGGCGTTCTGGATGTGGACCAGCCGGACGATCCCTCTGACGCTGGAAAGCCCGGCGCCAAACTGGGGAACGGCTTCGATGTGCTTCGCGGGAACGGCTCGCCCGCGGGCTACATCCTGACCCACGGCAACATCGTCCTGGACACGCTCACGGTCTCCGTGGACGGACGGCGTCTGGTGCGCAACCGGGACTACTTCGTGGACCCGGTCAGCGGGGCGCTCAGCTTCACGGAGCCGGTGTCCTCGATGCAGAGCATCCGCGCCACCTACCGCTACAACGAGGGCAAGGCCGCGGCCCGCAGTCTGGTGGGCCTGCCACTCCTGCCCGGCTTCTTCGGAGGCAACTCCAACGCCAGCTTCCTGCACGCCTATCGCGGGGCAGACGCGAAAGGCGGGCTGCCGTTCGACGTCCTGACGTTCGGGATGAAGATGGACTTCGACCTGGGCAGCCTGGGGCTGGAAAGTATGCTCTACATGTCCGACCCGCGCAAGCCCGGCGCGAAGGGACTGTTCGAGAAGGATTCCGGCAAGGCCCCGCGTTCGCTGGAGAGCGACCAGATCGTCTCTCAGAAGGCCCGGGTGGAGATGGGCGATGCCCGCCTGAGCTTCGGGTATCAGGACGTGGGGGCCAACTTCACCGGATTCACCACACTTCGGGAGCAGGGCGCATTGCCGAAAGAGGTGGTGGATCAGCTTGAGCGTGAGAAGGGCGTGCGCCGCCTGTCGGCCGCGCTGGAGTTGAGGCCGAACTCCCTGATGCCGGAAGGCAGCCCGTGGAACCGCCTGAGCTGGATGCGGATGTACGACAGCTCCGGAGCGCTGGATTCCATCCAGCTGGTCTATAACGAGCCGAAGGTCGGCTTCCTGGCGGCGTTCCGCTCCGTGGACCCATCCTTCAAGCGGCTGGCAAGCCTGAGTCAGGACGAGCTTTCGCAGCTCGCGCTGGCGGCCAAGCTACAGTTCGACCCGAACGCCACGGTGGGGCAGGTGACCGATGCGGACCGTAAGGCTGTCCTGCAGGAGGCTGGTATCTCCCGCCATCTGCTGAACACCTACGTGAAGCTCAACCCGAAGCTGACGGGGACGCTCTCGTTCGTGAACCTCACTGACGGCCGGGGCGACATCGCCCGGCAGATGTTCTCCATGTCCGGCGCGGACTGGCAGGGATGGATCGCCAGCCAGACCATCTCCAGCAGCTTCAGCCGGCTGGGGGCGCTGTCTCCGTCGGAGCAGGCGCGGTTCGGGAATGAATACGGAACGCACAGGATTGAAGGCGGTCTGAACGCGCGCGTGGCGGGACGTCTGTCCCTGAACAGCGACTACACGTTGCTTCGCTCCGATGTGGGCGATGTTCGCAGAATGGGCATCGGACTGGCGGGCAAGTACCCTCAACTTCAAGGCGGGATACCAGAACATAGACGCCACCTTCGGACGCATTGGAGATCTGGCGGACGCCCGCAAGCAGCAGATGGCCAACGACCGCGGCTTCCGCATCTACGACGTCGCGCTGGGCGGCCAGCTCTCCCCTGCGCTAAAGCTGGATACGGCCTACCGCCGCGGAGACAACGACGCGGAAGAT
Organism: Armatimonadota bacterium; assembly: GCA_025998755.1. Lineage (NCBI taxonomy): Bacteria > Bacillati > Armatimonadota > Armatimonadota bacterium. Next base: position 2,439,243 of record AP024674.1, read on the forward strand.
CTGTTCCGGCGCTCCGAAGTGCTGAACCTGTTGTATGCGCCTTCCGACAGGTCCAAGGTGACCCTGCAGCACAGCTTGTCACTGAACGGCTCGGCCGGCGAAGTGATCTCAGGGGCGATGCGGGACATTTTCGCGATGGAGCAGCGGTTCCGCAACAACTGGTTCGTCAGCTTCTCGCGGGACTCCAACTTGACCCGCGCTGCGGGGGGCGCACTGGCCGGAGCAGTGGTGCGCGCGTATCAGGCCGAGACGGATCGTTCCCGTCCCATGTGGCTCAGCTGGAGCGAGCGGCGGACGGATTCGATGACCGGCGCTTTTGAGTATGTCACGTCCTGGAACATGCAGACCCGCGCGGGCGAGCGGGTGACGGTGAAGGGGGCGCGCACGGCGGTGGATCGCGGACGGGATCCATCCGAAGAGGTGAACCGGGTAGCGGTGGACTGGGCGGCCGCGCGCTCGTTGAACTTCACGATGGAGTCGTTCACCAAGAACACCAACTACGCCGGTGATGGCTTCGGCTACCGGCTGGCTCTGGGAGGTCAGGTGGCGGAGACGCTGGGACCGCTCTCGAAGTTGAACCTGACGGCGGAGTATGGATCCACGCGGCTGAACGGCAATGTAGTCACGTTCGTGCGCGGTCTGAATGTGGATGCGCTGTGGGGCAAGAACGTGCTGGGCGTGGAGTATTCCCATATGCTGCTGGCCAATGGCAAACACCATCTGGGGCGCGGCTACAAGTTCAAGACAGACCCGGATAAGGAGAAGCCCTGGCATCTGGACCTGTACATCAAGGACAAGGATCAGGGGTGGGGTTCGGTGAAGCCCGTGCGCAATATCGCGTTCGATGTGCGTCTGGGGCCGGCTTCGCAGCTCGCCTACACGCTGAACCAGAACAAGGAGCTTCCGAACGGGGTCATCGAACTGGTCACCTCGCAGTCGCTGAAGCTCACCACGCGGCTGGCCGGAAGCCTGAACCTGGTTCTGGATCACCGTCTGGATGACAACGACAAGGCGAAGACCTCCACGCTGAAGAACAGCATCGGGCTGCAGCGTCAGGCGCAGAAAGGGATGGTGGTGGATGTGTATTACGGCCGGGACGAGGCGCGTACTCCCACGGGTGAGGTGAAGGGCCACTCCGTGCGGCTCCGGTTGGACCAGCAGATCAGCCACGACCGGTTCCTGACCTTCACCGGTGAGGCCACGAAATGGGACAACTCCAATCCGTCTATTCCGGATAAGACCACCGCGGAAGCCCGCCTGGACTTCCGCATGCCCTTCGACCTCTAATCTCTTCTCCGCCTGCAGGACTCCGCTTTCCTCCTGCGTCCCGCCTTGTGAGCTGCCCTTCAAGGCCCGCTGGCCCGAGCAGAAGGTCCGCCGAGAGCGCTGCAACCTTCAACCTTCACCTTTGACGCCCGACTCTCGACACAAGACTGTCCGCCAGTACCGCGCTGGTCGAGTAGCGCGGCGCAAGCCGCGCGTATCGAGACCACGAACCGCCACACTTGATTTCGACACGCCCGGCTTCGTCGGGCGGCTCAACCGGCGTAAGGCGGGTTCCGGAAACAAGAGCCCGCAACATTGAACGAGTGCCCGGACTACCGGACCGGCTCAAGTTACGCAAAAAACGGCCCGCCCTGGGAGGCGGGCCGGTCCAACTGCAACGTCTTAGTCAGGTGGGCAGGGAACGAAGGGGTCTTCAGGCTCCGATGAGTCTCTTGATATCGTCCGGCCGGGGCACTTTCCCGGCGATCTTCACCTGACCGTCAATCTCCACCGCCGGAGTGCTGACCACACCCGCGGCGACGATGGCCTGAATGTCCTCCACCTTCTCCACATCCGCCTCGATGCCGGCCTCCGCCAGCACGTTGCGGACGATCTTCTCCGTCTCCCGGCACTTCATGCAACCGGGCCCGAAAATGCGGATCTTCATATGTCCTCCATCCTTTTCCGTTCCTGTGCAGCCAGCCCTCAAACGCTGTTCGCGCCCGCCGGCTGCCGAAGGGCAGCCAGCCGATCCGTAACTGCTCCGGCCACCAGTCCGACCTGCTCTGGAGTTATGTCGAACCGATGCTCCTTCTCGATTCCAAGGTCCGTCACCACGACGTGCACATCCACGCGGCGCTGCAGATGCTCCACAGCCTTACGCGCGCACGCGGTATCGCACCCGTCAATGGCCACTATGACGCTGGCATCCTCCATCCTCTCGTCGAACTCCGGGATGTGGGCTGCCAGACCCACGACGCAGGACATCTTCCCGCGCTTCAACTGGGTCAAAGCGACAGCCGCATTGTTTGCAATCTGTCCCACATTGGAGCCTCCAGAGCACGAAAGAAGGACGACACCCTGCGCTGAACAACTACAATTCCCAATCTGATCCACGGCGAACAACTCCTCCTATTTTCCGCCGGAGCAGTCGATTACTCCGGACTTCACTTCTCGGCAAGCAGGCGGTCAATCTCCCGTGAGATCTCCTGCTTGAAGTCACGGGAGTGGCCGACTGTCGTCCGCGAGATTCGGCCTTTCTTGTCTATGAGCACGAGATACGGAATGGTCCGCACCTCGTACTTCCGGGTGACCTCGTAACCCGGATCCTCCAGGAAGGGATACTGCAGCTTCTTTTCGCTAACGAAACGCTTTACGATCTCCGGCGGCACCCCCAGGTTCACGGAGAAAACCGCCACGTTCTTCCCGCGATACTGGCGCTCGATTTCCCCGAGATCCACGAGCGCCTGCTGACAGGCCACACAGATGACCCTGCCAAAGTCCAACACCACAACTTTCCCGCGCAGCTTCTCCAGCTCGTGCAGCTTGCCCGACTGATCCTTCAGAGCGAAGGCCGGCGCGGCTTTGCGCCCCTCCGGAGCCGATCCCGCCGCCGCCACAGCCAGGGTCAGCACACAGACTGCCAGCGCTATTCTCTTGATCATCGCCTCACCATACCCCTCTGCAGGCTCTCAAGCCCGCCACCAGAAAAACAACCCCACCCCGATCAACACCACTCCTGCCACTCTCTCCAGCGCGGCCGACGCCGACGCAAGACGCGGTGAGGCCACCACGGCTCCTGCTGACGCCCCCGCAACGATGATGGGGACGCCACGCCCCAGACCGTATGCAAACAGCAAAGCCGCTCCGTAGGCGATCTTGCCCTGCGCCATTGCAACAGACAGGATGGCAGCGAGCGCAGGCGTGCCGCACTGCGACCCGGCCAGCCCCACCACCATTCCGAGCAGGAATGCCCCGGGGATCCCCCGTCCCACTCTTGCCGCTGCCCCCTGAGCCGAAAAGCCGGGAAGCTGCAGGCGGATGGCCCCCAGCATGGACAACCCCAGTAGGATGCACACCGCACTGACAATGTAATACAGAAGACTCTTGTGGGGGCCGAAAAGTCCCCCGACAACAGCGGCGGCCACACCCAGCAGGGTAAAGGTGACAGCAGCACCCAGCGCGAAGGCTGCTGAAAGGGCGACTGCACGCCCTCGCGAGATGTCGCTGGATCCTCCCACAAAGGCGACGATCACCGGTACCATCGCCATGTTGCAGGGCCCGATGCTGGTCACCACTCCTGCTGCCACAACAAGCGCGTAAGCGAAGATGGAGCCAGAAGCTATCAGTCCGGAGAGGTCTGCAAGCATGCGTCTAGCGCGCCTCCGCCAGAGATTGGAGCTTTATCTTGAGATCCTTCTCCGGTATGACGCCCAACACCCGATCTCTCTCTTTGCCAGTCGCGTCCAGGAAAATGGAGGTGGGGATGACACTGATCTTGAGTTTCTGTACCATGGCCTGCTGCGCCGGGTCGTCCACCTTCACCTCAACAAAGGCCACCTTGCCGGAAAAGGCTGGAGCCACTTTCGAGGCGATCCTGGACATCTCCTGGCACTGAGCGCACCAGTCCGAGTGAGCCAGCACCCACACTGGCTTGCCTTCAGGAACAAGGGCGGCAGGGTCTTTGCCTTCGGACTGAGAAGGCGCAAGAGCCTTCGGGTCCGGTGTCGAGCCGGGGCAACAGCTACTGGAAGACGGCTGCGGCCCAAAGCTTTTCACGGCGGACAGAACAGCTATTGCCGCGATAACGCCCAGAATCACGATTTTCTCTTTCATAAGTCGCTCGTCCTCACAATTTCCTCAGCGTTCGACGTGGAGGAGACTTTCTGCCTTGCATCGGCGAAAGAGAAGGCTGCCGGCGCTTTCTCTGTGCCTGATGCCAACTCGATGCGCTCAACTGTTTTCAGCGCCTCTTTCAGCAACGGGGAGTCATTCAGAGCATAAAAAATCATCTGTCCCGCACGGCGCTGGGTCACCAGCCCTGCGTGCCGCAGCGTGGCAAGGTGATGAGAGACCGTGGACTGAGGCAGTCCCAGGGCTGGCACTATCTTGCAAACGCACATTTCGCCTTCCCTGGCCAGCAGATCTACCAGGCGCAGCCGACTGACATCACCGAGAGCACGGAAAAACTGCGCCAGTTGTTGAAGATTCTTCATCGGCTTTTCCCCCATCCATTGAAAACCGCAACACTTGTTCTCGCCCGACGTTGGCTCCTATTACCGTTTCGCCATCAACCCAGCGCGCCGTAAATCATCCCTGCGGCGGTGGCCATCACGATGACCAACAACACGAAGGCCACAGTCTTCTGGGTTCCCATAATGGAGCGGATCACCAGCATGTTCGGCAGAGACAGGGCCGGTCCAGCCAGTAGCAGAGCCAGCGCGGGTCCCTTGCCCATCCCGCTGCCCAGAAGTCCCTGAAGGATGGGCACCTCGGTCAATGTGGCGAAATACATGAAGGCGCCCACGACCGATGCGAACAGGTTCGCCTGCAGACTGTTGCCTCCCACGGCCTTCGAGACCCACTCCGAGGGAATGAGCCCCTCGTGGCCGGGCCGCCCCAGCAAAAGGCCGGCAACCAGCACACCCATCAGGAGCAGAGGCAGGATCTGCTTCGCGAAGCTCCAGCTGGACTCGAACCAGCTGCCCGCCTCGTCTGTCCGGGTTCCAGTGATGACGCTGAGGCCGATGACGCCCACGGTGAACGGGGCCAGTGGCTCGTGCGGGACCGCCAGGGCCGTTACCGCGACGGCCACCGCCGCAAGCGCCAGCTTCCAGGCCTCCACACTCATCCACAAAACCATCACTACGGCGAGCGCGGCGGCCGCCGCAGCCGTGATGGCCCACTTAGCGCTGTAGATGGCAGCCCAGGCGCCTGTCTGGACGGCGGGCTTTCCCCAGTTGGCGAACACCAGAATGGCCACCAGCAAGGCGAAAAAGACCGCGTTCTGCCACAGGGGACGAGCAGGGTCTTCATCCGGAAGCGCCATGGCGGCCTCTGCGCGCGTCTCCTCTTCTTGCCGAAAGAGAAGGTGCATGAGCAACCCGATGATCACACTGAAAGAGATGGCTCCCACCGCGCGGGCGATACCCATCTCCAGTCCCAGCACGCGCGCCGTCAGGATGATGGCCAGCACATTGATGGCCGGCCCGGAGTAAAGGAAGGCGGTCGCCGGACCCAGTCCCGCGCCCATCCGATAGATACCCGCAAACAGAGGGAGCACGGTACAGGAACAGACGGCCAGAAGCGTGCCGGAGACGGACGCCACCCCGTAGGCAAGCAGCCGATTAGCCTTCGGCCCCAGATACCGGATAACGGACGCCTGACTGACAAACACCGCAATGGCCCCCGCGATGAAGAAGGCGGGAATCAGACAGAGCAGGACGTGCTCGCGGGCGTACCACTTTGCCAGGTGCATCGCCTCCAGCACCGCACCGTCGAACCGCGGGGTGCCGGCGGGCAGGAAGAAGAAAACGAGGAAGACGGCCGTGATGATCGCCAGGGGGCGGTATTCGGTTTTCCAGTCCAAGGGTCGGCCTCCAAATTCGCGAGGAGCGGGCATCTATCGATATATCTACATATTTGGATGCTTCGATTATATCTCAAGGTTCATCACATCGGCAATGTTTCGCCCCGGGAGATGGAGCCGAAGATTGCGGGAATCACCTTGCTGGCGGCAAATCGCCGCTCACGTCCCAAGCTGAAGCTCTTGGCCTGCCTGACTCCGTTCGCCGGAAAGACCCGAGGCGGACAACGCGAGCCAGGAGTTGAAGCCAGCGATCAAAGCAGCGGAATGGCTAGCCACATCCTCCCGAGACAGACTGACCAAGCCTGCAGAGTAGCCGCCCAGCTAGTGATTGCCCCCTCTTCGTGAAGGGCCAAGGCAGGTCAACACCCTGGGACTATCCAAGGCCCGCAGCAGTATCCGAGGAGCCAACGGGGGATATCGCGATCTGCATCCTGCGCCGACAGACCCATCGCCCCTCGCCCCCTCACCCCAGTGCCGCGCGGATCTCTTCCAGAACGTCCGGGTCGGATTCGCGTATGAGGAGTTTCTGCAGGATCTCCAGCCCGCGCCGATCGCCGATCCGGCCCAGAGCCCACGCGGCGTGAGCACGCACCACCGTGCTGGGGTCGTGAAGCGCCTTCAGCAAGGCCGGCACAGCCGCTGGGTCGCCGATGTTTCCCAAGGCGACGCACGCGTTGCGCCGTAGGCGATTGCGCCCGATCCATCCGGGCGAACCCGTTTTCAGAGAGGTCTCGAACTCGGCCTGTGTCATCTCCAACAACCGGATGAGATCCGGAAAAGCCGGCACCGGGCCGGGCTCGAAATCCGACGGATCTCCCGGAACAGCCGCCGCATTCTGGGGACAGACTTCCTGACAGATGTCGCAGCCGTAGATCATCGTTCCCATCAGGGGTCGCAGCTCGCGCGGAATGATGCCGCTCATCTGAGTGAGATGCGATATGCAGCGGTTCAGATCTATTTCGAACGGCGAGACGATGGCTCCCGTGGGGCAGGCCGCCAGACACAGCTCGCAACTGCCACAGCGGTGGTCCTGAAAAGGCTCATCAAAGGGCAACTCCGCGTCAGTGACGATCTCCCCGAGAACCACCCAGCTCCCGGCCTCCCCCGCAAACACGCAGGCGTTTTTCCCGGCCCAGGCCAGGCCGCTCGACAGCGCGGCGGCGCGGTCCATCAGCGGGCCCGTGTCGCACAGGATGCGCGTGGCGCACCCGGGAAGTAGATCCTTCAGACGGCCCTCCACCACAGAAAGCTTCTCCCGCATCACAAGATGATAATCCCTGCCGCGGGCGAATCGGGCGATCACTCCGCTCAGGGTCCCCGGCGGTGGTGCAGGCGGGTCGCAGGGCCGCAGATACGACAGTGCGCAACAGATCACGGACTTGGCTCCGGGCAGCAGCAAGTCCGGGCGACAGAAACGCTCCTCGCTGCCCTCCACCAGCCCGTAGTGGCCCGCGAACCCTTTCGCCACGCGTTCGCGCAGACGGCGGCCAGCCTCCTGAAGCGGGCGCGCCGGCCCGATGGCCAGGCCGGTTAGTCCGGCCCTGCTTGCGCACTCCTTGAGTTCAGCAACGATCCGCACGGCCTCCATCAATTGAGCATTGTAACCCGACCGGGAAGGAGCGAGGCACAGGCGCGCAGAAACGGCCGATGGACGAGATACCCGGCGGACGCCGCTTTCACCGCCCGAAGAGCATTTCTTATGCCATGATCCCAACCCTGGGAGGAGCCCCACCAAAAGTGCCTGAGAAAGTCGCCATCCTGATATCCAACGAACTCCGACGCGACATCTTCGATGACGCCACCTGGGAAGACCTGCTGCGCGTGGCTGAGCCCGTCCTGCCCAGCGCGGACGGGCCAGTGACTGCTCAGATGGCCCGGAATCTTTTGCGAGGAGCCCGTGCGTGCATTACCGGATGGGGAAGCCCCGCCCTCACGGCAGACGTTCTTGCGGAGGCGGAGTTGCTGGGTCTGGTGGCACACGCTGCCGGAAGCGTAAAAGCTTTCGTAAGCGATGCGCTCTGGGAGAGAGGCGTTCGCGTGACCAGCGCGGCCCCCGCGCTGGCCGTGGATGTGGCCTGGACCACCGTTGCCCTGATGGTTCTGGCCAGGAAGAATGTTTTTCTGTTACGGGAGCATCTCCGCCAGGGCGGTTGGAAACCGATGCCGGGCTGGCCATCCAGCGAACTGTACGGCGCGGTCATCGGTTTGGTCGGCGCAAGCCACGTGGGCCGCTGCGTGATCCGGCTTCTGGAGAACTCCGGGGCCAGGCTCCTGCTCTATGACCCATACGTGTCCGGAGAGGAAGCGGCGCGCTTGGGAGTGGAAAAACGGGAAGCACTGGACCAACTCATCGCGGAGTCCGACATCGTGAGCCTGCACGCTCCAAAGCTGCCGGAGACCCACCATATGCTGAACGCCGGAAACCTGCACCTGATGAAGGATCATAGCATCCTCATCAATACGGCCCGAGGCGCGCTGATTGACGAGGCGGCGCTGATAGAACTGCTGCGGACGCGTCCCATCTTCGCCTGCCTGGACGTGACGGACCCGGAGCCTCCCGCGCCGGACAGTCCTCTGCGGACGCTGCCGAACGTGCTGCTGACGCCGCACGTGGCCGGCTGCGTGGGAAGCGGTCTGAAGCGGCTGGGCGCGGCAGCCGCGGAGGAGGTCCGCCGTTTTCTGGCCGGCGAGCCGCTTCTCAACGAAGTGACCCGCGAGATGCTTCCGCGGCTGGCGTAGCGGCTTAGGCGCGACGTTCCGTGTCCTCTTCCTCTATTCGTCCCGACCAAAGATATTTGCGCGTTTCCGCGACGATGACACCGTTCAACAGAAGCAAAGACGCCAGATTGGGGATGGCCATCAGGGCGTTAGCCGCGTCGGCGAATTCCCACACCAGCGGCAGAGCCGTGACCGATCCGGCCATCACCGCGCAGACCCACAGCACGCGATACGGCAGCACCGCCCGGCTCCCGAAAAGGTACTCCACCGCTTTTTCGCCGTAGTAAGACCATCCCAGGATGGTGGAGAAGACAAAAATAGCCAGACCGGCGTTCAGGATTAGCGGACCGATATCGTGGAGCTGTGCGAAGGCCTGCCGCGCCAGCGCAACTCCCTGCACACCCTCCTTCCAGTGTCCCGAGTTGACGATGACCAGGCCGGTCATGGCGCAGACCACCACCGTATCCCAGAAAGTGCCCGTGGAGGAGACCAGGGCTTGACGCACGGGGTTGCGCGTGCGCGCCGCGGCGGCCACGATGGGCGCGGACCCCAGCCCTGATTCGTTGGAGAAAAGGCCGCGGGCAATTCCGTAGCGCGCAGCTCCGGCGATGACCCCTCCCAGGAAGCCTCCGGCTGCTGCGCCAGGGTCAAACGCCATCCGCACAATGAGCGCCAGCGTAGCCGGCAGACTGCGATAACCGACCGCCAGAATTAGCAGGCATCCGAGCACGTAGAACGCCGCCATGAACGGCACCAGAACCTCGCAGACGCGGGCGATGGATCGGATGCCGCCCAGAATGGTCAGCCCGGTCAGCAGCATGAGCACTGCGCCCACCACCCAGGCGGCCCGTCCATCGGAGGTGATCTCAGCAGCCATGGATGCCACCGCGTTCGCCTGCACCATATTGCCGATTCCGAAGGCCGCAACGGCGGTAAACACGGCGAACAATACCCCGGCCCACCTTGCGTTCAGGCCGCGCTCCAGAACATACATGGGTCCGCCCGCCATCGCCCCGGACTCCGTCCTGATACGATACTTCACGGAAAGGAGCGCCTCGGCGTATTTGGTGGCTATCCCGAAGACACCGGTCAGCCACATCCAGAGCACGGCTCCCGGCCCTCCAAGCGACACCGCCGTCGCCACGCCAACGATGTTTCCCGTCCCAATGGTGGCAGCCAGAGCCGTGGTCAGCGCGCCGAAGTGGCTGACATCGCCTTCAGCCTCTGCCCCTGTGCGCAGCGAAAGACGGATGGCCAGCGGCAGGTAACGCTGGATGAAGGCCAGCCGGAACGTCAGAACCAGATGCGTGCCGAACAGCAGGACCAGCATCGGCGGCCCCCAGAGATAGCTGTTCAGGACACCCAAAGCGCTGTGCAGTCTTTCCAATCCCCCTCCATTCTGCTAAACTGGCAGGAATCAAGAACATCAGCGGTAATGTGCCGCCGTCATCCCGGCTTTCTGCTCGTCGTCCGCGGATTCCTGCCGGGAGGAGTTCCCTCAAGGGGCTCCAGGTTTCGGAACCGGACGGTCTGGCTATACCATCCATGAGGTAACTTCGAGAACGAAGACGGCTTCGCTTCATCCGCGAGCGACTGAAACGCGACAGTCCGGAGAAACAACTGACGCGGCTCACCAACAGGAGTGGCTTTATGAAGACCACTGCAACAGTCCTGGCAACCATTGCGCTTATGGCCATGACACTGGCGGGCAAGCCCGCTGGCGCTGCTAATGAGGACGTCAAAGTCTCGATATCCGCAGCCGGGAGCCCCATAGAGCGCGTGCTGCAGGAGATGACGCAGCTGGCGGAAATCGAATTTCTGCTGGAGCCCGGCGCGTCCGGATCCGTCACTGTGAATCTGGAGAGGACGCCTCTTGAGGCCGCGCTAGGTGCGATCACGCGCTCGGCGGGTCTGGAGTGGTCGCGCCTGCTGGTGCCGAAGGATGCGAGCCCGCGCCAGATCCAGGATGCCTTTAACGCCGTGCGCTACGCTCCGAAAGCGAGCATTGTGGTAGACGCAAGCCCCACTCAGCCCGCCGCGGGGGTTCTGACGGGGAAGGAGTTGGAAGCAGCCTGGAAACAGCCCTCCGCGCTCGGGATGAAGGAGGTTTACTGGGTGCACCGGCCCCGGGTAATCGTGGCCGAGCCGGAGGAGAAAAACCCGGCGGAGCAGACCCAACCCGACCAGGAGTCCGCATCGCCGGAAAACGTCTATCGCAGCGTGACGAAATCCCTTTCGGCCTTGCCGCCTGAGCAGGCCTATGCCCTGCTGATGCGCGTCACCGATGAGGTGGTCGCCGCCTTGGAGCCCGGTTCAGTACCAGGGCTGACCGCCGGACTCCCGGTGGAACCCTCATTCCTGCCGCCGCCTCCTCCGTTGCAGGGACCGATCCGGTTGACCCCCGGGCCCAGCCGCCCCACCATCCGGATGGGTGCGCCCGGGTTTGATCCGGTCCTGCGGTATCCGGGGTTCTATTACTGGCCTTACTGAACTGCTCCCGCCAAGCGTTTCAGGCGACAAAGCGGAAATCACGCTCCTCGACGAGTCCGGCGGAGCGCATCCATTCCCGGATGTCCTCCCGCGCTCCCGGAGCGCCCACGGCGCATAAGGTCAGCCAACCGTCAGCGCGGCGCTGCAGGAACTCTTCAGGCGTCCACACCGGGCATCCGTGGATGACCTTGCCGAACTTGCGCGGGTCCAGATCCACAAACGCCCGCGGCTGCCGTCCGTGCTTCTGCAGGCAGATTACGAAACGCTTCCCCACGTCTCCCGCTCCCCACACGAGAAAGGGCCTAGTGCCGGCCAGATCCGTAAGGCACAGATGCCGAACTTTCAGCTCCCGTAGCGCATCGATGCTGTAAGCTGGATGCGTGCGGGACGCCCGTCCAGGCCTGTCGGTCCATTCCACCACCTCCTGCGGCACTTTGGCGACAGCAAGCCCCCTTCGGTGGAGACGCAGAACCAGGTCATAATCCTCCGGCACAGGCTCAAGCGTGTAGCCGCCCATTTCAACCAGCAGGCTGCGGCGCAGGAAAAACGTGGGATGCGGCACCGGGCAGTCCACCAGCAGATCCCGCCGGATGGCCTCTGGCGTTACCACGCTGTTGACCCAGTGCACGAAGCGCTCCATCCCCGTGGTGTTCGGCATCTGCGCGGGATCCGCCACATGCCGGACCAGCCCGCCCGTCAGGGCGATCTCCGGGTGGGCCTGTGCGAACTCCAGTTGCGCATCCAGCCGCCCGGGCAGCATCCGATCGTCGGCGTCCATCCGGGCGATCCACTCTCCACGGCAGACGGCAAGACCGGCATTCAAAGCCGCTGAGATTCCCCTGCGGCGCCCGCGCAGGACTTGCACGCGGCGATCCCTCCCCCGCCAGCGCTCCAGAAGCTCCGGCGTGCAGTCCGTCGACCCGTCGTCCACACACACAAGCTCCCATGCGGTGAAGGTCTGCCCCAGGATGCTGGTGAGCGACTCCTCCAGCGTATCCCCGGCATTCCAGACGGGCATCAGGATGCTGACCTCGGGCTCAGACATGTTCGGATGAAAGCGCAAAGGAAGCGGGGCGCGTCAGTCGCGCCCCGCATTACGGAAAGAACAGGTTGCCCGGCAGCATGGCTCAGGCGTGCCAGTCCACATTCTTTACTTCTTTTGCGTAGCGCTCGATGAACTCGCGGCGAGGTTCCACCTTGTCGCCCATCAGCACCGTAAAGATCTCGTTGGCCTCGACGGAATCCTCCAGCGTGACCTGCAGCAGGTCACGCTTCTCAGGGTCCATGGTGGTTTCCGCAAGGTGCTCCGCGTTCATCTCGCCCAGTCCCTTGAAGCGGCTGACCGTCACGTCTTTGCGCTTGATCTGCCGCAGCACCTCCTGCAGCTCTTCTTCGTTCTTGCAGTACCACTGCTGGTCCTTGCCTGCTTTCACCCGGAACAGCGGCGGCTGCGCGATGTAGACGTGTCCGCGCTCTATGAGCGCCGGCATGTACCGGAAGAAGAAGGTGAGGAGCAGGGTGCGGATGTGGTCCCCGTCCACGTCGGCATCCGTCATGATGATGATGCGGTGGTAGCGGAGCTTGGAGATGTCGAACATCTTGCCCTTGCCGTTGCCCTGCCCGTTTCCTCCGTTTCCGGTCTCACCGTTGCCGTTTTCACCGTTCTCGTCCAGCTCCTCTTCGGTGGTGCCCAGAGCAGGAGTGGAGATGCCGGTGCCGAGGGCGGCAATGAGCGCCTTGATCTCGTCGTTTTCCAGCGCCTTGTCTATGCGCGCCTTCTCGACGTTCAGGATCTTGCCCTTCAACGGAAGGATGGCCTGTGTGCGGGCATTGCGGGCCTGCTTGGCGGACCCGCCCGCGGAATCGCCCTCCACCAGATAAAGCTCGGCCTTGGCCGGGTCGCGCTCGGTGCAGTCATGCAGCTTGCCCGGGAGAGTGCCGCCGGACAGGGCGTTCTGGCGCTTGACGGCCTCCGCAGCCCTGCGCGCCGCCTCCCGCGCCCGGGCCGCCGTGATGGCCTTCTCCACGATCTTGCGGGCCACCGACGGGTTTTCATCCAGGTAGTGTGTCAGCTCTTCGCCCACGATGGAGTTGACGATTCCCTCGACGTCCTGATTTGCCAGGCGCACCTTGGTCTGCGACTCGAACTGCGGATTAATGATCTTGACCGCAATCACGCAGGTCAGTCCTTCGCGGACATCATCCCCGGAGAAGTTAGCGTCCTTCTCCTTCAGCATCCCGGTCTTACGGGCGTAGGCGTTCAGAACACGGGTGAGCGCCGTCTTGAAGCCGGACAAGTGCGTCCCGCCGTCCTGGGTGTAGATGTTATTGGCGAAGGTGTAGATCAGCTCCTGGTAGCCGGCGTTGTACTGCAGGGCCACCTCCACCTCGGTATCCTCGCGGGAACGGCGGATGTAGATGGGCTTGTGCAGAGGATCCTTGTTGCGTGACAGATCCTCCACAAACGCCTTGATGCCTTCCTTGTGGTGAAATTCCAGCGTCTCGCCCGTTGTCTCGTCCGTGAAGGTCAGGCGGACCATGGGGTTCAGGTAGGCCAGATGCCGCAGCCGCTGGATCAGGATGTCCCGATGGTAGACGATGGGCCCGAAGATCTCCTCATCAGCCAGCCAGGTGACCTTTGTGCCGGTGGTTTTGCTTTTCCCCACCACCTCAAGATCACTCTTGATCTCGCCTCGCTCAAAGCGTTGTCGGTAGACCTTGCCGTCCCGGCGCACCTCCACCACCAGCCACTCGGAAAGGGCATTGACGGCGGAAACGCCGATCCCGTGCAATCCCCCCGAGAACTTATAGCCCCCGCCTCCGAACTTGCCGCCGGCATGCAGCATGGTCATGGCGACGGTAACGCCGGGCAGACCCGTGTCCCGATGAATATCCACAGGGATGCCGCGGCCGTTGTCCTCCACTGTGATGGACTTGTCTGCGTGGAGGGTGACATCCACTCGGGTGCAGTAGCCGGCCAGAGCTTCGTCAATGGAGTTGTCCACCACCTCGACGAAAAGATGGTGGAGCCCACGTGTCCCGCGGTCGCCGATGTACATATCCGGGCGGCGGCGGACTCCTTCCAGGCCCTTCAGGACGGTGATATTATCTGCGCGGTAGTGGCCTTCTACTTTAGTGACGGCCGGGGTTTCCGCAGTGGGGTCGAGGATTTCCGGTTCCTCCGGCTTAGCCGAGGGCTTCTCTGCCATAAACTGCTTTCCTCCGCTCTATGATAGCACAAACCGCGTTTCCCGGTCAAATTACCGGCAGAGCGCGCCGGATTGCGGTCATTGTTGACTGTCCGGGCGCGGGTGGGCTATACTGACGCGGTTTAGGCACGTTTGCACGGAAGCATTCGAACGACACAGGGCCGCTCCGGGAGGTCTCCCGGCTGCCCGGCCTCGACCCCCATAGCGGGATCCAGCACCCCGGCCCGGACCGGGGACATCTTCCAGAGGAGAGCGTCATACACACCATGGCACGACCCGTGATTCAGGCGGAGGTCCGCCCGGAACTGACTAAGAGCGCAAAAAAGGCTTTGCGCACCGCCGGCATCGTGCCCGCGGCGGTTTACGGCAGCAAGGTGGAGGGCTCCATCCTCATCCAGTTGAAGCTCGCCGATCTGACCCGGGCGGTCAAGGAGGGCGGGGAGAACGTCATCATTGACCTGGAGATTCAGGGCAACGGCTCCAAAAGCATCCCCGTGATGGTCCACCAGGTGCAGCGCGACCCCCGGAGCCGGCGCATCCTGCACGTGGACCTCAGAGCCATCTCGCTGGACGAGAAGGTCACCACCACCGTCCCGGTGCACCTGGAAGGGGAGCCGGTGGGTGTAAAGCAGGGCGGCATACTCGACCAGCTTCACAGCGAGATCACCATCACGGCCCTGCCGCAGGACATTCCCCCGCATATCACCCTGGATGTCTCCGGGATGCAGGTGGGTGACATCATCCGGCTGGGGGATATCAAGGTGGAGAAGGCCGAAGTAGTGGGGCAGGCGGACGATGCCGTGGTAATGGTTCGCCAGCCGCACGTCGGTCACGTGGAGGCCGCCGCACCGGCGCCGGAGGCTGCGGAGGAACCCGCCGAAGAGTCCGCCACGGAGCAGGCGGAGGAAACCTCCGAGGGCTGACGTCCCGGCCTTGTCCATTTTTCTGGTTGAACGCTCAGCGGCCCGCCTGCCGGCGGGCCGCTCTATTTGTGGAAGGGTGAGAAGTTTCCTCGCCGTCTAGAACCGGGCGATCTCCTGGAGCTCACGGAAGCGCTGCTCGATCTCATCCGCCGTGAGGGCGCAGAGGCGGCGCAGGCTGAAGTCCTCCACATTGAATGAAGCCACCGTGCAGCCGTAGACCACGGCTCGGCGCAGGTTATCGCGGGACAGGTCGCCCGTCCGCGCCAGATAGCCCACCAGCGCCCCCGCAAAGCAATCCCCCGCCCCTGTAGGATCCACGATCCGGCGCAGGGGATAGGACGGCGCTGAGAAGTGCAGACCCTCCCCGAACAGCAGCGCCCCGTGCTCACCCTTCTTGATGGCCACCCAGGACGGCCCCAGAGCCAACAAGTCGTCCGCGGCGTCCACCAGCAGTTTTCGGCCGGTCAGCATGCGCGCTTCGGCGTCGTTCAACAGCACCAGGTCCACGCGCTTCAGCACTTCGATCAGCTCGTCGCGCTTGCCTGTGATCCAGAAGTTCATGGTGTCGCAGGCGGTAAAGGCGGGAGCGCTCATCTGATCCAGAACCTGCCTCTGCAGGGAGGGATCAATATTCGCAAGGAAGACGAACGGGATCTGGCGGTGGGTCTCCGGCAGGACGGGATCGAACCCGGCGAAGACGTTCAGCTCCGTCATCTTCGTAATGGCTTGGTTGGGATCTTCGCCGTATTCGCCTGCCCACCGGAATGTGGCCCCCGGGCGCTCCTCCATGGCGGAAAGATCAATCCCCCGGGAGGCGAAAAGCTCCCGCTCCGATTGCGGGAAGTCCTGCCCCACCACAGCCACCATCGCCACCGGAGCGAAGAAGCTGGCCGCAACGGAGGAATAGCTGGCGGCCCCTCCCAGCACCCGTTCCACGCTGCCATAGGGAGTGGTGACATCGTCCAGCCCCACACTTCCGACAATCAGAACCTTCTGCGGCACGCTCACTTTCTCTCTCCCGGATCAGTATGCCTTGGCGAAGACGGCATCCAGAGTGGCCTCGCGTCCGGTCAGCACGCAGCGCCCGGCCGTACCGCTCTGGGCGAGGGGAAGATTGCGGATACTGACCTTCATCTCCTCCAGCACTTCGACGCTCGCCACATCTCCGCACCATTTGGCCACCACGAAGCCATCTTGCTCACCGGTGGCGAAGAACTCCCTCATCTCTTCCAGGGTGGCGATGTCCGTCCTGGTGCGGCTCTGGCGCATCTCAAGCGCCTGGCGGAAAAGATTGTCCTGGATCTCCTGCAGCAGGCACGGCATATCGGTCACCAGCTTCTCCAGCGGGACGAACTCCTTCTCCCGCGGCGGACGGTCTCTGCGATAGAGGGCCACCGTGCGCCCCTCCACGTCGCGCGGTCCCACCTCCAGCCGCAGGGGAGCCCCCTTCTTGACCCACTGCCAGTTCTTCTCACCCCCACGCAGGTCGCGCCGGTCCACCGACACCCGGATGCTCTGGCCGTCGTAGCAGACGGCGGACAGCCGGGCGGCCACCTCATCGGCGTAGGCAAGAACCGCAGATTCCTGCTCCGGCTTGGGGATGACGGGAAGAACCACCGCGTGCTTCGGTGCGATCCGGGGCGGCAGCCGCAACCCGTCGTCGTCGGCGTGAGTCATCACCACCCCGCCGATCAGCCGTGTGGACACCCCCCAGGATGTGGTGTATGCGAACTTGCGCTGCCCGTCCGAATCCAGAAACTCGATGCCGGCAGCGCGGGAGAAATTCTGCCCCAGGTAGTGCGACGTGCCTGCCTGGAGGGCCTTCCCGTCCTGCATCATCGCTTCGATAGAGTAGGTGTTCACGGCCCCCGGGAAGCGCTCGTTTTCCGGTTTCTCACCCGGGATCACCGGAAGCGCCAGCACATCCTCCGCGAAGGAGCGGTAGACCTCCAGCATCTTCAGCGTCTCTTCACGCGCCTCAGCCTCGGTGGCGTGGGCGGTATGGCCCTCCTGCCACAGGAACTCCGCCGTGCGCAGGAAAAGGCGGGGGCGCATCTCCCAGCGCACCACATTGGCCCACTGATTGATGAGCAGCGGCAGGTCCCGGTAGGACTGCACCCAGCGGGCGAAGCTGTCGCCGATCACCGTCTCGGAGGTGGGGCGAACCACCAGCGGTTCCTCCAGCTCCGCCGCCGGTACAAGCCGCCCGTCGCGCATCTCCAGCCGGTGATGCGTGACCACGGCGCACTCCTTGGCGAACCCCTCCACGTGTTCGGCTTCCTTCTGCAGGAAGCTGAGCGGGATGAACAGGGGAAAATAGGCGTTTTCGTGACCGGTCGCTTTGATGCGGTCGTCCAGCTGCCTCTGGATGAGCTCCCAGATGGCGTATCCCCATGGTTTGATGACCATGCAGCCCCGCACCGGCGAGTTCTCCGCCAGGTCGGCCGCACGTACCACCGCCTGATACCATTCCGGATAGTTCTCCGCCCGGGTGGGCGATATCGCGCTAGTCTCCGCTTTGCTCATGGTCTCCTGTAGTCTGCCTGTCTTTCCGCCTGCGTCTGGCCTCCGCGAAGGTCAGACCGGCGAACAGCGGCAGCAGAACGATCTTCCTCGACGATTTCTTCGGGGCGCACGCGAACCGGTACAGCCATTCCAGACCGTGCCGCTGAAAGAACTCGGGAGCGCGCTTTACCCGCCCGCTCAACACGTCCAGCGAACCTCCCACTCCCATCGCCAGACGGACGCCCAGCTCGTTCCGGTGCTCCCAGAACCATTTCTCCTGGCGGGGCATGCCCATGCCGATGAACAGCAGATCGGCGCGTGAGTCCCGGATCTGGCGCACGATGGATGCGTCATCGCTAAAAAAGCCGTGGTGGACTCCGGCGAGCTGAAGACCCGGGAATCTCTTCTGAAGATTCTCCGCAGCGCGCTCCGCTACACCCGGCGCAGCTCCCAGCAGAAAGATGCGCCAACCGCGCTCCGCGGCGAGGCCCGAAAGATCCACCACAAGATCCACCCCGCAGACGCGTTCCCGCACCGGATGCCCCAGATGCCTGAGAGCCCGCACCACTCCGGCCCCGTCGGCAGTGACAAGATCTGCGGAACGCATGATGCGGGCGAACGCGTCGTCGCGTCTTGCGATGATGAGCGCGGATGCATCCGCGGTGACAATGAGCCCGGGCCCGCCGCGCTCAATGATGCTGGCAGCCTCCTGCAGCGCCTGCGGCCGGTCCACCAGATCCACCGGCAGACCGAAGATCCAGGCCCGGTCCCTCTCCTGCCGCTCTTCAGACGGAAGCGCCCCGATCACAGCCGCCTTTCAGGTGCCCAGTGTCCAGGACTCCAGATACTGGCGCTGCTCGTCCGTCAGCGAGTCTATCAGGATGCCCATGGATTGCAGCTTCAGGCGCGCCACCTCGCGATCCAGATCCTTCGGCACGGGGTAGACCTTCTTCTCCAGAGAAGGACCGTTCTTGGCCATCCACTCGCTGGCCAGCGCCTGATTCGCGAAGCTCATGTCCATGACGCCGGAGGGATGCCCCTCGGCAGCCGCAAGATTCACCAGACGGCCCTCTCCCAGGACGTAGATGCGGCGGCCGTCCGCCAGGGTGTACTCATCCACGAACTCGCGCACCCTGCGCTTCTGCCGGGAGAGCTTCTCAAGACCGGGCAGGTCCAGCTCCACATCGAAGTGCCCGGAGTTGGAGACGATGGCCCCGTCCTTCATCAGGGCAAAGTGCTCGGGGCGGATGACGTGGGTGTTGCCGGTGAGCGTGCAGAAGAAGTCTCCCACTCGGGCCGCGTCGGCCATCGGCATCACCACGAAGCCATCCAGCGCCGCCTCCAGCGCGCGGGTGGGATCCACCTCGGTGACGATGACGTGCGCGCCCATTCCCTTGGCGCGCATGGCCACTCCTCTGCCGCACCAGCCGTAGCCCGCCACCACGAACGTCTTGCCTGCCATCAGGCGGTTGGTGGCCCGGATGATGCCGTCAATGGTGCTCTGACCGGTCCCGTAGCGGTTGTCGAAGAGATGCTTCGTATCCGCGTCGTTCACCGCCACTATGGGATACAACAGCACCCCTTCCCGCTCCATGCTGCGCAGGCGGATGACCCCGGTCGTGGTCTCCTCCGTCCCGCCGATGATATTGGCGGCAAGGTCGCGCCGCTGCTGATGGATAACGCTGACCGTATCCGCACCGTCATCCATCGTGATATGCGGGCCGTGATCCAGCGCCGCATTGATGTGCCGGTAATATGTCTCGTTGTCCTCGCCCTTGATGGCGAAGACCGGGATCCCGTGATGCGCCACCAGGTGCGCGGCGGAGTCATCCTGCGTGGAGAGCGGGTTCGACGCGCACACCCGCACATCCGCCCCACCGGCTTTCAGGGTGATGGCCAGATTGGCCGTCTCGCTGGTGACATGCAAACACGCCGTGATGCGCAGGCCCTCCAGCGGTTTCTCTCTCTCGAATCTCTCCCGGATGAGGGCAAGGACGGGCATCTCCTGAGCCGCATACTCCACGCGCAGCCTGCCCTGCTCGGCAAGCCCCAGGTCTTTGACGTCGCAGATGGTGGATGAAGTCGTAGACAATGAAAAACTGGCCTCCTGTCAGATACGCCGCATTGTAACCTACAGAGGCCGGAACGTCACAGGCGGAGAGCGGGCAGGCAACCGAAAGGGGCTCCGGGCTGCTCTGTGAGCCCCCGGAGCCCCTCTTCGCACGGCCTGTCCCGGACCAGGCCGGGTGTCGTGAGTGAGGTCAGACTATGCCCTGCGCGAGCGGCGGAGCAGTCCGGCCATTCCCAGCAGACCGCTCCCCAGAACCAGCATGCTGGCGGGTTCCGGGACGATCTCAAAGTCGTATAGCCACTCCTGGCCACCGTAGGCAATCTCCAGGCGGTCCACAACACACGTGGAGATCTGGTTCTGATACCAGGCGTCGCCACCGTTGTTGGCCATTCCGGCCTGGAGCAGCTTGGGGGCTCCCATCTGGAATGTGAAGCTGGTGCCGGTCAGGTTCTTGCCTGCATCCACATCATCCCCGAACGGGAGGGAGTTCTCAAAGTACCAGTTGCCATAGGCGGCCTGGAACTGGCTCCAGGTCAGGCTCTGGACGGGATCCTGATACACGCGGAACGTGCCGTGGGAATCGTCCAGCACGTTCCACTCGTTCCACTGCCAGCGATTCACGCCGTCCACCATAACCTGACCCAACTTGACCAGTGAATGGTTGGGCTGCCATTCGACGAACCGCTTGTTGACGCCGTCAGTCAACCAGAGCTGGAGGCTGACGGGAATCTCGTTGGAATACGAGAAAGAGGTGCGAGGATAGGATGTCCAGTAAGACAGCTTCGTTATGCTACCGATGGAGACCCCCGCGAAGGTGTTGGTTCCCACCAGGCCCTTGCTCATAGGCGGCCCATTGACATCCTCGCGCGCCGTGAACAGAAGGCCCGTAGTGCCGGCGGGGAAGAACTTCCCCTCGGACGGTTTGATGTAATAAGCCTGATGACCGTAAGGACGGGCGGCCGCGTCTTTGGTGGCCGTGTAGGTTCCCTTGGTCGCAGCGGCGCGCCAAGTGACCGTCATGGTGTAGGTATCGAGCAACGGCGTATACTTGCCAAAATCCGCCGGCCCTGCTATCAGAGTATCCGTGGCGGGCCCGACCACCATCACCTCAGTCCCCTGCACTGCGGGCGCGGCAAACAGAAGGGCGACTGCCCCAGCGACAAACAGTGCTCGCATCTTCTCTTCTCCTTCTGACTCTTCTTTCCGTCTCCGGATAGCGGGTTCCGGAGTCTGTTCATCCGGCCGCGACCCGCGTGCCCGCAGCCGGACGTCTCCAATGATACTACCTTTCACGATAAGGCTTCTCACGTCCTCTGTCAACCCGGTACTTTTACCGGCTTTGTGGAGAATGCCGGGGTTCTGCGCGGCTTGACGGCCGCACGTGGGCGGGACAGAATGCCTTTGAGATGGCCAGACCTGCGCTTCTTGCCCTTATTCTGCTTCTGGTGACCCCGGGGACACCGGCCGGCGCAGCCGATGCCGGGACCGTTTCAGAACGAGAATTCCAGAAGACGATTCAGAAGCGTGTCCATTACCGCTACCTGCTGTTCTTGCCTGCCAGCTATGCAACCGGGAAAGAAAAGCGCTTTCCGCTCATCCTGTTCCTGCACGGCGCCGGCGAGCGGCGGGGCGGGCTGGAGGTTCTCCGGGATCTCGGACCGATGGCCTACGCCGTCAAAACGAAGGATTTCCCCTTCATCGTGGCCGCTCCGAAATGTCCCGAGGGGCGCGACTGGGATCCGGACGCCCTGGGGGCGCTACTGGACGACCTGCAGGCCAGACTGCGCGTGGATCCAAAGCGCGTCTATCTGACCGGCTTCAGCATGGGCGGCGCGGGAACCTGGGAACTGGCGATGGAGCAGAGCTCCCGCTTCGCGGCTGTCGCGCCTGTGTGTGGGAGGGCCATCCCGCTTCTGGCCGGCAACCTGTGGCGGACTCCCGTGCACGCTTTCCACGGGGAAGACGACGACGTGGTGCCACTCTCCAACTCCCGGGATATGATCGAGCTCCTGCGTGGGATGGGGAACCGAGA
Source organism: Armatimonadota bacterium (assembly GCA_025998755.1). Taxonomy (NCBI): domain Bacteria; kingdom Bacillati; phylum Armatimonadota; species Armatimonadota bacterium. Next base: position 2,461,045 of record AP024674.1, read on the forward strand.
TGCCAACCTGACCGTCTTTCCCGGCGAGAAGCATGAGATCTGGGGCCGGGTATATTCAGACCCCGGACTCTATCAGTGGTTCCTGCAGCACTCCCTCCCCGACAAGCCTGCAGGCCGGTGACTCCCCGCGCCAGGCTGTCCGAAGCCATCCGCCTGTTGCGGCGGCATTACGGGAACCCTCCCGCTCCGGAGCCTGAGGATCCGCTGGATGCCCTGATCGCCACCATCCTTTCGCAGAACACCGCTGGCGCCAACTCGTCGCGGGCGTTCTCGCGCCTGAAACAGCGCTTCCCACGTTGGGAGGACGTTCTGAAAGCTCCACTGGCAGATCTGGAAGAGGCCATCCGGCCGGGCGGTCTGGCTCCGCAAAAGGCCCCGCGCATACGCGAGATTCTGATGCACCAGTTGCGTGAACAGGGAGAACTCTCCCTGGACTTCCTGAAAGGAATGCACGACACCGCGGCGATGGAATGGTTGCAGTCCCTGCCCGGCGTTGGCCCGAAAACCGCGGCCTGCGTGCTGCTCTTCTCTCTGGGCAGAGCCGTCTATCCCGTGGACACGCACGTGCATCGGGTGGCTTTGAGGCTTGGACTCGCTCCGCAGGGCACTGCGCCGGGCAAGCTGCAGGAGATCCTGCAAAATCTTTCCAGACCGGAAGACCGGTTCGCCGGACACGTGCTGATGGTACGGCTGGGACGGGAGATATGCCGCCCGCGCAATCCCCGATGCCACTCCTGCCCACTGGGGGAGGTCTGTCCCGCCGCGGCCTGCCAAGGCGCCCGCGTTGGTGCATAATCCGGGCGTGCAAGAGAGACGTCCCAGGTCCAGAGAGCCTTTGCCGGAATACCGTGTGCCGGGTGGGCGGCAGATCGCCTTTGAGACCCATCCCGCCGCTGCCCTTCAGTTCGTCGTCGGGGGGCTGGTTCCGGAAAATAGCGACGGTTCGGCTCCGGGGTTGCGGGCGTATCTGGATAGCTTGAGCACCCCGCTCGATCTGGGCGAAGCCATCAGCGCGCACCTGGAACCTCTGCGCCACAGCATGGAGGAGTGGAAACGGGTGGCGCGCAGGCTGGTAAGGTCAGGACGTCCCGCACCGGCTCCCTCCGGAACCGCCGCCGCGCTGGAGCAGATCCGCTCCGCTCTGGAGCAACGGTGCCTGGAAGCGGCGACGATGCTCCGCGAAGCAGACCGAGCGCTTCGGCGCTGCGCCGCAGCACTGCAGGAAGCACCCTACCGGCTTCACCTGGGCTTGCCCGAACCGCAGGATCCTCAGACGCTGCAGACGGCTGCCAGCGACTGGAAGGCCGCCCTTGTGTCGCTGGGGGCCTTCCGTACACCGCAGGATCCGGATCTGCCTCTCTTCTTCGCGAAGGCCGATCTCCTCGTGGAGGAAGCAGAGGAAAGCCTGCGTCACATCGGCCGTCTGGCGCGATGGCTCTGGACCAACGAGCCCGACCTCCACCGCCTGACGGAACTGCTGCAGTGGGCCTTCGACCTGCGCTGCGAATGTCTGGAGCTGGCCCCCGTCCTGGCGTGCCTGCAAACGCCGCTTGAAATCTGGCGCTCCTCCGAAAGCGCCTCCCCGGAGCCAAGCGGCGAGTCTGCAGGACAGGCCGGGGAAAAAACAGCTGCTCAGGAACCGGAAACGCCGGGTGCGTCCCCGTAGATGTATTCGTGGAGCATCTGCACGGCGGCTTCCAACTCAACCTTCTGGCTGGCCATGATGTCACCGCTGCTGATGATTCCCACCAACCGTCCCTCGTCCACCACGGGGAGGTGACGAATGCGCTTCTCGGACATGATGGCCTGGCACTGCTCCAGCTCGGTATCCGGTGTCACCACGACGCACGGTGTGGTCATCACCTCGCCGACTTTGGTGGTTGCCGGATCGCGCTGCTCGGCCACCACGCGAGTCAGGATGTCGCGTTCACTGAAGATGCCGACCACCGTCTCCCCGCGCGTAACCACCAGACACCCGATGCGCCGGTCGTTCATCAGCTTCGCGGCGTCAAGCACAGTCTGGTCGGTGTAGGCGGAAGCCACCTGGTGGCCCTTCTTGGCAAGGATGTCTCTCGCGTATCGCATGGGCAACTCCTCGGATGGTCCCGGCCGGTCGGACCGGCCAGCAGTACAGCGCTGGTTCTATGATACCCCTCCGGGATTCCTTCCCCAACCCTCCTCTGAGCGCCGGTGTCGAGCCGATGACTCCCAAAAGCCTCCGGCCCGGCGAAATGCGCCGGGCCGGAGCAACGACAAGAAAGCGGAATGCTAGAAAGCGAAGCCGGACAGCACCGTCACCCGGTCTGCGGTAGTGGTCAGTTCCACCGGCTCCTTCGTGTTGTCCAGGGTCCCGGTGGCCTTTACATATTCGAAAGGGTTCACTCCGTGGTTAAACGCCCGCACCAGCACAGGCCTGCCGGAGCCGTCGTCGACGGTAAACGTGTCCGCGGTAAAGTACTGATTGAAGTCCACCTTCCCGAAGACCGTGAACACAAAGCGGTTCTTCGCGTCTGAGATGATCGGGTCGCGGGTGGCCCGGTTGTTCAGGATGACCTCAGCCCTGGGAGCCACATCGAAATCATAGGTGGTCTCCACACCGTTCACCCCGATGGTGAAAGCGTCGATGAACGCGTCACCCCAGTAGCCCTCTTTCCACCAGGGGCCGGTCACCCGGTCCGTCACCTTTCGACCACCCCATTCGAAGTTCAGACTGCAACCGGTAAGCGTCTGTGCCGCTCCCCACGTGTTCCCTACCGAGACAGGGGTCTTCAGCTGGGCTAGCGGGTAGCGCTGGAGTAGCTCACTCCACGTGCCTCCCCAGTCTCCCCCGTAAGGATCCCACCAAACGCCCTGGGTCATGCAGTCCACCATCTTCCAGGCCCCGTAGTCACTGAGAGGTCCGATACCGTCGTTCCTCAACTCCCCGTTTTCCCAGGTGGGAGTGCCCCACGGCATATGGATGAAGTAACGGTAGTTGATGCCGTCGCGGGTCACCAAGAGCTGCAGGTTCGGGGGCTGTGAGACACGCTCGTTTGGCGGATTGTTGCCTGTCAGTTTGGTGTAGTGCCAGTAGGTCAGCCTGGTTATGTCCCGGAGATACACCCCGTTGTAGGCATCCGTCCCCAGCCAAACCTGGCCGGGAATATCCAGCCCCCCGCCAGGCTGCATGTTATATGCGCCGGGACCCAACGGGTTGCCCGGCGGCGACGACTCCCGGAATTCTCCCTGGGCGGGGTAATTTCTCGGGTCTCCAGTGACTTTGCCATCCGCCGAGGCCGCCACCCAGCCCTGCATGTTGGACGGTGTCACCAGCACGGTATCCGCCCGGCAGTCGGCGCAGAGATCCAGCAGCAGGGCGAGACCGGCCACAAGTGCAAGCCTTAGCATGGTCCTCTCCTTTCCGGCAATAAGCCAGGAGGCTGTCTCGAGCGAGACAGCCTATGATCCCACCTCAACAATAACAGGAGCAGGACCCGCGGTCAAGACATCCGTCACAGCCTCTTTAGATCTGCACGACCTCTTTCACCTCGGGGATCAGCTGCCTGAGACGGTTCTCCACCCCCATCTTGAGGGTCAGCGCCGAGCTGGGACAGGAGCCGCAGGCTCCCTGCAGGCGCAAAGTGACCACTCCATCGTCGAAGCTGTAGAACTCGATATCACCCCCGTCCATCGCCACGGCTGGGCGGATGTCCCGGTCCAGCACTTCGCGGATCCGCTGCTCGATCTCGCTGGTGGCCTCATCCGGCTCTGCCGTCCTCTCGGGGAAAAGCCTTTCGCCGGATTCCAGCAGCTTGCGGATGGTATCCACTTCCGGGGCGACATCGGCCCACTGAGCCTCGGGCCGCTTGGTCAGCGAAATGAAATCCCTGCCGATCATCACGCCCGCGATGGCTTCGTTCTCAAACAGCTTCGACGCAAGAAGCGACTCTTCAGCCCGCTCCCGGCTGGTATAGTTCAGGACTCCGCGCTCCAGCAGCACCCGCCCCACGTTGAGCTTGACGGTGTTCGGGTTGGGTGTGGCTTCGGCGGATATGGTGACCACCTGTGTGCTCATTGAAGGAATCCTCCTCTGCGAGGTAACCGGACCTGAAACGCAACATCAGCAGCGCGTTCTGGCAATCGCGTATCACAATCAATAACGGATTATACCCACAGGGCGTGCCCGGCAGCGCACAACCCTGGATCACCCTGCACATCTCGCCGCCGGTCGATTGTGGATACGGGATGGACTCAGCGCCCTACTCCCGCCCCCTGTACGGGATGAGCCTCGAAAGAAAGATCGTCCATCCTCCCGACACGTTTCTGATGGCGGACGCGCATGAGCCCACCAGTGTGCGCGATTGGAACGACTGAGGTGGCCCGTACGCTTGGGCCAACTATGACAAACTGCCGAGCGCACTGGTGCGCTGCTAGTATGCGGTCGGGCTGGGGAAAGGCGGCAGGCAATTGACCGCGCGCCTTGCAGAATTCGCAATCCCGTTGAACCAAAACGATACGGGCTTCCGGGAATACCGTGCCATCCGGCCCCTTGTCTAGCCTTACCTCCGGACCTCCGACCGGTGCTTGGGGGCCCGGTCAGCCGCCCGGCACAGTCCGTCGCAGGTAGAACACCGCGCTGTCCCCTTCACCGCGGCGGTTCAGATCGTCGGCCTCGCGCACAAAGTGGCGGATTTGATCGGGAGTGAAGATGGAGCGCGCCGGATTCAGAAAATAAGAGTCCTCCGCCACCAGCGGGACTTCGCGGCGGTACTGCTCACTGCCCCAGAACTGGAAATCCGTCGAGTCGTAGACGACATGTTCCAGCGTCAGGCCGCTTGAGGCCGCCAGATGCTCCATCGCGCGGATGGACGGGATGTGCAGGTGCCTGGGTGCGTCTGCCTGGACCCAGTGCTCCCCGTAGCGCCGGAACGCCTCGCAGGGAACCACCGGAGTGCGGATGAGGATCCAGCCATCTCCTCCGAGACGCTCGGCAGCGGCCTGAAGACTGGTTTGCGGGTCGGGCACGTGCTCAAAGGAATCTATGAACGTTATGATGTCCCACTCTCCAGCAACGTCAGCCAGCTCCTTCTTCAGCAGTACTAGTCCCGGGGCCAGCTCTTTCTCTTCCGGCAGGTAGGGATCTATCCCGAGCAGGTTCCTGAACCCTGCGTTGTACAGAGACCAGAGGAAGTATCCGGACCCGCACCCCACGTCCAGGATGCGGGCCGTCCTTGGCGGATGAAGCCGCGCCAGAGCTTGCAGGGCCGGCATCGGGGGTTGCAACAGTCCCAGAAGCGAGCCCACGGTGCCTCTGCCGGTCACGGTGTGGAGGTCGCGCAAGCGCCTTAGCAGGCGTTTGAGCGCCGAGCCCGCCAGTATCTGCGGATCCGCCACCAGCCCTGCATGCCCCGTGCCGTAAAAACGCCCCAGGTCAGGCGGGATCTCCGCAATCTGAAGGCAGCCGCAGGAACCGCACTCCAGATAAAGGAACTCCTCGCCCGTCCCGAACATCATCTCCCGGAAGCGATGCTCCCGGTTGCCCGCCCCGTTACCGCAAATGCGGCAAGGAGGGATGTTAGCGGCCCGAGTCATTGCAGGGAAGACTGCCAGTCATCGGCCGCCCAACGCGTCGCGGCCAGGACCTCCTCGGCTGCCTGGATAACGGCAGACGGAGGCAGATCTTTCATGCAGATGCGCCCAATGGAACACTCCTTCAGATGGCACGGGCTGCAGGGAACGCCCAGACGCACCACCCGGTGTCCGATCCCCATCGGTCCGGTCAGCGCGGGATCCGTCGGGCCGTAAATTCCGACTACCGGGGTGGCCATCGCCGCAGCCATGTGCAGGGGCCCGCTGTCCACGGAGATCAGGAGGTCGGCCCGGTCCAGCAGGGCCGCAAGTTCCGGCAGGGTGGTGGCACCCGAAAAATCAAGGACCGGATGCGAGACCCGGGAGACAATGCCGGACAAACTCTCGCCTCCCGCGAATGCGACCGCCGTGCCGGGCTGGGCGGCAAAATGATCGGCCACGGCGGCGAAACCCTCGTCCGTCCACAGCTTGAGGGCCCTCCCGGCGCTCGCGCCGGGCGCAAGAACGATGAGGCGGGTATGCGCTCTCACACGGTGCTCCGCAAGCCGACGCATCATCCGCATCCGTTCTCCCGCGGGAGGCCGCAGCAATCCCACGTAGTCTTTCCGGATGGAAGGTGCGCCGGCGGCCTCTCCGAGCCGGAGATTGTTGACAACCGAGGGGGGTGTGTCCTTCGGGATGGCCCGTGTGAGCAGAAAACGGTCCCACCACGCAATCCGAAAACCCACCCGTTCGCGGGCCCCGGACAGTTTCGCAAGCAGGGCCGGCTCCAACGTCTGGGACTGAACAATGCACAGGTCCGGCGATCGTTTGCGCAGAGCACGGACCAGGGGCAGAAAATCCCTGAGACGTGACGACCTGTCCCGGATCAGGAACTCATCCCCCAACCCGGACATCTCCCACACTGCGCGAAGATTAGGCCGGAGCACACTGACAATCCTTGCGCGAGGATACCGGTAGCGCAGGTTCGCCAACAAGGGAAGGCTGAAAACCATGTCACCCAGCTGGTTCAGATGGAACACAGTGATACACCGGATGCGGCTTTCTTCTCTCCCCGCCATCTTCCGGTCGCCCGTTGTCTACCGGTTCCGCTCCTGCCCGAGGAGCGGACGCAGCCGCTGGTATACCTCTTCCGGCGTGATGCTCGCCATCGCAGACGTGTCTTCGGCGGCCACTTTCACACCGTCAATCGGACCGTCATATCGGCTGATAACACCATCCTCGCGTCCGAAGGGGGCAACACGGCGCGGGTTGGTAACCCCGAAAAGCGCCACCACAGGCCTGCCCAGGGCGGCAGCCAGATGAGTGGGGCCTGTATCGGCTCCGACATAAGCATCGCAAAGCTGGACGAGCGCCCCCAGCGTGAAAAGCGTGGTGCGGAAGGAGACAACGCCTGCGCCCCCGGACAGGCGCGCCGCTTCCTCGGCCATCTCTTTTTCCCAGTCGCTTCCCCAGCAGAACACACTGACCCCGCCCGTATCCCGCCGGACCATCTCCGCCAGCCGGGCGAAGCTCGCGGCCTGCCAGCACTTCTCCCGTTTGCTGGCACCCATGTTCATGACGACGACGGGTCCGTCTCCCCGGATGCTTTCCAGAAACGTGCGCGCTTCGGTCAGAGCGTCTTCCGGGACGCGCAGGGGAAAACGCACCTGCTTCTCCCGGAACCCGGCGGCGCGGGTGAGGTCCAGCCAGGATTCAACGACGTGACAGTCGTTTCGCATAGGCAGGTGCACGTCCGTGAAAAGCCAACTGAACTCCCGGGCCCACGGACGGCTCCATCCCATCTTGAGGCGCGCCCCCGAGATGGCGGTCGCAAGAGCGCTTTTCAGAAGCCCCTGCACATCCAGGGCCAGGTCATAGCAGCGCTCACCCATCTCCGCCTTCAGTTGGCGCAGCGTCCGGGAGAACTCCAGGGCTCCCGCCGGATCCTGTATGGCCATCCGGGGACCGTATACCTTGGGAAACGTGAAAATCCGCGAGACACCTTCGCACATCTCCACAATCTGACGGGACTTCTGGCCCACCACCCAGTCCACCTCCGTCTGGGGAGACGAATCCCGGATGGCCGCAAGCAGAGGGGTCGTGAGGATGGTGTCCCCGATGGAGGACAACCTGACGATCAATACCCTCCGCGCATTGCCGTTTGACTCGCCGATGCTCAAACCTGCTCCTCGTTCTGTTCTTCGTCCGGCCGGCGGCGCCAGCGGTCGTGGAACCAGAGCCACTGCTCCGGATAGCGTCTGATGTGCTGCTCGATGATCGCCGTATATGCGGCGGACACCTCCAGAATCCTGTCCTTCAGCGGACCCGACTGCGGCACCGGAACCTCGGGGTAACTGTCCACTCTCCACCCGGTGGCGGTCCGGGTGGCGAACCCTGGCAGGATCGGGGACCCGGACCGGATAGCCAGGAGCGCCACACCGGGAGCGACGGAGGCCAGCCGCCCGAAAAACGGCACGAACAGCGGATCCCGAATGGTGTTCTGGTCCGGCAGGATCGCCAGAAACTCGTTGCGCCGCAACACCTCCAGCATCCTCCCCACAGGCTCTCCCCGGCTGATGATGCCCAATCCGCCCTGCGCTCTGATGCTGTTGACAAAACCGGCCTGAGTGGGATCGTCCGAATCCCTGGCCACAACGGAGAGAGGATAACCTCTGGCGGCCATCACTCGCCCCAGAAGCTCCCAGTTGCCGAAATGCGCCGTAATCAGGATGGCACCACGGCCGCGGCCAATCAGCTGACGCAGAGTGTTCTGGAGCTCTTCGGGAAAGTCCACCAGTTGCATCAGACGCTCCGGCCGGACCCTCTGCAGCCAGAAGAACTCCAGCGCCACCCGTCCAAAATGCTCGAAGACCGAACGCGCCAGGTCTCGTATCTCAGCCGCAGAACGTTCAGCAGCGAAGACAGACTGCAGGTTCCGCAGCGCCACTTCCCGATATCTCCGGGACGCCCGGAAGACGAAACGTCCCACACCTTTCCCCAGCGGCTCCAGCAACGCCTCCGGACAGCGGCGCGCCACGGCGTTCAATCCCTGAAGCGCCATAAGTCCCGCTCCGGCCTCCAAACGCCCGACCCAGTTGTCGCGCAGTGCCATCCTCAGCCGCTCCCGCCCGCAGCCAGGGCTGTCAGCCGCTCGAAACCGTCAATCACCATCTCGGCCTTCAGGATACGCAGGCGCTCCGGCAGCCGCAGCCCGCGCAGCCGAACGGCGTCCTTCGCGGTGGTGACGATCCACTCCGCTCCCGCATCCTCCGCGATCTTCGCGGCGCCGTCCAGCTCCTGCTGGCTGAACGGATGGTGATCGGGCAGGAACCACTCTGCCACCACCTCCGCGCCGGCATCTTTCAGGGTGGCCGAGAACGAAGCCGGAGAGCCGATGCCGCAAAACGCCATCACGCGCACCCCACGTAGCGAATCCGCAGGTTCTTCCCGCCCATCAGGAAAGGCGACCCTAACGGGGGAGTACCAAGCTTCGAAAAGTTCGGCTCCGGGAGCCAGGCACCGCACTTTCCGCCGGAGACGCTCCCGCTCCTCCTCCCCGACCTCGTTGGCGTGCGAGATCACAACCGCGCCCGCCCTGCGCAGTCCGCCTGCAGGTTCCCGCAGCATCCCGGCGGGCATCACGCGACCGTTGCCGAACGGCGAACGCGCATCCACCAGAACGATGTCCACATCCCGGTGCAGCTGCCAGTACTGAAGACCATCATCCAGCAGCAGAACATCTGCGCCCATCTGCTGGATGGCCATTCTGCCCGTCACACGCCGGTCCTTGCCGGCAAGGATAACCACCCCCGCAAGATTCGCCGCCAGCAGGGCAGCCTCGTCGCCGCACTGACGCCAGTCCACCAGGGGGCCGGACCCGTTTGAGACGATCAGACCCTGATCTCCCTCCTGACCGCCATATCCACGAAGCAAAACTGCGCAACGGCGCTCCCGGCTCAGGCGGCGCGCCAGAGCCTCGGTCACCCCCGTCTTGCCTGTTCCGCCCAAGGTCAGGTTTCCAATGCTGACCACGCGGGCTTCCAGGCGCTCACGCCTGCGCAGGCCCAACCGCTCTGTGGCCAGGTAGACAGCCAACCCCAGGCGGTACAGCAACTCCAGCGGCGTCAATCCTGCCACCAGAAGCCGGCCGGCCAGCCCGGCCGGCTCGCCCCGCGCCGCTGCGATCCAGAGATCACGCACGGGGCTGCCCCGCTCCTTCCGCCAACTCGAAGATGGCCCTGGCGCACGCTTCGGAAGCGCCTCTGCTGGACCGGATCAGGTCGAGAGCCCGGCGGCGGTACTCCTCCTCATCCCGGCCCGAAACCAGCTCAGCCACGCGGGACGCCATCGCCTCTGGGGTCTCCTCGCGGAATGCCACTCCGGCCTGGCGAGCTCTGGCTCCAATATCGCGGATCTTGTAATCATAGGGACCATAGACCACGGGCACCCCCTGCGCCAGCGGCTGCAGGATATTGTGCCCCCCTTTGTCCACGAACGTGCCTCCCACAAACGCCACTCGCCCCAGGGCATACGCCGACGCCAGCTCCCCGAATGTGTCCAGCACCAGCACGTCGACGCTTCCGGCATGGCATCCGGCTGACCTTCGGACAGCGCTCAGGCCAGCGCTCTCCGCCAGCCGGCAGACATCAGGAGCCCGCTCCACTTGCCGCGGTGCAATCAGCAAGAAAAGCTCCGGTTCCCGGCGCCGGGCTTCAAGAAACGCCTGCAGCGCGACCTCATCCTCGCCGGGATTGGTGCTTCCCGCCACGAACGCCGGCCTGCCAGGCTCCACGCCCAAACGCTCCGCCAGATCGCGCTTCTGTTCTGCAGACAGGGGCTCTTCAGCCTCGTCGAATTTGGTGTTGCCGGTCACCGCAACCGCTTCCGGATGAGCGCCCAGCGAGATGATGCGCTCCGCATCCTCTTCTGTCTGCATCAGAAAGCGGTCTATTCGCGAGAGTGCCCAGCGGAAGATCCAGCCGTGCTTGGAGGCGTTTTGCAGCATGTGGTCAGTTACGCGGCCGTTGAACAGCGCCAACGCGGCGCCGGCACGGGATGTCTCGCTTAGCAGATTCGGCCAGATCTCCGCTTCGCAAAGTGCCAGGCAACGCGGTTTGAGCCGCCCCACCACAGCGCGCACCGGGGGCAGCAGATCCACGGGCAGATAGAACGCTGTCACCTCCGGCAGGACCTTGCGCGCCATCTGATGGCCGGTGGCTGTGATGGTGGAGATGGCGGGCTGCCTGGATCCCGGCAGGGCCTGATAAGCCCGGACCACGGGGGCGGTGGCCGCCACCTCGCCCACCGAGACCGCGTGGAACCAGACCACATCCCCTCGCCTCAGCGCCCTCTGACGCTCCGTGGGCCAGCCCAGACGCTCGGCCCATCCATCGCGCGACTTGCCGTTCACCAGCACCCGGTACCCGAACCAACCCAGCAAAACCGGGCTGGCAACCGTCAGGGCCGCGTTATATGCCAGAAACGCCCCGCGTCCCGATTTGCCCTCAGACATCGGCAACCCCCGCATCCGCCAGGCGATGCTGCACCTCATACAGCTTACGGAACAGAGTGTCTCCGGACATCAGCTCTGTAAACGATCCCTCTTCCACAAGCCGCCCCCGCTCCAGAACAAGGATGCGGTCCGCCTTCGTGATGGTGGCCAGACGGTGCGCGATGATGAACGTGGTGCGCCCCTGCATCAGCTTCTCCAGCGCTTCCTGCACCAACCGTTCGGATTCGGCGTCCAGGGAGGAGGTTGCCTCGTCCAGAATCAGGATGCGCGGGTCCGCCAGGATGGCCCGCGCGATCGCAAGACGCTGCCTCTGACCCTGGGACAGGCGCGCGCCCCGCTCGCCCAGCACCGTCTCATAGCCCTCCGGCGTCCGCAGGATAAAATCGTGAGCGTTTGCGGCCTTTGCAGCGGCTTCGATCTCTTCCTGCGTCGCATCCCGCCGGCCATAGGCGATATTCTCGCGGATGGTGGTGGCGAACAGCACCGTCTCCTGAGGAACAATGGCGATCTGGCGGCGCAGCGGGGCCAGCTGCAGAGTGCGCACATCCCGACCGTCCACCAGAACCCTGCCCTCCACCGGGTCATAGAAGCGGGGGATCAGGCTTGCCACGGTGGACTTGCCCGCTCCGCTTGGTCCCACCAGCGCCACCACCTCCCCGCTGTTCACCCGGAACGTGACGTTAGTCAGGGCAGGCGTCCCGGTGGCGTAACGGAAGGACACGTTCTCGAAAGCCACATCTCCACGAATGCGTCCCGGATCCACCGCGTCGGGAGGTTCCACGATGTCGGGATGATCGTCCAGGATATCGAAGATGCGCTGAGAGGCGGCGGAGATGGTCTGGTAATTCACATTGATGCGCCCGATCATCCGGGCCGCGCCGGCCACCTGCGTCATCAGAAAAACGAACTGACCCAGCTCTTCCCAGGTCAGCAGATTCTGACTGACCTGCCAGCCGCCGTAAAGCAGGATGCCGATGGTTCCGAACGCCCCCACCAGCTCCACGGTGGGGTTCAGCATGGCGGTGCGTTTGGCTCCCTTCATAGCGGCGCGGTAGCCTTCCCGGTTCTGACGGGCAAAGCGGTCCATCTCATAGTCTTCCGCCGCGAAGCTCTTGATGATGCGCATCCCGGAGATGGTCTCTTCCATCAGCGAGGTAAGATCCGCAAGGCGCATCTGAAGCAGCGAAGTCAGCGATCGCATCTTCCCGGCAATCCGGGCGATGACCAGCGCCATCACCGGGACGGCCACCAGCGCCGCCAGGGTGAGCGATGGACTCAAGCGGAACATCCACGCCAGCCCGACAAGACCCTTGACCGGACCCTGAATCACCTCGATGAACAGGGGGGAACTGGTCTGGATGACGTTGACGTCATTGGTCATCCGGCTCAGGATCTGCCCGGTCCGCTGCCGGTCGAAAAAGCTGAGGGAGAGTGCGTGCAGGTGATTATACAGTCTACCTCTCAGGTCCATCGCCAGGCGGAAGATGCCCGCCGAGAGCAGCACGGTTTGCTGGTAGCTGAAGAACCACTTGCCCCCGTAAATGAACAGGACGAACCAGCACAGCTCCAGCAGAAGCTGCTGGGCCCGGTCCGGCGAAGCCATTCCCAGCTCGATGAACTTCTTCAGCGCCAGCGCGATGGACAGGTCGAACAGAGAGGCCACTCCTGCCGCGAGCAATCCGCCGGCGAAGTACTTGAGATGCGGCCTGGCGATGTCAAGCAACCGGCGGAACGGGCTCAAACAGCACCTCCTGACTGCGGCTCGCCCCGCGTCTCGCGCAACCACGCGAGGAGCGCTTCCGCGGTCCGATCAAGCGCCCCGGGCGGCTCAAGCATGCTCCTGAGTTCGCAAAGAGTCCGCCCCTGCGCGGCACGCTCCGGCGTGTCTTCCAGAAGCGAAAGCAGATGCGCGGCGATCGCTTCTCCCGTCGCCTCATCCTGACGCAATTCGGGAACCACCGGCGCATCGGCCAGGATGTTAGGCATTGCGATATAGCGAATGCGGATACGGCGCAAGCGATACTCCAACTTCATCAGCCGAGACCCGCGATAGGCCACCACCATCGGGGTTCCGGCCACCAGCGCCTCCAGAGTGACGGAGCCGGAGCAGGCTGCGGCGGCCCTCGCGTGGCAGAGCGCCTCGATGGTGGCACCCCGCGCCAACGCCACGCAGGGACGCACCCCGGTGCGCTTCTCCTGCCGCTCCAGCTCCTTCCGCGTGATGGCGGCCGCCTCTGCAGCCGGGAAATGATCCGACAGCGCAACGGCGAAGGCCGTCCGGCCCGGGCGCTGCTTCTCGATCAGAGCCGCCGCTTCCAGCACCACCGGCAGCAAGTGGCGCACCTCGTGGCCGCGGCTGCCGGGCAGTAATGCGACAAGGCTTCGCCCCGGGTCCAGGTCCAGCGCATCCGAGAACTCGCGCGCCGTCATCCGGGGACGCACCTGGTCCAGCAGGGGATGCCCGAGGAAGTCCGCCCTTGCTCCTGCCTGCCGGAGCATCTCGGCATACCAGGGATACGGGCTGATGAAGTAATCTGCCGCCTGCTCCACGCCGGCCGAAAGGCGATCCCTGCGCCAGGATCCGGGCGGAAACCAGTATGCCACCGGGATCCCGATGGAACGGGCAAAGGGGGTGATTCGCAGATTGAACGCTCCCGCGTCCACAGCCAGCACCATGTCCGGCCTGCGGAGCTCCAGCTCCCGGCGCGCGCGTTTCAGCAGCCGGAGCATATCCGGTATCAGCCGCGCCACCTGCACGAATCCGATGGCGGAAACCTGAGAAGCGTCGAACAGAAGCTCCATCCCCGCCTCGCGCAGCCTCCGCCCGCCGATTCCCCAGCATCTCAGAGAAGGAACTCTCTTCCGTAGCGCCGGCAGAAGAAGGGACGCCTGGTGATCCCCCGAAGCGTCCCCGGCAAAGACCGCTATTTCCAGCCCGCCCGGCCGGGCCGCTGTCTCCAAGCCCCCGGAACCGGCTTGCATTCCGGGCGTCAGCCCCTCGGAGTATCCAGCTGCCGCCCCCCGAATCCGAACTTGATGTTCTTCACGAACTCCAGCAGGTAATCCCGCTCCGGGCTGGGTTCCACCTCGGCCTCGATGGCCTCGATGGCCTGCGAGACGTTGAAATTGGAGCGGTAAAGCAGCTTATACGCCTGACGCAAGCCGCCCCTCACCCGGGCCGAGATGCCGGCGCGGCGGCAGCCGACGACGTTCAGGTCGTAGACATGCGCCGGACGTCCGTCCACCATCATGAAAGGTGGAACATCCTGCACCACCTTGCTCATCCCGCCGATCATTGCCAGGCGGCCGATTCGCGTGTACTGATGGACTCCCACCATCCCGCCGAAGACTACTCGGTCCTCCACCTGCACGTGTCCGCTGATCCCCACCATATTCGCCATGGTGATGTGGCTGCCGATCTTACAGTTGTGGCCGATGTGGCAGTAGGCCATGAGAAGGTTGTCGTCCCCGATGACGGTGGACTCCCCTTCGCCCGTCGCCCGGTGGATGGTGACGAACTCCCGAATGATGTTGTTGTCCCCGATGATGAGAAAACTCTGCTCGCCCTTGTACTTATGATCCTGCGGCTCGCCGCCCAGGAAGGCGGCCGTCTTCACCACGCAGTTGCGGCCGATCCGGGTCCATTGCTGGATGACGGCGTGGCTCTCGATGCGGGTGTTGTCCCCAATCACCACATCCGGGCCGATGACGACATACGGCCCGATCTCCACTCCGCGTCCCAGTTCCGCCGAGGGGTGCACTTCGGCCGTCGGGTGCAGCCGGGTGCCGACTTCTTCATCTATTTTCATCTCTGGCGCACCAAGCTTCCTGAAAGGATTGGTTACTTTCCCACCGCCACCGGCTGCTTCTCTTCAGCGACCATCGGCTCGTCGCGCTCCACCAGTGCGAACATCAGCTCGCCGTCGGCCACCATCTGGCCGTCCACATAGGCGGAGGCCCGGACTTTGCCGATGTTGCCCCGGGCCTTCAGCATCTCCACCTCCGTGATCAGCGTGTCCCCCGGGAGCACCGGCTTGCGGAAGCGGAACCGGTCTATGCCAGCGAAATAGGCAAGCTTGCCCATGTGCTCCGGCAGCGAAAGGATGAGGACGCCGCCCACCTGAGCCATCGCCTCCACGATCAGAACGCCGGGCATCACGGCGTGGCCCGGGAAGTGTCCGTTGAAGAACTCCTCGTTGATGGTGACGTTCTTCAGCCCCGTCGCCCGAACGCCAGGCTCCATTTTCAGGATACGGTCCACCAGCAGGAAGGGATACCTGTGGGGGAGTATCGCGCGGATCTGCTCCACGTCCAGCATTCCGTAAGCCTCCGTAAAGGGGCCAACACCGGCCCCGTGGTCTCTTTGCTCTGTAATAGACGCCATCTATACCGCCTTTCCTTCGACGATCCGCCGCGCCATCTCAACGTTCGCCCGGTGGCCGGTGGCCACTCCGAACAACGCCGTCCGGAGAGCGCACCCGCACAGAGCGAGATCGCCGAGCATATCCAGCAACTTGTGCCTCACCAGCTCGTCGCTGAAGCGCAGCGGCGGCCGGATGGCGTCATCGTAAACGATGATAGCATTCTCCTCGCTTGCTCCCCGCGCCAGTCCTTTCGCCTGCAGTTCCCGGGCTTCCCGGAACAGCCCGAACGTCCGCGCGGGAGCCACGCGCTCCACCGCATTTTCCCCCTCGGAGAACTCAGCAAACTGCAGCCCGATCAGCGGATGACCATAGCGCATCAGATAGCGCGCCGCAAATGCCTGCGATGCGCTAGCCAGCAGCGTGCTGGCGCCCTCCGTCACGCACTCCAACCCATCCGGACGGCGCACGATGCGCTCACGCCCCTGCGGGCACGTTCCCACCCGCAAAAACGCCTGGCAGAACGGCATCGCGCTCCCATCCATCGCGGGAAGCTCCGGCCCCTCTACCTCGCAGACGGCGTTGTCTATTCCGCAGATGGCCAGAGCCGCCAGCAGATGCTCCACGCAGACCACCCGCTCGCCGCCGCCGCCCAATGTCGTGCCCCGCGAAGTATCCACCACGCTCGATGGAACGGCAGAGATCTGCTGCTCCCCCTTCCGGAACACGATACCTGCTCCGGCCGGGCCTTCGTGCACCCGGAGCTTGCAAAGCTCCCCGCTGTGAATGCCGATGCCCTCAAAAGCCGCGGTCCCCGCCAGGGTCCTCTGCTCTCCCGGAGTAAAGATCACTTCTCCCCGGCTTCCCGCAGCCGCTCCTCAAGCTCCGCCAAACGCTGCTCCAGGGAACGGACCTGCTTCACCATCTCCGGAAGTCGTCCCAGGCTGGCCCAGATGCGCATCTCCTCGCCGTAGGGGCGTGCGGGATATCCCGCGATCTTGGCTCCAGGCGGTATGTCAGAGATGAGACCCGCCCGCGCCGCCACCTGGGCGCCATCCCCCACCTTCACGTGGTTCTTGATGCCCACCTGCCCGGCAAGCAGGACCCCGTCACCGATCACGCAGCTGCCCGAAATGCCCACCTGCGCGATGATGATGCAGTTCTTACCGATGCGCACATTGTGCGCCACGTGGACAAGATTGTCTATCTTCGTCCCTGCCCCGATCTCCGTGAAGCCGGTGCGCGCCCGGTCTATGGTGACGCAGGATCCGATCTCTACGTCGTCGCCAATGATGACCCCGCCGATATGAGGGACTTTCTGGTGCCCGTTCTCGGACGGATTGTAGCCGAAGCCGTCCGCGCCGATGACGCTGCCGGCGTGGATGTTCACCCGCCGACCGATGCGCGTGCCGGGATAGATCACCACGTGGGGATACAGAAAGGAATCCTCTCCCACGGTGACATCATCACCCACGTACGTGAAGGGAGAGATCACGACCCCCCGTTCGATCACCGCCCGCTCCCCAATATAGGCGCAGTGCCCCACGCACGCCTCAGGCGAAACCGACGCCCCCGGCGCCACATAGGCGGTGGGACGGATCCCTGGCTGCTCTTTGACAGCCGGAGCGAACATCTGCAGCACACGCGAGAAGGCGAGGCGCGGGTTGGGCACCATCACCATGGGCTTCGCCGGATTCTCCGGCTGAAAGCGTGTCAGGACCGCCGCCGCAGCTGACTGCTGGGCGATGGAGAGATGTTTCGGAGACTCCGCGAACACCAGATCCCCCGGCCGGGCGTCGTCGATGGACGACACACCCGACACAATGGTGTCCGGATCCCCCACAATTTCGCCGCTTACCAGTTCGGCGATCTGCCGAAGATTGACCGTCATTGCGTGTAATCCGTGAACGCACCAGCCGCCGCTATGAGGACTTCGCCCCCGCACGGCCCAATCGCCGGAATCCCTCAGGGCTTGCCGCCAAGCAGGACTGCAGCCCGGCGCCTCACCCGTAAAGAGCTGCTCCCCGGTTCAGCAGTCTCCCGCGCAAGCTCTGCCGCCAGACGCACGTCTTCGCGCATCTTCCTCTGGGCGGCTCCCTTGGACCCACGAAAGTCCGGCGCTGCGGACGGCCTGCTTCCTTTTATTTGAGAGACCGGCGCACCATACCCCGCCCCCCGGGCCGAGCCAGCCGTCCCAAGCTGCGCCAGCACTTCCTCTAAAGCCGCCTCCGCTTCCTGCCGTTTGCTCTGGACCTGATCGGCTGCGCGCTTTCGGGCGGACAGCATCTCCTCCTGTTCCAGATACGCCATCTGCTCTTCAAAGGCCGTGCGCATCCGCGCGATGCGCCCCTCAGTCTCGGCCTCAAGCGCCCGGATTCGGGACTCGGTTTGCGCTTCCAGCTGGCGGATCTGGGCGGCTACCTGCTCACGCTCCTCGCTGAGGCCGGAAGGGACCTCCCACAGACTGGCCCGGATGCGGCTATCAAGCGCCGCCAGACGAAGCTGCAGCGCGGTCCTCTGCGGGCCCGCCTCTCGCCGGATGGCCGCCGCGCGTTCCTTGCTCTCCTGCCGTACCTTCTCGATCTGGCGCTCCAGCTCCGGCTCCGCCTCCGCGCGCTTCACCCGCACCTCCAGCCTGGCCGAATCCATCTCCCGACGCAGGACATTTTCACCGTACCGCTGCGCCATGGCATCAGCCCGTCCACGCAGTCCCTTCTCCACTGCGCGGATGTCCATCACCCCACTCCGACCCGTGGGAGCCGTCGTCGAGGGTGCCCCCATACCTCCCTCCTCGAGCGGCCGACCAGGAAAGGAGAGCGTCGCAGCACGCATCCGATTATAGGGATGAAGCCCTTCCAGCAGTCGGATGTCCGGCTCAGGAGGAGAAGCCAGCTGGACCGGACGCGCGCTGCGGCCGCAACCGGCCGCGCTCAGCACGAAAGCGAGGGCCAGCGCAGCCGCGAGGCCACTACGAGCCTCACCCCGAGTTGAGCGTCGCGATAACATCCTCGGTGATGTCCACTCCTCCATACAGCACGGCTACCTTGTCCACCACCGTCGCCAGCCCCTTCTCCTGCGCCACCTTGGCGATCGCCTCCTTGAGGTCGGCCGTAATCTTGTCCGAAAGCTGGGACTTGCGCTGCTCAACCTGCTGGCTGTAATCCTCCGCCAGCGTTCGCCCGTTCGCGTCGTTCCTGTTGGCCAGGTCCCGCAACTCCTTCAGCCGCGCCCGCTCCTGCTCCGTCAGCTCGCTCTTGTTGCTGAGAGCATTCAGCTCTTCGTCACGCTGCTTGGAGATGCGCTCCAGCTCGTCTATGCGGCTCCTGTCGGCATCCGTCAAAGGGCTCTTTGCCCGGAGCTCCACAAGCTGCTTGATCTCCTCCTCGGTGAGCAACCTGTGAGACGCACGGATGTCCAGCTCCCGCCGGAAGCTCTCCACCATCCGGTTGATCTCTTCATTGGAAGCAGTGGTGACTTTGTACTCGTTAAACGCCTTCTGCACGTCCACCACACCGACCGCAGGCTGAGTTGCCCCTTGCGCCGCAACCGGTGCGCACGCCGCCAAGACCACAGCAACGACAACCGCCAGAGCGCTGATTGCCCTAATGCTATTCAATGTCGCAGTCTCCTCAAAGTATCCAACCTGTCGCCACGCCCGCGCCGCTAACGGCTCAGAAAGCCTGGCCGATACTGAAATGCGTCCGGGACCCTTCGTCCCCGAAACCGTAATCGAACCGCAGGTTTCCAATGGGGGTGGCCACCCGGATGCCCAACCCGTATCCCAAATGCCCCTTGAACGAGCTGGACTGGCTCAGTTCCGGGATGACATCCACGTAGTCGTTCCCCCACGCGCCGCCGTAATCCGCGAAGATCACACCACCCAGACCGCCGGTCAGGGGTACGCGGTATTCGACGCTGGTGAGAAACATAGAGTTGCCCCAGAAGCGGTCCTCACGGTATCCCCTCAGACGCTCCGCGCCGCCAACGAAATACTGCTCCCAGAACGGCAGCTTGCCGGTGCTGGTGGCAGCCCTCAAGCGCACCGCAATGGTCCGCCGCCGGTCCTTCACGGTCTCCTTCGGCCCTTCCGGGCTGAAATAGCGCCTGATGTCCAGTTCGGTCTTGGTGAAACCACCCTTTCCCGCGCGGCTGACATCGGAGTACCCCGGCTCGAAGGATAGGGACAAATAGCTGCCCACGCCGGGATCCAGCGCGAAGTCGCGCCTGTCGACTACTCCTTTGAAGGCAACCCCTGTCACCGAACCGGACTGCGCGATGGCCACCAGCATGGGATCCAGCGCGCTGCCCTCCCGGAAACTGGAATCCACGGACTCCGTCCGGAACGTGACGAAGCCTCGCAACTTCTCCCCGAACGGGCGCGACAAGCCCAGGTTGACCCCCTTGCGCCGCTCCGTGTAGTCGGCGTCCTCGCCGATGTTGACGCCGCCGCCGAAGGCGCTGGAGGAGAACCGATACACCGCCCGATCATACAGCCGGATGGACAGGCTGGTGTTGTCCGGCCGGAACCAGGGGCTGTAGTAGCCCAGCTCGTAGCTGTCACCGCGGCTTCCGCCGGCTTCGTAAAGGGCGTTCAACCCCAACCCCTTGCCCTGGAAGTTGGTCTCGGAGAGCTCCACCCTTCCCACCACCTTCTGATAGGAGCTATAGCCAAGCCCCACACTCACCTGCCCCGTCTTCTTCTCCTGCACGGGGATGATGATATTCAGATATCCCTCGCGATCGCCCGGCTCCCTTCGCGGGGGTTCATACTTCTCCGCGTCCAGATAGTCCAGCTCATAAATGCGCGTGATATCTCTCTGAAGCTGCTGGGCGTTGTAGAGATCTCCTTCCTTCAGCTTCATCTCCCGCTTCAGCACCCAGGGCTTGGTCTTTTTGAGCCCTGTGAACTCGATCCGTCCGACGCGGAACTCCATGATGGGCAGGGTCAGCACGCCCGTGGCCGGGTCAATTTCGGCCTCGTTCGTGACGTAGGCCAGATACTGCTTGCGGGCATACAGGTTCTCGATGTCGCGCAGGTCCTGCTCCAGGGTGTTGATATTGTAGACCTGTCCAACCTTGGTGCGGATGGCATCCAGCAACTCTTGCTCGCTGACCACCGTGTTCCCTCGGAAGACGATGGCCGTAACCACCGGGTTCTCCACCACCTCGAAGACCACACGCACTCCGCCGGGAGCAGCTTCTTCCCTGGCACTCACCACCTGGAAGAAGCCCATCCGGTCTATGGCGTTGCGCGCCTCCTGCATCTTCTGCCGGTCGAAGGGCATACCGGGCGTGAGCTCAATGGCCGAAAGAATGGCATCGCGGCCGATGTTCTTGTTACCGGTGATCTGGATCTCCACGATATTCCTGGCATCCTCCTGCTGGGCAGGGGTGTCCGTCCCAACAGCAAGCAACAGGATGGCCGCCGCCATCATCGCAAAGACCTGTTTGAGTTGCACGCGCTTCTCCTGCATAATCCTCCCACCGGAGTCGGATATTACAGACAGCCTTCGAGTCTGCGCCTCAGCATTCCTCTTGCCCGGGCCAGCCGCGTCCGCACCACGTCCAGCCCCAGGCCGGTCGCATCTGCTATCTCCTGATAGCTGAGCCCCTGCACATCGCGAAGCACCACCACCACGCGATACTCAGGAGGCAGACCATCTATGGCCAGACGGATGCGCCGCGTCCTCTCCGCCTTCTCCAGCGCTCCGTGCGGCTCCGCTTCGTCCGAGACCGGCTCCGTTTCCATCGGACCCTCCGGCCGCCGGTGCGCATCGCG
Source organism: Armatimonadota bacterium (assembly GCA_025998755.1). Taxonomy (NCBI): domain Bacteria; kingdom Bacillati; phylum Armatimonadota; species Armatimonadota bacterium. The sequence continues at coordinate 2,482,247 of AP024674.1, forward strand.
CGCCCTGTTCCGGCACAGATTCAGGGCAATCCGGCAAAGCCATGGATAAGCCCGCGAGCGGTCTTTGAGCGAATCCCAGGCGCGGAAGGCCCGGTAGAACGCCTCCTGAGTCAGGTCGGCCGCGTCCTCCCGGTCACCCACCAGCCGCAGAACCAGATTGTAAAGCTTCCTGTCATACAGCGCTACGAGGTCCTCGAAATCCCGGACCTCCTGCGTCCCCACGGAGTCCGTTTTTCCCGCGCCTGTGCTGTCCGCTCCAGCAGTGTCCAACAGGATTTCTTAGCCCCTCCCCTGCAAGCGGGTCCGCCGCCCCCTCAGAACCGGAACGCGCCTTCCAGTCCGAGTATGCGGTCTCCGAACCGGCTTTCGCCATAGCTGACCCGTGTCCGGCCTTTGAGGTCGTAAGTCAGCTTCCACTCGGACCACTCCGCGGCCTCTCCCAATCCTCTCCAGAGGGTCAGACTGAGCCCCCCGAAAAGGCACCGTGTGAGAGACAGGTTCAACCTTTCCGGGCCGCCGAAGCCGAAGGCCAGCTCCTCCAGCCCGAACACATCCGCCAGAGCCTCCTCCACAGGCTGCAGCATCCCGGGAGCCACGCTCGCGGTGAAAAGCTGCGCCATCTCGCGTTGAAGCTGCGCACCGCCAGAAAACCCTCCTGGCCCCACACCGGCCCGCTGCGCCAGCAGGTTCATGATCTGCTGAGTCTCCAGCCCCGGCGGCGAGCTCTGGAAAGTCAGTTGCGGCTCCTGCAGGGATCCCCGGAGAGCGGCTTCTATTCTGTAGCTCGGCCCGCCCGGCCCTACCCCCACCGCTGACGCCAGCGTAGTCTCAGCGCGGATGTCCAGCGTCACGGCCGGCGCGTTGGGAGAATCCCAGCTGAAATCTATCGTTCCCGGTGGCACCACGCGGAAACGGCTGCCCGGAAACAGTAGATATCCCGACCGCACCACCAGCCGTCCCGCGACGGATGGGTTTTCAAGGTCCCGGGACACCGCCACATTGCCTTCCACCCCCGCATTGAGCCTTGGGCCGCGCACCCTTAGGCCTTCACCGGCCCTCAGGGCCAGGGTGAGCCGCGGATTCCAGACAGGCTTCCGGCGCTCCTCGCGCTCCTCCGGTATGACCGGCAGTCCGACTGTTCCGTTTCGCGCCGTCACTTCGCCGGAGACCAGCGGCGACCGCACAGGCCCGGCCATTCGCAGATCCACATCCACCTTGCCCGAGTAGCTCTCGTCGTAGACGCCGGAAACGTTCCGGAACCTCAGACCCAAACCGCGAGCCCTGGCGGAGGCGTCCACCTGCCACCCCTCTGGCTCCAGTCCGGCGCCGCCTTCCACCACCAGCGTTCCCCCGTCGCTCGAATCCATCCGGAACTCGCGGATGGCCACCCGCGTCCCCTGAAGGTCCAGATCCACCCGAACATTCTGGAAGAGCATGCTCATGCCGGTGATCGCGAGCTGTCCATCCGTCACCCGGACCAGTCCCCGCAGTTGAGGAACCGGCCACGTTCCGTCCACCGTGATGCCAGCCTCGACATCCCCCGACGATCGCTCTGCATCCAGACGCGGGATGACCAGAGCCAGCAGGTCCATATCGGGATTGACCAGACGCGCCTCCAGGGATACCGGTGCTCCTTCACGGAACGCCAGCTCACGTATACTGAAGGGGACCGAGCCGGAGATCCGGACAACATTCTTCCCCGCCGCAATTGAGCCTTCCCGGACCTCCACTGAGTCTTCGCGGAAGAGCATCCGGCCAGTGGCGATGCGCTCCAGCTTGAGTCCCGCAAATTCTGCGTCGCTGATCAGGACCGACCCCTCCACCTCGGGCGACTCCAGTGTACCGGACGCAGTGAAGCTAAAGTCCGCGGAGCCCGGGGCGGAAGAGAACTCCAGCAGCTGGGGGACGCGCTTCAAATCCACATTGTAGCCTTCCAGGTCGGCCTTCAGACGGCCCTGGGTGTCAAGGGATCCGTTGCCCACCACCACCATCTCACCGTCTTCGATCTTGAGGCTGTGAACCGCGTATCCCTCAGAACTGGCGGAGGCCGATAGCTCCGCATGACCCAGGTCGGCTCCCCAGACGGTGATCTGCGAAGAAGTTAGCTCCGCCTTCCCGGAGTAGGATCCGTTGTCCCTGCTGATGCGGATCTCCCCCGTGAGGCGTCCCTGCACGCGCTCTGGCAGCTGCAGCAGGATCTGCCGGGTCGCGCCTTCCACTCCCAGGGAGAGCCCAATCCCCCGGGCGATCGCCAGCAGTTCCGCCGCATCCACCGGCTGCTCCCCGCTGCCATCCGCGCCTAACCGTACCACAACCTCCGAAAGCCCTCCGTCGCCGCTCTCCGTGGAGAGGATGGCCCGCTCGATGAGGATGCGCCCCCCCGCCACCCGGGCGGAACCGTCCCGCAGCGAGAGCTTGCCCTCAGCCCAGACCAGGTCGCAATCATCCAGTTCCACTTTGCGGGCCGCAAGCTGCAGATCGCGAGACGAGAACCTGGCACGGACCTCAGGGGTGGAGATGGAGCCCTCCAACCGGCCTTCGATATCCACCCGTCCGGACGCCGGGATGCCTCGCTGGGCGGCCATCGCCAGGGCTTCGGCGACATCCAGATCCTTCAGCCGGAATGCGAAGTCCAGCCGGCCGGTCTCCTCCAGCACACCGGATGCCGTTGCCGCCGCAGCTCCTCGTTGAGCCCGGAACTCGGCCAGCTCCAGCCGTCCTGCGTCATAGGATCCGCGGGCGGAGGCCAGCGGGATGGTCAGGCCGGCAACGTCCAGATCTTCAGCGCGCACGTCGAAGGCAGCGCGCAGATCCGGCCAAGAGCCCGTTATAGCCGAGACCTCCCCACTCACCCGGCCTTCCATCCCTTCCAGCGCAGGAACATAAGCAGCGACCTGCCCCAGCTCCAGTGACCGGATGGTTGCGGACAGGTCGAACGACCTCGAAGCCTGCAGCGGGTTTCGGATTCTCCCCCGCAGGGCAATCTCGCTGGTGCCGTGATAGAGCCTGGCCTCATGGATGTCCACAACATTGCGGTTGGCCATCAGCCTTGCCAGCGCCCCGTCCAGCTCAAGCCCCTCCCATCGCAGATCCATCCCCTGAAGGGCTCCCTCAAACGTGGGATCCGTGAGCGGGCCGGAGATCCGGCCGCGGGCATCGAGTATCCCGCCCGAACCCGGCGGCGTACGAGGTCCCAGGAGCTCCGGTAGGGGCATACCTGCCGCCACAGCAGAGAGGTCCGCACGTCCGTCCAGTCCGATGCTTCCCGCGGCACTAACAAACCCGGAACGCGTGGAGATCAGCAGCGAATCCAGCAAAAGCCGCTCCCCGTGCAGTCGCCCGGACGCCCTCAGGGATGTAGCCTCAAGGCCGAAAGCCCGAGGCCGGTCCACGTCCAGTGTCAACCTTCCCTGGGTGGATTCACCGGACCAGCGCAAAGCGGCCTCTCCTGAAGCGTCGCCATTGACATCCCGAAAGCCCGCAGCCTCCAGGAGACGTCCGACGCGGACCCCGTGGAACACTGTGTGCAACTCGCCTTTCCGGCCACCGGAGGCATCCGCCGAAAGGCGGACCTCTGCGCGGCCCCCCTCAAGCTCCCCGCCGGCGAGCAGGGACAACTCGCCTTTGGCCAGTCGGAAGCTGCTTCGGACGTCCGTTGCGCGGTTGCCGCGCCAGACCGCTTCAGGGATCCTTGCTTCGCCCTCGATACTCAGATCCGCCGCCGGACCCGTCACGCGCACCTTTGCAGGCCCGCGTCCCCGGACAGCAATTCCCGCAGGGAGGCTGGAACGGGGAAGGAGACGCAGCATTGCGGCGTAGTCCGCCCGTGAGCTGGATGCCTCCGCCGCCACCTGAGGACTCCCGAGCGGACCCACCGTCGCCCTAACGTTCCAGGGGGAACCGGCAACCCGCCCCGAACCATCGAATGTCATCAGATCCGTGTCCGCAACGGTCACCGCACCGACGATACTGCTGATGCGCGGCAGCCCTCCCGGCAGCGCAACCTCTCCTTGCCGAACCCTGCCAGATACCCAGAAGTGCGTGCCGGACGCACGATGCGTCACCAGAAGCGACCCGTCGGCAAACCCTGCCTGAATGGGGGGCGTCCCGCGGGGCAGGAGGAACCGGCTGATGAAAGGCAGCGAGAGGCGCTCGGTGCGCACCGACAAAGAGGCGCGCTTGCGGTAGTCGAAGGCCACCTGCAGCCTGACCCGTCCGGAGACGTCCGTCCTGAGGACGCTCGCCGTGCAGTAAGCCCCGTTTCCCGACCGGAAGTCCAGGGTCCCGTCCACTCCCTGGCCATGAATCTCAAGAGGAACGCCGGTCCCGGACGGAGGTTTGCGGTCAATGTAGCGCACCCGACCGTTCGAGACGCGAACAATCCCACGGAATGGCTTGGCCTTCGGGCGCGGTCTCTTTGGCCGGAACGCCTCCACAAGACTGATCGTACCGTCGCGGCGCCTTTCGACGGTGATCTCCGGACGGTCCACAAAGACGGACGTCACGTGGGCCGAAGCGTTTTGCGGATCCCGGAGGAGCTCTCCCAGGTCGTAGCGCACAGTGACCGATCGGGCGCGCGCGATCTCGCCGAAACCATTCCGCGAAAGGGCAATATCCTCCACCTTCAGCCTGCCCGGCATGGAAGCGTCGGCCGAGGAGAACGTTATCTCGATTCCGGTGGCAGCGGAGATCTCCGCGGTCACGAGGCGGATGATCTCGGGGCGCGAATGCTGGAACTCTCGCCGGAGAAGGAAAATGGCGAATATCAGCAGTATTAGCGGAGGGAGCGCCGCCAGCAGGCGGGCAGCTGTCCACAAGCTTCGGTTGAAAAGGCGTGTCACGGGGCTACCGGCCTCTTGCGCGCTTCCGGCCTTCGCCGGACAAACGGGAGTATATCCCAAAAGTATTAGAGACCGGGACGGCCATCCAGGTGTCACCCGGTGCGGCGGTGGGAGCATTCTCTCCGGTCGTGCGCATCCTCCGCCTGTCAGACATGAGCGTGAAAGGAATCTTGGACGATGGGTCTCCTCTTTGCGCGCGCGCCGAGGGCAAGCGTGCAAGCGATATGCCCGTGGATTTCATGGCCTCGCGCGCCAATATCCGCCGGGTCTTCGATGACCTGCAGAGGGTAGTGACCCCGAAGGACACCGTGTTCATCCACATCAATGATCACGGCGGTGGATGTCTCACGCGGAGGAGCGGTGGGCTGGAGCCGAAACTGTACGGCGGACGCATTGACGACAACGACGACGAACTCCTGGACCGCATCTGCGAGAACTCCATTGGAGTGGATCTCAACCGGGATGGTGATCGCCTGGATTGCGTGAAGGTGGATGAGAGCTTCTCGCTGTGGCAGTCCAGCCCGATGTATGACGACGAATTCGCCGCAGAAGTGGCCAAAGTAACGCATTGCGGGACGCTGATCCTCATCGCGACCCAGTGTTTCAGCGGCGGCTTCCTGGACGACCTGACAGGACCCGGCCGCATCCTGATGTCCGCCGCCGACGATGTGCAGATCAGCCGGGCGCGCAGACCGGACCTGCTCTATAACGAGTTCCCCTTCTGGATCATGGCGGCTCTTGGCGGACAGAAACCGGACGGATCAGGGAGCGTCAACGCCGACTCCAACGGAGACGGCCGGGTGAGTCTTGGAGAAGCCTACAACTTCGCCGTCGGAAATGACAGCACCGACGAGACTCCCTGTTTCGAGGACAACGACGCCCGCTCATTCGCGCGCGGAGCCATTCCGGCAGGAACCGAGGGAGCGCTGGGCCTGAAGATTTATCTATAGGCCTCTCCGAAAAGCGGCTGTGGCCCCGACTAGCGCGGCTTGAGCCGCGCTACTCCACCCTTGTGGGCCGGACGCCGGCACTGAAAATCCGGCGCCCTGAACCTGTCCCGTCCCTGTGCGCACTCCTTGTCAGACGGGTCTTGCAAGTGTGCCTGTCCGCACGCCGGCGTAAACACTAGCCGCCCCCGCAATTTGCGAGGGCGGCGATCCCGGCTGTGATAGAAAACCGCTTCCCGATGTCTGGTCGAAAGGTCAGCTCCTCCTGCGGAGCCTCAACAATCCGAGACCTCCCATCCCGGCAAGTGCCCCCAACTGGAAGAACACCGGCTCTGGAATGGGGAGGGCATTGCCTTCCAAAAACTCCACCCGCAAGCCTGTGGGATTGCCTGTTCCCTGTCCCGGGGTGCCCCCCCAGGCGAGTGGCTGGTTCACCACGTGGAACTCAAGGGTATTGACTCCGGCGACAAATCCGCTATTCAGCGTAAACGAATACCAACTGGTGAATGCGCTCTGGGGAATGCTGCTGACCGGCGTATTGTTCAGGCTGATATTTACGAACATCTGGGCGTTATTATCCGAACTCCACCGCCCTGTGACGACAACGGAGGAAGGCACATACCCGGTAAGATCCAACTGGTAGCTGTACTTATATGTCCCCGCGTGAGCGGTGGTCTGGCCGTTGACATACGGCCCGATCCACGCCGAGGCGGAAGTGTTCGGCAGCCAGTTCGGATGGGCGATCATCTTGAGCGCCGTGCTCGGAGATCCGGCCGGCACCGAAAACAGCGTGTAGTGCGGATCGGGCGTGCCGTCTGACAGCACGTTCTTGGCCGCATCCACACCCGTATTGAACAGCAGATGGGCAAGATTGCCCGTCTGGCCGTATGCCGCCGGCGTACTCACCACGAGGACCGCAGCCAGTAAGATGAGAAAGCTTGTCCTTTTCATCGTGATCAAGGATCCCTCCTTTCAGCTCAGGGCGGATACGGAAGCGACCGGGTACCAAGGTTTAGAACAGGCCCGCTGCGGCTGCTTTCCATGCAGCCGCTTTTGGCCTTGCAGGGGACCATCGAGCGCCCGTGCTCCTGACCTAAGCCACAATCAAACCCACGTTCATAGTACCCATTACCAGCACGCAGGGCAATGAACGGGCCATGGCAAACAGAGAAATTTCAATGAAAACCTCGCGTACCCTGACGCAAACCGCCCGCTAGGCGCCCAATGTTCGCAAATGCACGTCTTTGTGGTATCCTATGAACACCCGTTTGAGGTGCCAGGGAGAGCAAAGGAGGCAGCGCAGCGCATTCCATGGGATTCGCCGACGCATATCTGCTGGAGACCGGTCGCAGCTTGCTGGTCGTCGTGGACCCGCAGACCGCTTTTATGAATGTGATCTTCGAGCCGGAGCGGCTGCGGTCCAACATCATCAAGCTTCTGGCAGCGGCAAAGACGCTCCAGATCCCGGTGCTGGCCACCACTCAAAACGCCGAGAAGCTCGGCCCCCTGGATCCCGCCATTGCCGAACATCTCCCGGAGGGAACGCCGGTCATCGATAAGATGACCTTCAGCTGCATGGGTAGCACAGCGTTCCGCAACGAACTGGAAAAGCTCTCGGACCGAACCCAGGCAGTGCTGTGCGGTCTGGAGACGCATGTGTGCATCACCCAGACCGCTCACGATCTTCTCGATGACGGACTGGTGGTCCATCTTGCGGCGGATGCCATCAGCTCCCGCACGGAGTGGAACTATCGCTACGGTCTGGAGCGGCTGCGCCACGTCGGAGCCACCGTCTCCTGCACCGAAAGCGTTATCTTCGAGTGGCTTCGTAGGGCCGGCACTCCCGAGTTCCGCGAAGTCGCGAAATGGCTAAAGTGATCAATCCTCACTGACCGGGGGCATCCCGGACCTGATTTCACCTCCCCGAAGGCGAACCCGGCCGGGTGGGAATGGTGAAGTAAGAGCGACATGGTCGCAGTATCATGGTGTATCGCGCAACGATGCGCAGAGAGGAGGCAGAAGTGGCAGTAGAGACTCAGGCCATAGAGGCCCTGCTGAAAGAGAACCGGTCCTTTCCTCCCCCGGAGGACTTCGCGCGGCAGGCCAACCTGAACGATCCCGAAATCTACACACGGGCGGCAGAGGACCCGGAGGCGTTCTGGGCTGATGTGGCCCGGGGGCTGGACTGGTTCCGGCCCTGGGAGCAGGTGCTGCACTGGGAGGTGCCATTCGCCAAGTGGTTCGTGGGCGGCAAGCTGAATGCGTGCTACAACTGCGTGGACCGGCACGTGCGGACCGCCCGGCGCAACAAGGCGGCCATCATCTGGGAAGGCGAAAACGGCGAGAGCCGCGTGCTCACCTACTGGGACCTTTACCGCGAAGTCAACCGATTTGCCAGCGTGCTGCGGGAGCATTTCGGCATCCGCAAAGGAGACCGGGTCTGCATCTATATGCCGATGGTGCCCGAGCTGCCCATCGCTATGCTGGCCTGCGCGCGGATCGGGGCGGTGCATACGGTGGTATTCGGCGGCTTCTCGGCGGAATCGCTCAAGGAGCGCATCAACGACTGCCAGTGCCGCCTGGTGATCACCGCTGACGGCGGCTACCGCCGCGGAACGGTCATCCCCCTGAAGCGCAGCGTGGACGAGGCCCTCCAGGAGTGCCCCAGCGTGGAAGGCGTGGTGGTGGTGCGCAGGCTGGGGCTTGGTCTGACAGACGCCACCTTCACCCACATGCAGGAGGTGCGCGACCACTGGTGGCACAGGGTCGTCGAGGACGTCAGCCCTCGCTCCGATTGCGAGGAGATGGACTCGGAGGATCTGCTGTTCATCCTATACACATCTGGGAGCACCGGGAAGCCCAAGGGTATCGTCCACACAACAGGAGGCTACCTGACCGGCGTCTACGCCACCACAAAGTGGGTGTTCGACCTGAAGGAGGAAGATGTCTTCTGGTGCACGGCGGACTGTGGGTGGGTGACCGGGCACAGCTATCTGGTCTACGGCCCGCTGGCCAACGGCGCGACAATCGTGATGTATGAGGGCGCGCCGGACTTCCCCGACCGCGACCGGTTCTGGACCATCTGTGAGAAGTATGGCGTCACGGTGTTCTACACCGCCCCTACCGCCATCCGCGCCTTCATGAAGTGGGGCACGGAGCACGTGGAAAAGCACGATCTCTCCACGCTCAGGCTCATCGGGTCGGTGGGAGAGCCCATCAACCCGGAAGCGTGGATGTGGTACCACCAGAACATCGGGGGCGGACGCTGCCCCGTGGTGGACACCTGGTGGCAGACCGAGACCGGGCACATCCTGATCAGTCCTCTGCCCGGCATTACCACTACGCGTCCGGGCTCCGCGACTTTCCCGCTGCCCGGCATAGAGGCGGACGTTGTGGACGAGGCAGGCCAGTCCGTGCCGCTGGGAGGAGGCGGCTATCTGGTGCTCAAGCGGCCCTGGCCGGGGATGCTGCGCGGACTGTACGGGGATCCGGAGCGCTACCGGGAGGTCTACTGGTCGCGATACGGCACGATGTATTTCGCCGGAGACGGAGCCAAACGCGACGAAGATGGCTACTTCTGGCTGCTGGGACGGGTGGATGACGTTATGAACGTCGCTGGACACCGCATCAGCACCATGGAGGTGGAAAGCGCACTGGTGGATCATCCTGCCGTGGCCGAGGCGGCGGTCATCGGGAAGCACCACGACCTTAAGGGTCAGGCCATCGCGGCCTTCGTTACGGTGAAGGACGGGTTCAAGGCCGGCGCGGAGCTTCAGGACGAGCTGAAGGAGCACGTGGTCAAGAAGATTGGAGCCATCAGCCGCCCGGATGACATCATCTTCACATCGGAGCTCCCGAAGACCCGTTCCGGTAAGATCATGCGCCGGTTGCTCCGGGATATCGCCGAGGGCCGGGCGCTGGGCGACACGACGACTCTGGCAGACCCGAACGTGGTGGCGATGTTGCGCGAGCGCTACGAAGAGGAGGGCGGCTAGGGCCGGGTTTGGCCCGCTCCCGGCCAGGGGAAAGACAGTCAACGGGCGAGCGGCCCGCCCCGGAAGGAAGGGCGGGCCGCTGCCGCAAAAGAAGACGAAACTCAAGAACGGAAAGCGCGCGATGAAGATCCACGAATATCAGGCGAAACAGGTGCTGAGGCGTTACGGGGCCCCAGCTCCGGATGGTGCGGTCTGCGAGACCCCCGAAGACGCTCGCGAGCACGCGGCGGCTCTTGGAGCGCCGGTGGTCATCAAGGCTCAGGTGCACGTGGGCGGCAGAGGCAAAGCGGGCGGCGTGAAGGTGGCCCGGACACCGGAGGAAGCCTTCAATGCCGCAGGTGCCATCCTGGGGATGGACATCAAAGGGCTGACTGTGCGCAAGGTGCTGGTGGAGCCCGCGCTGGATATCCGGGAAGAGTACTATCTGGGGATTGCGCTGGACCGGGCCTCCCAGCGAAACACGGTCATCGTGAGCGCGGCGGGCGGGGTGGACATCGAGGAGGTGGCGGAGAAGACCCCTGAGAAGATCGCCCGGCATTCCGTGGATCCGGTTGTCGGCTTCCGGAGCTGGCACGCTCTGGACGTGGCAAAGCGCGGGGGCATACCGGCAGGGGTTCTGCAGGGGGCCGTGGATCTGCTTCAGAAGCTGATGCAGGCATATCTGGAATCGGACGCCGTGCTGGCCGAAGTGAATCCTCTGGCGCTCACCGAGGAGGGCGAGCTGGTGGCGGCGGACGCCAAGATGGTGATAGACGACAACGCCCTGTTCCGCCAACAGGAGCTCGCCGCGCTGCGGGAGGATGAGGGGGAAGACCCAATTGAGGCGGAAGCGCGGCGCCGGGGCATCCAGTATGTGCGACTGGAGGGGGATATTGGGGTCATCGGAAACGGTGCGGGGCTAGTGATGGCGACCATTGACGAGGTCCGCATGGCCGGAGGAAAAGCGGCCAACTTTCTGGACATCGGCGGAGGAGCCAGAGCTGAGCTGGTCCGCAACGCCCTGGAGATCGTGCTGCTGGATCCGCGTGTGCGCTGTGTCTTCTTCAACGTCTTCGGCGGCATCACTCGCGGGGACGAGGTGGCCCGGGGGATCCTGGCAGCCCGCGAAGGTTTGGATGTCCGTGTCCCGATGGTCATCCGTCTTGCGGGAACGGAGGCCGAGGCGGGCAGGAAACTGCTGGATGGCTCCGGCCTGATCCCGGCGGAGACCATGCAGGAAGCCGCGGCCAAGGCGGTGGAACTGGCGCGCGCCTGAAGCCTGTTTGGGATGAGACGGCAGACCGTCCTCTGTTAGCGAACACGGTTTGAAGCCCACCCAATCAGGGGAGATCTGAGGAGGAGATCCGCATTGAACAACGCACCCGATCTTACCAAGACATTTCCACGCAGCCCGGCCGAGGAGCTGGGCGGCTATGTGCTGCTGGCGCGCATCGTGGATAAGTGCCGCGCAACCATTGCGGGCACAAACGGGGAGTACAACTTCAACTGCCCGCTGGATCGACAGTTCTTCGACTTCACGGGGATAGACGCGGAAGAGTTCCGGCAGTTCGTCGCGTCCGGGGCGCAAGATGAAGAGATCGCCCACTGGGTACGCGAGCGGGACTCTGCCCATTCGGACAGCGAGATCCTTACCTGGTGCTACGAGCAGCGCACGCGGGAACCCCGCACCGCGCAGGAGAAGGCTCTTTACGAGAGGCTGAGGCGGATGTTCGCCCCGGCTTTCGGACACATCCGCACCTGGTTCGAGCTGCTAGACGCCGAGGAGGGACGCATCCCGGCTGTGAAGTGAGCTGCCCCGGGGTGGCCGGTTGACTCAGAGCGAGCTGACAACGGCAAACTCGCCGAACTCGCCGGTCGGCTCGCTCCAATACTCTTCCACCACCTCCACCCGCGCGGAGCGCGGTCCCTGCCAGAGAGCCGAGATGAACTGCTCCAGAGCATCCTTCGAGCCCTCGGCCACCACCTCCACGCTTCCGTCCGGCAGATTGGCCACGCGGCCATCCAGGTGGAGGCCGATGGCCGCCATCTGAACGAAATAGCGGTATCCGACGCCCTGCACGCGCCCCTTGACGATCGCCCTAAGCCTCTTCTCCGGTCCACTCATCTTCCTGATGCCTTCCCCAGGGATGCCTGCGCGTCCTTCTTCCAGGATACCTGAGATTGGGATCGGAAGGCTCCTTCCGGCCGCCCGTCACGCTCAGGCAGTCCATCAGCGCAACAGCCCGGGCGATCAACTCCTTCTGGGCGGTGAGCACGGAGACCTGCGCGAGGGACTCGTGCTCGATCTCGCGGGCTTGCAGCAATCTGACGGCCGCTTTCTCCAGTTTGTGCCACTGGTAGAGACACGGCAGGGATTCCTGCTGTTCCCCCGCCTCCTCCATGCGGCGGGCGAACTCGACGGCAGTGCGACTGAGCTCCGTGACCGTCGAGTCCAGGAGCTCCAGCACCTCCTCCGCCGGAAGCAGCGGTTTTTTCGGTCCGTGCGGCATGCCTTCCATCCTCCCCCTCCCGTCCCGCTTTCAGACAGGATACCCCTCTTGCAGGACAGCCGGCATAGTGGAAGCAGCATACAGAACGAAGGAGCGGCCCTTTTGGGCCGCCCTCGGAAAGACACCGCCGCTCGGCGGGATCAATACTCCACAGCCACCCACTGCCCGCTCTTGCTAGACTTCAGGACAGCCTCCACGATGGCGATCTCATTGTGGCCGTCCACGAATGTGGGAAACGGGATGTCTCCACTCAAAGGATCCCTCCCTTCGGCCACAAACGTGTAGAACGCCTTCATGAAGTTCTTCAGGCCGTCGGGATACCCCTCCGGATGCCCACCCGGATAGCTGACGCACTTCTTCGTCTCGTCTGCCAAAAGCGACGGGTCGCGCATCAGAATGCGGTTCTCGCCCTCCCGGCTGCCGATCCAGAGCCGCTCCGGATCCTCCTGATCGAAGGCGAACGCGGCGGTCTCACAGTCTATCTCATAGTACAGGCGGTTCTTGCGGCCGGCGGCCACCTGGCATACCGTGAAGGTTCCTCGGGTCCCGCCCTCCATCTCGAAGAGCACTGTCCCGTAGTCCTCGGTGGTTACGTCCACCGGCTCGTAATCCTCCGGCTTTAGCTCCTTGCCGGCATAAGTCTCCACAGCCTTCTTGGGCTTCATCCTTTGCTTGTGGATGACCGCCAGATCCGCAAAGACACGGGTGATCTTCCGTCCGGTGATGAACATCAACAGGTCGCACCAGTGACTGCCCACATCCGCCACGGCACGGCTCTCGCCTCCCGCGTCCGGCTCGATGCGCCAGTTGTAGTCCGTCGGCAGAAGCAGCCAGTCCTGCAGGTAGCTGCCTGTGATGACAAGCGGGCGGCCGTACTGGCCGCTCTGAACCCGGATGCGCGCCTCCTGGTTCAACGGGTAGAACCGGTAGTTGAAGTCCACCGCATTGACCTTGCCGGTCTTCCGGGCCAGCTCCACCAGCTCGGAAGACTCCTTGCTGTTCATGGCAAGAGGCTTCTCGCAGAAGACGTGCTTGCCCGCCTCCAGCGCTTCCTTTGCCTGGGGATAGTGCAGGGTGTTGGGCGTGCAGATGTGCACCACCTCGATGGACGGATCGTCCAGCAGGGCGCGATAGTCGCCGTAAGCCTTTTCGATGGACAGTTGAGCGGCCTTGGCATCCGCGGTGGCCTGGTCCATCTCCGCGAGGGCGGCCATCTCCACGAAGCCGAGCCGCCGCGCGGCCTCAACGTGCGCAGGCCCGATGAACCCGGTGCCGATGATTCCAGCCTTTACTTTTCGCATTGCAGACTCTCCCGGAAGAAAACGTTGCCAGCGCATTGTTCGCCGGACACCCTCCGCAGACCTGCGTCGGACATTCGGGGGTTGTCGTCCAATGACCAGCGGCGGTGGAAGCTGAAAGTGATCGATCACGAGCTTGAAGAGGGTGGCTTCCGGGCAGATGCGCCGGCCAGTGCGGTATGCGCCACTCCGGGGAAACGATGACAGAGCTTGTGTGGCCGACCTCCGTCTTCGTTTTGTCAGGCGCGGCGCGTTGGCGTCCGGACCGTGCCGGGTGTCCGCAAAGCAGATCGGCAGTCCATAATGCAGACGCGTTTCGCCCGGGCTCGATGGGACACTTCCGGGCGCGCGAAGGAGAGACCTGCATCCATGAACCGTTTTCTGCCTGCGACGGTGCTTCTGGCGGCCCTGCTCTGCACTGCAGCAGGCCCCGCCACCTGCGATCGGGGGAGGGCAAAGCCCCCCTGGCTGGATCTTGCAGACTATCCCCGGCCGCCCGCGCCGGACACGGGATGGGGAATCCATGACCGGACGGACTGCTCGTCCATCGTGGCGCCGGAGGATCTGGACGGCTTCTTCCGGGAGCTGAAAGGCCGCTACGGTTTTAGCTGGTTCAAAGTGCTGGCGTGCGGGAGCGGCAAGGAAGAGATGGTGCGCGCGGCGCGGCGTCAGGGGGTGGAGCCCGTTGTGCGCCTCTACGCACCCGAACCGCATCCGTTCTTCCCCCGCCCCGGCCGGGAGGAAGAAGAGTTCCGGCGGCACGTGCGCCAGTATGTCGAAGCCGGCGCCCACTACTTTGAGGCCGGCAACGAGCCCAATCTTGGCATCGAGTGGGTAAAAGAGGAGTTCGAGAAACCTGACGCCCTGGAAGCGCTTTGCCGCCAGTGGCTTCGGGTCAAAAAGATCATCCAGGAAGAGGGCGGAATCCCTGTCTTCTATGCGATGAGCCCCGGCTCGGCCGGGCAGTGGTGGCTGGATTGCTTCGAGACCTTCCGCCGGTGGGGGAAGATCGAGGAGGCGTTCGCCGGAGCGGCGTTCGGGGCGCACCTGGGTCCAATCAACCACCCTCTCGACTATCCGTTCAACCGCGAGAAGAACCTGCCCGGGTCCACTCCCGAGGAGCGGCTTCGGAGTCTGCTACAGGACAACACCTGCTACCGCGCCGGAGAACTGATCACGCTGCTGATGGACCGCTACCTGCCCTATCCCATTCCGATCCTCAGCACGGAGGGCGGGGCCTTTCTGGGCAATCGGGACGACTCCACGTACCCGCCCGTGGGGTTCGTGCGACACGCCGTTCTGAACATGGGCATCTTCGAGTGTTTCAACCCGGACCATCCGGAATACTGGGGGGACGCGCTCTTCGCCCAGATGAGCTGGGAATACGACAGCTGGTTCAACGAGTGGACCCACGGCAAGATGCCTGTGCTGCGGCTGATGGAGAAGGCCGAGAAGTTCGACCGGGGGAAGGCGTTCCAACGCCGGTCTCATAGATAACCCTTCGTGTCACAACCGTTTCGCGGCAACTTTGACCCCGGTCAAGGCTCGCTTGTCCGCAGCAACCCATTATAGGATTGCAAGGAGGACGCGAGATGAGCGAGCTGATCAATAATCGCCAGCACAGGATCGAGACACTCAAGCATATCATCAAGCACATGCACTCCGGACAGGCCCCTGAGCAGGTGCGAAGCCAGCTGGCCGAGCTGGTGCGCCAGACCGACGCCACAGAGATCGCGGCGATGGAGCAGGAGCTCATCGCCGAGGGGATGAGCGTGCAGGAAGTGCAGTCCATGTGCGACCTGCACGCCTCTGTTCTACGAGACTTCATCGCGCCGCCGGCCGGCCTGGAGGTTCCGCCGGGGCATCCCGTGGATACGTTCCGGCGCGAGAATCAGGCGCTTGCCGCGTCCGTGACGGCGGCGCGCGAGGCGCTCCGCGATCTGGCACACTCGGCGTCAGCTGACGAGGCCGAGCCACCCCTGCTGCGGCTGCGCGTGGCCCTGAACGAGTTGATGGACGTGGAGAAGCACTACTCGCGCAAGGAGCATCTGCTTTTCTCCTTCCTGGAGCGCCATGGCATCACCGGACCTTCCAAGGTGATGTGGGGCAAAGACGATGAGGCGCGAGCGCTGCTGAAGGCCGCCCACGACGCGGCGGCGCGCTTCCAACCGGCATACGGCGTCAGGCCGGAGAGGCTGGCGGAGACCGTGGAGCCTGCGTTGCACGCGGTGGAGGAGATGATCTACAAGGAGGAGAACATCCTGTTCCCGATGGCCCTCGAGACGCTCACCGAGGACGAATGGGCCGAAATCCATCAGCAGTCGCCGCAGTACGGCTGGTGTCTGGTGGAGCCTCGGGAGGGCTACCGGCCGCCGGAGCAGGCCGCGCCGGTGAATCCCTTGAAGCCACCGTCGAACGCCAGCGTAGTATTCCCGAACGGTTCTCTCACCTTCGATCAGCTGGAGGCCATCTTCCGCACGCTACCCGTAGACCTGACATTCGTGGATGCGGATGACACGGTGCGCTTCTTCAGTGAAGGACCCGAGCGGATCTTCTCCCGCAGCCGGGCGGTCATCGGGCGCAAGGTTCAGCACTGCCATCCTCCGAAGAGCGTGAATGTGGTGGATCAGATTCTGCGCGACTTCAAAGAGGGTCGACAGAATGTCGCAGAGTTCTGGATCAACTTCCACGGACGGTTCGTCCACATCCGCTACTTCGCGGTGCGGGATCCGCAGGGAGCGTATCTGGGTACGCTGGAGGTGACGCAGGACCTGACGCCGCTGCGCGCTCTGGAGGGAGAGCAGAGATTGCTGAGCTATTCCTCCTAGAGTTTCCCCACGGCAGGAAGCAGACCGCCCGGCGGCGAAGGCCCGTGAAAGGAGGCCTGAGCACGTGGGCGGCTATCTTATCAGACCGGACAACACACCTGCGCGCGCCCGGTTTCCCGTGGTGGACCTGCACAATCATCTGTGGGCCCGGTGGGAATCTCTGGACGGCGTGGTGCAGATCATGGACGAGACGGGGGTTGCGGCCTACTGCGACCTGACCGCCAACCTGACGGTCGAGTGGGGAGGCGGAGGCTACATCCTGCGTCAGGGCGACATCGGGGAATTCTTCCGCAGCACGTCGCGCTTTCCGGGACGCTTCCTGGGTTTCACGGCCGCCACGTTCGGGCAGGCGCGCGAGGAGCCGCTTTTCCAGGACGCTTCCGAGTTCGTGGAGCGGACCATCCGGATTCTGCGGGATCACGTGGAGCGAGGCGCGAGGGGGCTGAAGATCCTGAAGGAGCTCGGACTCATCTGGCGGGACGCATCCGGGCGGCTGGTCAGCCCGGACGACCCGCGCCTGTTTGAGATCTGGGAAGAAGCGGGACGTCTGGGTGTACCGGTGCTGATCCATCAGGCGGACCCGATCGGCTTTTTCGATCCTGTCACACCGGAGAACGAGCACTATGACTCCCTGCAGAAGTATCCGGACTGGAGCTTCTGCGACCGTCAGCGCTTCCCGTCGCACGCCGAGCTCCTGGAGCACCTGGAGAATCTGATCGCCAGCCACCGCACCACCACGTTCCTTCTCCCCCACGGGGCGAACTGGCCGGAAAATCTGGAGTGGCTGGACGGACTACTTCAGCGGCATCCCAACGTCTACCTGGACTTCTCCGCCCGGCTGGACGAGCTGGGCCGCCAGCCCTACAGCGCCCGGGAGTTCCATATACGCCACCAGGACCGTATCTACTTCGGAACGGATATGCCAGCGTCGCCGGAGCTGTACCGCTTCCACTGGCGCTTCTACGAGACTTTCGACGAGCACCTCACACCGCCCGATTACGATGGTACCTTCGGCCGCCACCGCTGGAAGGTCTGTGGCATTGGCCTGCCGGATGATGTGCTGAGGAAGCTGTATTACGGCAACGCGCTGAAGATCGTCCCAGGGCTGCGGGAGCAGCTCGAAGGTAAGGTGGGCTGAGAGGTCCGCTCCGGCTGGAGCTTTCCAGCCGGAGCTTTTCACAGTCACGAAGGAGGACAGCAGTATGATCACGCCGCGCGTCGGATTCATCGTCTACGGAGTCCACAAGGACGGCCTGCAGGACCCGATGGGGACGCCGTTCATCGATGATGCTCTGGTGGCCAGGGCTAAAGAGGCGTTGAGAAGCGCAGGGCTGGAGCTGGTGGAGCACGATCTCATCATCGCCAGCAAGCAGGAGGCGCGGGAGTGCTTCTCGCGCTTCAAGAAGATGGATGACGTGGACGCGTTGGTGCTGTTTTCCGGCACCTGGGTATGGGCGGCTCACCTGATCGCACCCATCCGGGATTACGCTCTGACCGGCAAGGGCATTGTGCTGTGGACGAACCCTGGATCCCAGGGATGGCGGCCGGTGGGCGGGCTGGTGATGCACGGCGCTCTGAAGGAGGTGGGCATCCCGCACCGGTTCGTCTACGGCGACTGCGGGGATCCCGATGAGATCGGCAGGATCGTCAGTTACTGCCGCGCGGCGCATATGAAGAACCGCCTGAATATGAGCACCATCGGGGCGTTCGGCGGCCGCGGGATGGGGCAGACCTGCGGCGTGGCGGACCCGTCGCAGTGGATGGCCACGTTCGGCATAGACATAGACAGCCGTGACACCACGGAGCTCATCGAGACCGCCAGGTCCGTCACGGCGGAGGAGCTGGCCGCGGCCAGAGCCCGCATCCAGCCTCTGTTCAGTCAGCCCATCCCGGAAGGCGACGTGGCGGATCGCAGCATCCGGCTTTACCTGGCCATCAAGAAGCTGGTGGAGAAAAACGGCTGGGATTTCTACACCATCCAGAGCTTCCCCGGACTGGGCGACGACTACAGCGCCACCTGCTTCGCGCAGAGCATGATGCTGGAAGACGGCGTGGGAACCTCCACGCTGGGAGACTTCAACACCGCTCTGACCGTGAAGCTGTTGACCGACCTCAGCCGCGAACGCGTGTACTACGGGGATCTGCAGCACATTGACAAGAAGACCGGAGAGATCAAGATCATCGGCGACGGAGCGTGCCCGCCGTCTCTGGCCGGAAAGCTGGGCCCGGCCGGTTTCGCAGAGCACGGGATCCCCACGGAAGGCGAGGCAGGCGGGCTCTCCGTGGAGCTGGTGTGCAAGGTGGGAGAAGGCGTACTGGCACGCCTGGGACGAGACAACGGGGAGTTCGAGATGGTCGTCACGCGCTGCACCATATTCGAGCCTCCCGCGGAAACCATCCAGGACCGGCGCAACGAATGCGGCATCCCCTTCTGGCCCCACGGGTTCGTGACCGCTCACTGCGACATGGATGCTCTGGTGGAAGCCTGGAACAACGAATACGCCTGTCTGGGCTACGGAGCGCACCTCTATGATGATCTGGTGGCGTTCTGCGAACTGACAGGGGTCCGGGCGATCGCGCTGTGAGAAGCATCCGGTTCGCTGCCGGTCCGTGGGAGGTGGAAGTCCTGCCCGAGGACGGCGCCCGGATTTCGATGCTGCGTTTCGAGGGAATGAGCCTCCTGACGGAGGCTCCTTCCTCGTTTCGGCCCCCTGCTTCGGACTTTGGCCGCTACGAGACGCGTCCGGTATACGGATACGACGACTGTCTCCCTTCAGTGGACGCCTGCCTTTATCCGGAGTTGCAGTGGGAAGTGCCGGATCACGGCGAGCTGTGCTGGCTGCCCTGGGAATGCGAAACAGCAGGCAATACCCTTACCTGCCGAGTCCGCAGCCGTGCGCTGCCGCTCTTCTTCGAGAGACAGATGGCCTTTTCGGAGTCCGCGCTGGAATGGCGCTTCCGGGTCCGCAACGAAGGTGGGGAGACCGTCCCGTTCCAGCACGTTATGCATCCCCTGATGCCAGTCCGCAAGATCCGCTCGCTGGTTCTGCCCTCCTTCAGGGGATTGATCGCCGAGATGGGGGAGCCTCCACCAGAGATGACGGCCGGAGCGCTGGCCGGATGGCTTCTTGGAAGGCCGGAGGGGACCGCGGTCATGCTTTACCTTCAGAACGCGGCTCCCGGGGAATTCGCTGTCGAGTTCGCGGAGGGCATCCGGCTGTCGGCCTGGTATCCGGTCGGGACGTTCCCCACACTGGCCATCTGGTGGAACAACGGCGGATACCCGGACGAGGAGGGAATCAGGCGGTTCGAATGCGCACTGGAACCGGTGGCGGGAAGCATCAGCCGGCTCGATATGGCTTTCAAGGAGGGGACCTGCCAGACAGCCGAGCCCGGAGAGACCCTCTCGTGGAGCGTCATCTGGAAGGTGGAGCGGACGAGCGCGCCTATCTAAAGCGTTCCTGAGGAGAAAAACACGCATTGGACAAGATCGGCATCGCTGTGGTCGGCTGCGGGATGATGGCGCAGGGGATGCACCTGCCCAACCTTTCGCGGCATCCGGATTTCCGGCTTCTGTGGTGCTGCGACCCGGACCCGCACGCCCTGCAGACAGCGGTGGAGCGCTTCGGACCGGAGCGCCAGACATCCGACGCGGCCGAGGTGGCCGGGGACCGGGAATGCGAGGCTGTGCTGATCGCGGCCAGCCACAGCGCGCGCCTGCCGCTCATCGAGCTGTTCGCCAGGGCGGGGAAGCACATCTACGTGGAAAAGCCGATGGCCGAGAGCTTCCCGGAGCTCCGGCGCGTGTTGCAGGTGGTGAGGGAGACGGGTATCCGCTTCACGGTGGGACACAACCGCCGCGCCGCTCCGGCCGTGCGGGAGGCAGTCCGCGTGCTGCAGAAGCACCGGGACAGGCCCATATCACCCCCCTGGCGATGGGACCGGGAAGGCCACGAGCGCCCCACACTGGAGGGAGAGCGCCGCACGATGGCGCTCATCCGGATCAACGACGACTACTGGTCGTGGAAAAAATGGGCATTCCAGGCGGGAGCGCTGGTCAACGAGATGACGCATTTCCTGGATCTGGCGGGCTGCTTTGTCCCATCGCAGCCGTGCTGGGTGCAGGTGGCCGGGGAACGGATCGGCAACCACGTCATCACGGTGGGATACGAGGACGGATCGCTTGCCGTGATCTTCGAGAGCATCTTCGGCAGCTTCGGCTACCCGAAGGAGTTGGTGGAGATCTACCACAACGGCGCGGTCATCGTGCTGGACCATCTGTGCGAAATGCGGGTGGCCGGTGTTGTTGACGAGCCGTTCCGCACGACCTTCCCCTTCTGGAACGACCGCTACCCTGAGATCGCGGAGCAGGGGATCGAGGGGTACTACCGCCGGACCCAGGCCGCTCAGCGCGAGGCACAGGAGAAGGGGGACAACTCCATCCTTCCCGTGCAACCGGACAAAGGGCATTATGCCCTGCTGACGGATTTCGCCCGTTGCATCCGGACCGGCGAGGAGCCTCTGTGCGGGGCAGAGGTCGCGGCGGTGGCCACCGCCCTGATGCTGCGTTGCGTGGAATCCGAGCAATCCGGCGGCCAGCGGGTGGAGGTCCGCCCGGAAGATTTCCATCCAGTTTAGTCTTAGAATAAGGCCGGGGCGGCCGACTGGCCGCCCCGTGAAAGGGTCTGTATCCCCCGATGGATGAGGGCTACTCCTCAGGCTCCGGCCGGGGACGCAGCCTCCTCCATCACCTTTTCCAGGGTCTTCTCAATGACGGAAAGGCCGACGTCCCCCGCGCTGCGAGCCCGAAGCTTGCCTTCGGCGTCGAAAAGGAAGTAGGCCGGCCAGAACGCATTCTCGAAAGCTTCCGTCACCCCGTGCGTGTTGTCAATGCCGATGGGGTCCGGAATACCAAGCTCCTCGACGGCCTTCTTCACCGCCTCGACGTCCATGTCACTCTCCTGACGCGGCGTGTGGAAGCCCACCATCTGGAGGGCGTCGCCGTAGCGCTCTCTCCACTCCTGGAGCTTGGGCAGATTGTTCTTGCAGATGTAGCAAGAGATGGCCCAGAAGTAGATGAGCGAAGGAGAACCTTCCAGATCCGCGGCGCCCACTTCGCCGTTGATCCACTCCGTGGCGGCGTCGAAAGAGGGAATGGGTGCTCCGTTCTTCAGCGGCATGGATTCGTCTTCCTTTCCAGTCCGTTCACCGTGACGCGCTCAGCCCAGGGTCGGTTTGCCGGGCTTCCAGTCGGACGGGCAGAGCCCGCCGGTCTGCAGCGCCTGCAGCACGCGCAGGGTCTCATCCACGCTGCGGCCCACATTGAGGTCCGTGATCACGGAGTAGCGCAGAATGCCCTCCGGGTCAATGATGAACAGACCACGCAGGGCGATTCCCTCCTCCTCCACCAGAACGCCGTACTTCCGGGAGACCTCCTTGGTGATGTCGGAGGCCAGCACATACTTGCAGCCCTGAATGCCGTTCTGGGAGCGAGGCGTGTTGAGCCAGGCGCGGTGGCTGAACACGGAATCTGTGGAGCAACCCAGGATCTCAGCGCCCAGCTCGACGAACTCCTCATAGCGGTCCGACAGAGCGGTGATCTCGGTCGGGCACACGAACGTGAAGTCCAGCGGGTAGAAGAAGAAGATCAGCCACTTGCCCCTGTAGTCGCTGAGCGACACAGGCTCGTCCAGCTTCTCGATATTCTTCGTGCTTTTCATCGTGAAGTCGGGGGCCGGCTTGCCGACCATCGCGACTTCCTCACAACAATGCGTCATCGTCTGCTATCCTCCATCCACTTGCTTGCCGGAAGCCCCGGCAGGAGACCGGCTGCGCGTGCAGCCGCCAAAGTGTTATACCCGTAATCGGGCAGGCATAGCAATAGTAATCATTCTTATCTCTATGTTTTTCTCGGCGTCAGGTGCGGCCGTATGCGTCCTCCAGGCGGACGATGTCGTCCTCCGAGGAATCACCGAGCCACAGCTCCATGATCCGGGCCGGCCTGTCACCCACACCCCGCAGCCGGTGCTTTGCGCCCCGCGGAATGAACACCTCGTCCCCGGGCTCGGGTGTGATGACGCGGTCATCCACCTCGATCTGCAGCCCTTCGTCGAGCGCGATCCAGTACTCCGCCCGCCGGTTGTGGTACTGCAGCGAAAGCACCGCTCCGGGATTCACCGTGATGATCTTGACTGCCCCGACGCCCTCTATGGGATACTCGCGGAACTTGCCCCACGGGCGATGGTCTTCCTTGATGGCGGCGCGGAAATCCGCCTCGTTGAACTCTTTTGCGGAAACGGCCATACTTGCCTGCCTGTCGTTTGGAGATGCTCCGCCGGAGCCGGCGGATCTGCCGCTCTCCGGCGGGGTTCACTAGCTATACCATGAAAAGAGTTATCCCGTCCCAGCGTCCGATTCAAACTTGGGAATGTACAGAGATCTGCCCCGGCGCTGATATCGGGAGGTGGGATGGAAAGGAGACGGCTTGAGGTCCATCTGGGTCGGTGAACTGAGAGAGAATGCTCACGTGGAGGGTGTCTTCCTGGTGAGCGACGTGGAGGTCAAGACGGCGCGCGACGGCAGCGCATACGTGCGGATGAAGCTGCAGGACCGCACGGGCAGCGTGGAGGCCATCCGTTGGCGGGCATCAGATGCGCAGCAGCAGGCGGCACGCACAAGCGACTACCTGCGGATCATCGGTAGGGTAGACACCTACCAGGGCCGGTTGCAGGTGACGCTGGATCACCTGTCGCCCGTGACGGAAGAGGTGGATCCCCGTGACTTTCTGCCCGTGGCGCCCCGGCCTGTAGAGGAGATGGCCAGGGAACTGCAGAGTCATATCCGGCGGGTGCGCAATGACAAAGTCCGGCAGCTTCTGGAGATGGCCACCGGGGACACTGAGGTCGGCCGAATGTTCCGGGAAGCTCCGGCAGCCGTACGCGTACACCACGCGTATCTGGGAGGCTTGCTGGAACACACTCTCTCCGTGGTGAAGATGGCAGAGGCGGTGGCGTCTCACTATGGAGAGCTGAATCGCGACCTGCTGGTCGCGGGCGCCGTCTTGCACGACATCGGGAAGACGCGGGAATATGTCTGGTCCCGGCGCATCGCGCAAAGCGACGCCGGCCTGCTGATGGGCCACATTCCGCAGGGAGTGCTGATCGCAAACGAGTTGATGGATGCCATCCCCGGCTTCG
Source organism: Armatimonadota bacterium (assembly GCA_025998755.1). Lineage (NCBI taxonomy): Bacteria > Bacillati > Armatimonadota > Armatimonadota bacterium. The sequence goes on from AP024674.1 coordinate 2,505,841, forward strand.
AACAAGACTGGCGGATGTTGCTGACGCACATCATCGTCAGTCACCACGGGAGCCTGGAGTACGGCTCACCGCGCGTGCCGATGTTTCCAGAGGCGGTCGCCATCCACTATATCGAGGACCTGGACTCCAAAATGCACCTGATGCGCCGCGAAATGGCCGGTTCAGCAGCCCGCGGTGAGGCGGGTCGCTGGACAGCGCATGTAAAGTGGCTGGACCGGGCGCTGTTTCTCGGGGTGCCGCCGGAGGAGTGGGACGAGGACGGCGCCGACGGGACACTCCCGGCAGACGAACAGGCTCCCGGCACGCGAACCCTCTTTACCGGGGACGAAGAATAACCTCTAGGTTGCCCTGCCTGGCTTAGCCGATGACCGTCACGTGCATCTGGCGGGAGCGGGGTCCGTCGAACTCCATCAGATAGATCCCCTGCCAGCGCCCGAGCGCAAGCTGCCCGTCCCGCACGGGCACGCAGAGGGAGGAGCCGACGATGGATGCCTTGATATGAGCCGGCGCGTTTCCCTCCGGATGACCATAAGAGGCATCCTCCGGCACCAGGCCAGCCAAGGTGGTGAGGATGTCGTGCGGTACGTTGGGATCGAAATGCTCGTTTGCCGAGACTCCGGCGGTAGTGTGCGGTACAAAGAGACTGCAAATGCCCTTTTTGATGCCCGATTCCGCAACAGCCCTGGCCACCAGGTCCGTCACATCCAGAGCTTCGAACTTCTTCGCCGTTCTCAGGTTCAGCAGCGTGTCATAGACCGCCATCTATCGTATTTCTCCTTGCGCCTCTCCCGGCCGCCACTGGGCGACGGCTAACGGAGTGGCCGCTCCAGGGAAGTGGTCAGTCAAAAAGCGACGAGATGGACTCGTGATCCCGCAGCCTGCGGATCGCCTCCCCGAATAGCGGGGCGACATCCAGGCGCGTAACGTTGGCGGGACATCGTTCTGGTGGCACCGGCACGGTGTTGGCGCACACGATCTCCCGGATCTCGGGGCGCTCAAGGTTCGCCTTCGCGTTGCCCGTGAACAAACCGTGCGTGCAGGCCACATAGACCTCGGGGCGCGCTCCGTGTTGTAAAAGCATGTCCACACACTCTGTCACGCTGCCCCCGGTCGCGATCATGTCCTCGATAATGACGGGCACGCGCCCCTCGACATTTCCCGCAATGTGCGTCACTTCGGCAACATTCGGGGCCGGGTGGTACTTGTAACCCACCGCAAGCGGTGCTCCCAGCCGGTTGGTCAACTGCCGGGCCTTCTTCACCCGGCCCTCGTCCGGCGATACCACAACCACATCCTGCAGCCCCAGTTCCTGGATGTGGCGGGTCAGCAAAGGCAGGGCGGTCAGATGGTCCACCGGCACATCAAAAAACCCCTGGATCGCCTCCGCATGGAGGTCCATAGTGATGACCCGCCCCGCTCCGGCCGTGCGCAGCAGGTCCGCGATCAGCTTGGCCGTGATAGGCTCGCGGGGCCGATCCTTTTTCTCCTGACGCGCATAACCGTAGTACGGAATCACGGCGGTGATGCGCTCCGCGGAGGCACGTTTCAGGGCATCCAGCAGCACCAGTAGCTCCACCAGGTGCTGGTCCACCGGCGGACAGGTGGGCTGCACCACATAGACATCCTTTCCCCGCACGCTCTCCTCAAACTTGACGTATAACTCGCCGTCCGAGAATCGCTGCGAGAGCAGCTTGCCGGGTTCGCAACCAAGATAGGCGGCGATGCCCTTCGCCAGCTCCGGGTTAGCGCTGCCGGAGAAGATCTTCAGGTCGGAGCAGTCCATCACAGGCATGCCTCGATGGCAGCCCGGACGCGCGAGAGTTCCGCCTCGGAGTCGATGACCCCGATCTCGACATCGTATTCGCGGGACTCCCAAGGCTCCAGGTGCACCAGTGTGCCTGCTTCGCGCTCCTTCGCACGTCCCAGAACGCTGCAGTTCGCCGGTTCCAGTCCGCAGGTGTAGACTCCGGCTCCGTTCATCTTCCACTCCGCGAAGCGGGGCAACGTGACCTGCCGGTAGCGCACCCAGACGCCGAACGGGCCTCCGGGCAGGTTCTCATTGACCAGCGCCACCGTCACATAACCCTCGGAATCCGCCTGCATGGAGTGGAAGTACACGCGCTCCTCAAAGCCGGGAATGGGAGGCAGCATCTCCATCCACTTTTCCTGCTCCACCTGTGCGCGTTCGTCCCTCGGCACCGAGGAGATAGAGGGCGCCAGAATCCGGGATCCGGCATCCACAACGGGGAATCCGATGTTTATGTGATACAGCATCATGTGCGGCCGGGTCTCATAGCCCTCGTTGGTGACAGTGTCCCGGATGCGCAGGCGGTTGGAGCCCAGCGCGGAGGAGATGGTGCGCTCCAGGCAAAGATTCTCGCCAAAGACAACGCTCTCGCGCATCCTGCCCCGCGCTTCCAGAATGAACTCATCCCCGTCCCAATACTGGCGCACGGAGACCTCTCGCGCAGGAGTGTGAGAGATCCGGCCGTGAAGTCCCAGCTGTTGCCCCTGGTCCTCGCACGGCGCCCCCGCCTGCGAAAGCCCGCACGTGAGCACCAGGCCGCCGTAAAAGGTGCGCAACCAGCCCAGCCCTTCCGGCTCGAAATGGGCCGGGTGCTGGTCGGACGTGGCCGACCTCCAGTTCAGCGCGCGCCCGTTGTGCGACGCATTGGAGATGTCGAACCCGCGATCCACAAGCACGTCGAACTGGAAGCCGGAGCCAGTCTTGAACTCAAGCGCGCGCACCGCGTCTTCGGGACCGTCCTGCAGCCGGACGCTGCGGATGGCCGCGATCTGGGAGATATCGCCGACGTGCTTCAGAAGCTCCTTCCTCGTATACTTCCGCCCGTAGATGACCGCCACTTTTGTCGAACCTCCTCTCCGCGCGCCGTCCGGCGCGCGTTTTCCCGAGCCGGTGATACTATAGCCGCGGGCGCAGAGATTGTCTAAGCGCCAGGCTCGTCACAGCGACTGCCGGAAGGCTAGAATAAACCCGCTGGTGAGCCACACCGGCAGAGGGAGCTTTGCAGAGGAGCAAACTATGGGAAACGGAGTGCCAGAGGATGTCGCACAGCAGGCGGCTCGCCTGCGCGAGCGCATCGAGGAGCTGAACTACCATTATTTCGTGCTGGACTCGCCTCTGGTGGACGATGCGGAATACGACCGGTTATTCCGCGAACTGGAGCGACTGGAAGAGCAGTATCCGGAACTACGCACTCCCCATTCCCCGACGCAGCGCGTCGGAGCGCCTCCGGCGGAGGAATTCCGGACCGTTATCCACCGGGCTCCGATGCTTAGCCTTGCCAACGCCTTCGGGGAAGAGGAGCTGGAAGAGTTCGATGCGCGCATCAAACGCTTCCTCGGCGCAGATGCCCCGGAGAGCATTGAGTACGTCTGCGAGCTGAAAATAGACGGGCTAGCCGTTTCACTCACCTACGAGCGTGGCGTTCTGGTGCAGGGAGCCACGCGCGGCGATGGCACAAGAGGGGAAGACATCACTGCGAACCTGAGAACCGTGAAATCCATACCCCTTTCTCTGCCAGCCGACTCCATCGAACCGCCCGAGCTTCTGGAGGTCCGCGGAGAGGCCTATCTCAGCGTTGCGGAATTCCGGCGGATCAATGAGGAGAGAAGCCGGGAGGGTCAGCCTCTCTTCGCCAATCCACGAAATGCTGCGGCGGGTTCTCTGCGTCAGCTGGACCCCAGCGTCACCGCAAGCAGACGGCTAAGGTTCTTTGCCTACGGACTGGGGATGGTGTCTCAACCCATAGCAAGCAACCATTTGCAGGCTCTGGAGATGCTGAAAGAGTGGCGTTTCCCTGTCAACCCGCACACGCGGGTGAGCCAAGGCATCGCCGGAGCCCGCGAGTTCTGCCGAGAATGGGCGGAGCGGCGAGGGGAGCTGGATTACCAGATTGACGGAGTGGTGATCAAGGTAAACGACTTCGCGCTGCAGGAGCGGCTGGGCGCGGTCTCGCGGAGCCCGCGCTGGGCGGTGGCCTACAAGTTTGCGGCGGAACAGGCGGTCACCACGGTCCGGGACATCGTGGTGCAGGTGGGTCGCACCGGGGCGCTCACGCCGGTGGCGGAGCTGGAGCCGGTGAAGATCGGCGGTGTGACTGTATCGCGAGCCACCTTGCACAACGAGGACGAGATCCGCCGAAAGGATGTCCGCGTGGGGGACCGAGTGGTCGTGCAGCGGGCGGGCGACGTGATTCCCGAGGTGGTCTCGGTGATTCTGGACGAACGCCCGCCAGATGCGAAACCGTTCCGGATGCCGGATCGCTGTCCGGCCTGCGGAGCGCCTGTCACACGGGAGGAGGGGGAGGCAGTCGCGCGGTGCACGAATTATTCGTGCCCTGCTCAGCGGCTGGAACGGTTGGTCCATTTCTGCTCCAAGGGAGCAATGGACATGGATGGCATCGGACCGGCGACACTGGCTCAGATGCTGGAGAAGGGTCTTGTCGGCGAACCGGCGGACCTCTACCGGCTTACGGCGGCGGATTTGCTGCAGCTTGACGGCGTAAAGGAGAAGCTGGCGCGAAATATCCTGCAGGCCATCTCTGGATCAAAAAGGCCACCTCTCGACCGCTTCATCTTTGCTCTTGGCATCCGGCACGTGGGCGAGCACGTTGCGCGTATTCTGGCTTCGCGATACCGCGACATCCACGCTCTGATGAAAGCATCCGAAGAGGACCTGGCTGATATTGACCAGATCGGGCCGGTCATCGCACGGGAGGTGGCCACTTTCTTCAGTGACCCCCGGAACATAGCGGCGGTGGAAAGCCTCCTGGCGGTAGGCGTGGCTCCGCAGGCCCCGGCAGAAACGGGAGAGGGGAAGGAGAGTCCGCTGAAGGGCAAGAGCGTGGTTTTCACAGGGACACTGGAAAGCATGACAAGGGAAGAGGCGGAGGCTCTGGCCCGCCGGCTGGGAGCAGAGGCAAAGTCCAGCGTAAGCCGTTCGACGGATCTCGTGATAGCGGGAGAGAAGGCTGGCAGCAAACTGGCCAGGGCGGCTGAGTTGGGGGTGCGGGTGGTCTCCGAGAAGGAATTCCTGGAGATGGTCAAAGGCGCCGTCTGAGATGCCGTATGGCGGCATCTCAGACGGGGCGTCATTGCCTGGCAGCGGGGGAATGAGATAATCTGATTCACGCGCCGGTGATCGTTTCGTTAGGCCGGTCCACTCAGGCGCAAGGAACGGGCCACAGGCGGGCCGAGTCCTGTCGCAGCACGGGTTTGCTCGAACGGAAGGAGTTCATTACGATGCCGGATCAGGAGACAGAAGGCTTCCAGGTGGTTGACAAGCGGCGTCTGATAACAGGTGAGGAGTCTCCCAGCAAAGCTCCCGCAGAGGAGGACTCACAGACCGGACAAGCGGAGGCTGCGAGCTTCAGCGGAGCGGGCGCGCAGCCAGCGCAAGATCAGACCGTCCGCGAGAGTGGCGAGCAGATGAGCGCCGAGGTGCCCGATCTGCTGGCTTATGTGCTCAGCCTTCTCGGCGCTGCGGCCTGGCAGTGGATGGGACTGATTGCAGATCCTGTGACCCGCAAGGCCGAGGTGGATCTGAACCAGGCACGGCTGGCGATCGACACGTTTGAAGACGTCGCCCGACGCCTGTATCCCTATCTGGACGAGGAGTCGAACCGCCAGATCCGCCAGACACTGACGGACCTGCGGGTCAACTTCCTGGAGCGCTCAAAGACCGGTGGGAAGAGCTGACAGCATAAGCACAGGAGAAGCACGCTTGGAACGGCTATGGGCACCATGGAGGATGCAGTATATCAACACCCCGGAGACATCAGGGTGCATCTTCTGCGACAAACCCAGACTGGATGACCGGGATGCGATGATTGTGCGCCGGCGGGAATTCGGGTTCCTGATGTTGAACGCCTTTCCCTACAACAACGGTCACCTGCTCGCTGCCCCCTATCAGCACACGGCAGAGATCTCCGAGCTACCCTCCGAAGCTCGGCTGCAGCTCATGGACCTGGTGGATGAAGCAATCACCCTGCTGCGGAAGATGGGAAATCCGGACGGGTTCAACGTGGGGATCAATCTGGGGAGGGTGGCCGGCGCAGGAATCCTGGACCACATCCACTTGCATATCGTTCCCCGGTGGAACGGCGACACGAACTTCATGCCCGTCCTGGCCGATACCAAGGTGCTTCCTGAGGCGCTGGAAGAGGTGTGGGGCAAGCTGCACGCTTTGGCGGAGGCTTCCGAGTGATTGAGGTGCAGGACCCGGCCGTTCAGCTGGCTCAAATTGCTGCCCGGGCCGCCACATGCACGGCATGCGGACTCTCTCAAACCCGGACGACAGTAGTGTTCGGGGAAGGCAACCCTCAGGCGCCTCTGATGATCGTGGGGGAAGGACCGGGAGAACGGGAAGACCTGACGGGACGGCCTTTCGTGGGCAGGGCCGGTGCCCTGCTAGACGAGTGCCTGGCCGAGAACGGCATCACCCGCAGGCACGTGTATATTGCCAATGTCGTCAAGTGCAGGGCGTGCGTAGTGGAGAACGGGCGCAAGCGCAACCGTGCTCCCACCCCTCAGGAGATCGCCGCCTGTAACCCCTGGTTGCAGCAGCAGTTGGAGATCGTGAAGCCCCTAGTAGTACTGTGCCTGGGAGCCCCTTCGGCCAACCTTCTGATCCACAAGAACTTCCGGATGATTCAAGAGCGAGGAAAGTTCTTCGAGGTTCCCTATGCGCGCTACGCAATTGCCGCCCTCCATCCGGCCTACATTTTGCGCCAAGGGGGGCAGGCCTTCCTTGAGGCCCGCAAAACGCTTGTCCAGGACATCGAAGCCGCCCGGCTCAAGGTCATCGAGGTGCGCAGGGAAGCGAAGAAGACTCTCTTCTAGACAGGCGCTAGCCTCCCTTAAACGGGCCGCCGGTTCCAGATCCCTCCGATCAGCTCCAGAATCCGATTGAGATCGTCCTGTCCGTAGAACTCGATCTCGATCTTCCCGCGATCCTCTGCATAGAGCACACGCACCCGAGTCTTGAAAAGATCCCGCAACTGTTCTTCCACAGCAGCCAACTCGGCACGCGCGGGATGGGGTGATGTTTCACGTGAAACAGTCCGGCCCTTCGCCGCGGAGTTCCACGAGCGCGCCATCCGCTCCGCCTCCCGCACAGAAGCCCCTTTGCGGATGATCTCGTCCGCAACCAGAAGTTGTCCATTCGGATTCGGGATGGACAGCAAAGCGCGTGCGTGACCCTCCGAGAGTTGACCCTTCTCCACCCTCTGCTGGATGGTCTCTGGAAGCTGCAGAAGGCGCAGGGTGTTGGCGATCGCAGGGCGGGACTTTCCAACCCGTGCGGCAAGCTCCTCCTGCGAAAGATCGAACTCGTCCATCAGCCGCCGGTAAGCCCGGGCTGCGTCCATTGGACTGATGTCCTCGCGCTGGATGTTCTCGATCAGCGCCACCTCCAGCGACTGCTGATCCTCCATCTCCCGCACCAGAGCCGGGATCCTGCGCAAGCCTGCCACGCGCGCCGCCCTTAGGCGCCGCTCCCCCGCCACCAGTTCGTAGCGACCCTCCCCCGCCGGGCGCACCACCACGGGCTGGATGATTCCATGCTCCCGGATAGACGCGGCCAGTTCCTGGATCGCCGACTCGTCCACGGTTTTGCGGGGCTGACGCGGATTCAGCGCGATGCAATCCACATCCAGCTCCATCACACCGCCCGGATCCGCTGCGGGTATCAGCGCAGAGAGACCCTTACCCAGACCTTTCCTGTCCAAACCTCATCACCTCCAGCGCCAGCCGCCGGTAACTCTCTGCCCCTTTGGAGCGAGGGTCATACTCGATCACAGGAAGTCCGTGGCTCGGTGCTTCGGACAAGCGCACGTTACGCGGCACCACTGTGGGCGACACGAGCTCGCCGAAGCATTCACGCACCTCCCGAACAACATCCTGACTCAGTTTGGTCCGGTAATCGAACATCGTCAGGATCACTCTGGCGATCTCCAGCCTCGGGTTCAACTCCCTGCGCACCAGCTCGAGCGTTCGGAGTAGCTGGCTGATCCCCTCCAGCGCGTAATACTCGCACTGGATCGGGATCAGAGCAAAATCAGCGGCGGTCAGAACGTTAATGGTCAGCAGTCCCAAGGCGGGAGGGCAGTCAATGAACACCCACTGATAACGCTCCTCCACGCCCGCCAAAGCGTTTTTCAGGCGGGACTCGCGCGAGATCATCGAGATGAGCTCGATATCGGCGCCGGCAAGGTCAAGCGTGGATGGCACCACATCCAGATTGCGGAACGGAGTCGGTGTCACCGCATCTTCCATCGGCGCACCACCAATCAGGGCGTCGTAGATCGTCATCCGGACACCCTTGCGGTCCAGCCCGCAGCCCGTCGTGGCATTCGCCTGGGGGTCCATATCCACCAGGAGGACGCGCTCACCCTCAGCAGCCAGGCACGCGGCGATGTTCACCGCCGTGGTGGTCTTTCCCACCCCTCCCTTCTGGTTCACGACGGCAAACTTCAGCCCCAAGACAACCCTTCCCCAAGCGTTCCCGGATACTTCCCGGCTGACCGGCCAGTTCCAGCCATGCTTTATAGCTTGGCGGCGTGGTTCCTGCACGGCAACGCCGGCGAGTTCTGCTCGCAATATGCGCCGGAGCCCGCCACCAAACGGCGACGGGCTCCGATAAGTGAAAAGGAATAGGTGTCTCGGACTTCTAGCGGATCCGGTCCGCCCGCATGCGGCGCAGCATCATCTCTCCCACCTCGCTCGGATCCACGCGATACTCTCCTCGCTCCAGCTGGGCCTTGATGTCGGCCACCAGATCCTCCCGCACGTCAGGAACCTCTTCCAGGGCCTTCATTGCCACCTCGATGGCTTCTTCCCGTGAAGTCTTCGGACGGCCCTGACGCATCTCCCGATGAAGCGACGCCCGGAACTCCTCCGGAAGGATCTTCCCCTTTGCTGCCGCCTGCGCGTGCGTCCCTGCTTTTCCCGATTCGAACTCCGAAATCTTCATCGTTTCCTGCCTCCAGTCCGCCTCCGCCCCGAAAACGAAAAACGGCAAACGTCTTCGATGGCTTTGGCGGGACCACTTCGGCAACCGGGCTGTCTTGCCGCATTTTGCGGTTTAGACCCCTGGCTTTGCGTCCTCCCCTTTCGAAGAGTTTGCCCTTATCGAGAGTTCCTCTACAGCTTGTCCATCCGGTTATTCGGCTCTTCGGACCGGAATCTTTAGCCCCTCGGAGAAAAAAGTTGAAAAAAGTTCTCCTGATATGGAATGCCCTTCCTCGCCTGGATTCTACCATGCCTCCAATCGTACACGTGTTCGACTCAACAAGTCACTCAGGGTCTGAGTCTGGGGCAAAACTGCGAACAGGTAGCAATGGCCATGTGAGAAGTCCCCATGCTATACTGCCGCCGTGCGCCTTTTTTCACAGGCCCGGAGATCCTGCGTGCAAGGCAAGCGCATCCGGAGGCCCGGCGCTCTTTTATGGGTGACAGAAAGAACCGTCAGTGGCTCACTCAGCTAGGAATGGCCAGCACAGTGGGCATTACGCTTGTCGTAGCGACTGGGATCGGATACTTCTTCGGGTCCTGGCTGGACGCGAAGCTGGGGACTGAGCCCTACCTGATGCTTCTGTTCACCCTGCTGGGGGTGGCCGCCGGCTTCTATGAGATGCTTAAGCTGGTCATCCGTCTGTCCCGATGAACGCGACTGGCGGTGTGCAGGGGGACCTGTGGCGCAGGTTCTGGCGGATCTGGGCGGTGGCGACCGCTGCTGGCTGTCTGCTGGCGTTCGCGCTTGCAGGAGGTGCCGGTGCAACAAGTCTGTTGATGGGAGCGGGAATTAGCGCTGTGAGCCTGCTCCTCATCCGGAAAACCGCCAGAACCTTTATCCGGAGCGCTCTTGTCAGCAGTGATGCAGTATCGAGCCGCGGAGGGCGCGTCGGCCGGGCGCTCATCCTGGGCGGCAGGCTGATCCTGATCGCCCTGCTGTTGAAGCTTGCTTTGATGTGGAGCGGGCTGAGTCTGCCGGCTTTCGCCGTCGGCCTGGGATACACCCAGGCCGTTCTTGTGGTATATTCGCTGGCGGGCGGATTTCCCGAAAACAGTCCGGCGGATTGACAGGAATTGAAGGAGACATCTAGCGACAAACTGGCACGTGTTGAGAGGCGATCCTTGAGCCGGGTTGCCCCTCTTCTCTTTTGCTTGACCTGTCTGGTCCTGCTGGCCGCCTTCGTCCATCCCGCGGCGCTCCTTGCGGCTGGACAGGGACATGGCGAGGCCCACGGTCATGACTCCCACGGCAGCGGACTGATGCACGGCAGTCCCTGGCTGTACGTGGGGATGTCCTCCCTGGCAATGGCTTTCCTGATCATTCTGGGGGCGCTCGGCACCCGCAACCTCCAGAAGGTGCCCGGCAAGCTCCAGAACCTGCTGGAGATGCTGATCGGGGGGCTTGAGTCGTTCTATGTCGGCATCCTGGGATCCGGAGGCGAGCGCCACGTCCCGTTCCTGGCCACCACGTTCCTGTTCATTCTGACCATGAACCTGATGGGGCTCATCCCCGGGTTCAAGCCGGCCACCGCAACCCTCAACATGACAATCGCCCTGGCTCTGGTGGCCATCACATACGTTCAGATCCAGGGGATACGCGAGCACGGACTGTGGGGCTACATCCGGCACTTCATGGGCGAGCCGCTCTGGCTAGCGCCTCTCATGCTCCCGCTGCATATCATCGGGGAGCTTGCCAAGCCGCTGTCACTGTCCATTCGTCTTTTTGGGAACATCTTCGGGGAGGAAACGGTCATCCTGCAGATTACGCTTCTTGGCCCCCTGGTGCTGTTCGGGTCCAAAGTTCTTCCCCTGCAATTCCCGATCGTGGTTTTCGGGGTATTCACATCCGTCGTGCAGGCGCTCGTTTTCACGGTTCTTACGTCGGCCTACATTCTGATGATTACTAGCGGCCACGAAGAGCATGAAGAAAATCACGCGGCACGCCACTCGCCAGGGCGTGCGGAGGAGGCTGCTTCGGCGGCATAATCCGACGATTCGACAAAGGTTTCCCGGCCGACGGCCGGTTTTCAGCACGTCGAACCATCTAGAGGAGACAACATGGGTTACCTAGTAGCACTCGCACTTGCTGCCGGATTCGCGCTTCCGGTCGCCGTGCTGTCGGCGGCCATCGCGCAGGGTATGGTCGGTGGGTCCGCCATGTCCGCAATCGCCCGACAGCCCGAGGCGGCCGGCAAGATCCAGCTCGCAATGATCATCGCTCTGGCGCTGATCGAGTCCCTGGCCATCTACGCGCTGCTGGTCTTCTTCCTGCTTTCCGGTAAGCTGCCGGATGCCACTCAGGTTATGCAGACGCTTGCCAAGTAACCTGAGGGAGACAGTACCGGCCGGCGCCGGACAACTGCCTCTCCGGGGGCAGCGCAAGTCCGGCGGTTGGTCCGCGAAGGGGTGCTGAGTGGAACAGCTGTTTCAAACACTGGGGATCGATACGCAGGTCATCCTGGCCAATATCATCTCCTTCCTCCTGCTCCTCTGGCTGCTCTCGAAGGTTCTGGTGCGGCCGATCAGCGGCATCCTTAAGGAGCGCCGAGAGGAGATAGAGAACTCTTTCCGGCGCATCGAGGAGGAGAACGCCCGCATCCAGGAGGAGCAAGCGCGGCTTCAGCAAAGGTTGGATCAGATCGAAGCCGAAGCGCGCGCCCGCATCGAGCAGGCTGGAGCAGAAGGTGCCCGTCTGAAAGATCAGATGCTGGCCGAGGCCCGCGAAGCCGTCGAACGAATGCGAAAGCGGGGGGTGCAGGAGATCGAACAGGAGCGCGACAAGGCGCTGGCTCAGATCCGCGAACACGTTGCAGATCTAGTGGCACAGGCCACCGAGCGCATCATCGGCCAGACTCTGGACGACGCCGGTCAGCGCGCGCTGATCCAGCGTACCCTGGAACAGCTGTCGGGCGGGAGGAATTGATGAAGCGTCCTGCCGGCCAGCAGACACGCCACGGAGAAGCGCTGGGATGATCCACAACGCGGCGGCAGTGCGGCGATACGCCGCGGCACTCTATGCTGCGGCCTCTGCGGCCGGGAACGTAGACCGTGTGGCCGAGGACCTTCATCTGGTTGCAAGCGTACTCCAAGAGCACCCAAAGCTTCGAGATGCACTAATCCAGCGTGTCACACCGGACCGGGCCAAGCGCGCCGTTGTGCAGAAGCTTTTCGGAGAGCGCCTGGACCCGCTCACTCTGCAGTTTCTGCTGCTGCTCATTCAGAAGCGTCGGGAGCGCATCGCACTGAACGCAGAGGCGGCCTTCCGCAAGATAGCCGACGAGCACCAGGGAGTCGTCCGGGCGCAGGTCGTCTCCGCCGTGGAGCTCTCCGGGGCGGAGCAGGAGCAGCTTCGGGATCTGCTGGCACGAAGAACGGGACGCCAGGTAATTATCGAGCCGCAGGTGGACCCGGCTATCCTGGGAGGGCTGGTCATCCGCATCGGAGACCGTCTCCTGGACGGATCCGTGAAGGGGGAGATCCGCAGGCTGCGGCAGGCGCTGGCAGGTCGGGAAGAATGAGCGACCGGTGAAACAGACTTTTTTGAGAGGCTGAGGACTGAGAGCATGCCATCGAGCATACGTCCGGAGGAAGTTACCTCCATTCTGGCGCAGGAGATCGCCAGCTACGAAAAGGGGCTGGAGGAGATCGGTGTCGGCACGGTTTTGCAGGTCGGCGACGGCATTGCGCGCATCTACGGCCTGGCCGATGCAATGGCCAGCGAGCTGGTGGAGTTCCCGGGCGGGGTCATGGGGATGGTCCTGAACCTGGAGGAGGACAACGTCGGGTGCGTCATCCTTGGCCCGGACACCGAGATCAAAGAAGGCGACCAGGTCCGTCGCACGGGGCGCATCATTGACGTGCCTGTGGGTGAGGCCGTCATCGGTCGCGTGGTGAATGCGCTGGGCGATCCGCTGGATGGTAAAGGCCCCATCGTTACCGAACACCGGCGGCCCATCGAGACGGTGGCGCCCGGCGTTGTAGACCGCCAGTCAGTCTGTGAACCTCTGCAGACAGGGCTCAAGGCCATAGACTCGATGATCCCCATCGGCAGGGGGCAGCGCGAGCTGATCATCGGTGACCGGCAGACCGGAAAGACGGCCATCGCGGTGGACACCATCATCAACCAGAAGGGAAAGGACGTATTCTGCTTCTATGTGGCCATCGGCCAAAAGCTCTCCACCGTGGCCAAGCTCGTGAACGTGCTGGAGCAGGCGGGCGCCATGGAATACACCACGGTCATCTCCGCCGCCGCCAGCGACCCGGCTCCGCTGCAATACATCGCTCCCTACGCCGGGTGCTCCATGGGCGAGTATTTCCGCGACAGTGGCCGCCACGCGCTGGTCATCTACGATGACCTTTCCAAGCATGCTCAGGCTTACAGGCAGGTGTCGCTGCTGCTGCGGCGTCCTCCGGGCCGCGAAGCATATCCCGGAGATGTCTTCTATCTGCACAGCCGCCTACTGGAGCGCGCTGCCAAGCTCTCAGACGCGAAGGGGGCGGGATCGCTGACAGCCCTGCCGGTCATCGAGACTCAGGCGGGTGACGTTTCCGCCTACATCCCGACGAATGTCATCTCGATCACGGACGGACAGATCTACCTTGAGGGCGATCTGTTCTACGCCGGCGTCCGCCCGGCCGTCAACGTCGGAATCTCCGTCTCCAGGGTGGGCTCCAAGGCTCAGATCCCGGCGATGAAGAAGGTGGCCGGCCGTCTGAAGCTGGACCTGGCGCGCTACTGGGAGCTGCAGGCGTTCGCGCAGTTTGCAAGCGACCTGGACCGTGTCACGCAGCAGCAGCTCAACCGCGGAAACCGCATCGTGGAGATCCTGAAACAGCCTCAGTACCACCCGATGCCCGAGGCCCGGCAGGTCATTATCATTTATGCGGCCACCAGCGGTTACCTGGACGACATCCCGGTGTCCGAATGCCAGCGGTTCGAGTCCGAGCTGTATACTTTCCTGGATGCCAAGTATCCGGATGTGGTTCAGGAGATCCAGAGTACCGGCAAGTTCACCGACGAAGCGGAGCAGAAGGTGCAGACAGCCCTGGAAGAGTTCCGCAGGAGCTTCAAGGCGGCACACGGAGGGGCATTCAGCTAACGTCCTATGGCCAGCGCCCGCGACATCCGGCGACGCATCAAGTCGGTCAAGAACATCCAGCAAATCACCCAGGCGATGAAGCTGGTGGCGTCCGCGCGGCTGCAGAAGGCCCAGACGCGGGTGCAGGCGGCTCGGCCGTACGCCGCCAAGATCCAGCAGATCATCTCGGATCTGGCTGCGTCAGGCACAGCGCTGGCTCACCCTTTGCTGGAAGTGCGCGAGGAAGAGAAACTTGCGGCCATCGTCGTTGGTGCGGACCGCGGACTGGCGGGCAGCTATCACGCCAACATCGTCCGCTTGACGCAGCGATTCCTGAACGAGCACAGCGATCAGTCCGTCACCCTGCATGTGATGGGCAAGAAGGCCATCGGCTCCATCCGCAAGCTGGGAGCGCCGCTGGCGGGAACCTACGAGCTTCCTGGCACGGATGTGGACTTCGCCACGGTGCGCCCCCTCTCACGGACGGTGCAGGCCATGTTCGAGAACCGCGAAGTGGACGCGGTCTATCTCATCTTCACCGAGTTCCGCAGCGCCATGTCCCAGCGCGCGGTCGTCCATAGGCTTCTGCCCGTGGAGCCGCCTTCCGGTGAGGAAACCGGCTTTGCGGAAACGTATGCGGACTTCCTCTTCGAGCCGGCTCCGGAAGAGCTGCTCGCGCACCTGCTGTCGCGTTATGTGGATACGCTGCTGTTCCGGGCAGTACTGGAGGCGGTTGCCAGTGAACAGGGGGCGCGCATGACCGCGATGTCCACCGCCACCACAAACGCCGGAGAGATGATCGAGCGCCTGACGCTCTCACTCAACCGGGCCAGGCAGGCGGCCATCACGGCGGAGATCGCGGAGATCGTCGGCGCCGCCGACGCCATAAGCTGAAGAATCTTGCGCCGCCCGCGGCGCAGAGGGGCCGCGGGCACACAGGGAAAGCATAAGAATCGCCAATGGCTGAAGGAAAAGTAGTACAGGTTATCGGTCCCGTCGTGGATGTGCAGTTTCCGGGCGACTCCTTGCCCGAGCTGCTGAACGCCGTTGTCATCAAGCGGGACGACGGGAAGGACCTCACCGTTGAAGTCGCCCAGATGCTGGGTGACGACGTGGTCCGCTGTGTGGCGATGGCCAGCACGGACGGTCTGGTCCGCGGCATGCCGGCCATTGACACCGGGGGACCCATCCGCGTGCCCGTCGGCCCCCAGACTCTGGGCCGGGTCTTCAATCTGCTGGGCGAACCCATTGACGAGCGCGGGCCCGTGGAGGCCGAGCAGACCATGCCCATCCATCGCAAGCCGCCGGCGTTCGAGGACCAGAGCCCGGCAGTGGAGATGTTCGAGACGGGCATCAAGGTCATTGACCTGCTCTGCCCGTATGCCAAGGGCGGAAAGGTGGGCCTGTTCGGAGGAGCCGGGCTGGGCAAGACGGTTCTGATCCAGGAGCTCATCCGCAACATCGCTACGGAGCACGGCGGCGTCTCCGTGTTCGGCGGCGTGGGCGAGCGCACCCGCGAAGGGACCGACCTCTGGCACGAGATGATCGAGAGCGGAGTCATCGAGAAGACCACCATGGTCTTCGGCCAGATGAACGAGCCGCCGGGCGCCCGCCTACGGGTGGGTTTGACAGCCCTGACCATGGCAGAGTATTTCCGGGACGTCGCAGGGCAGGATGTGTTGTTGTTCATAGACAACATCTTCCGATTCGTGCAGGCAGGATCCGAGGTGTCCGCTCTGCTGGGACGGATGCCGAGCGCCGTGGGATACCAGCCCACCCTGGGGACCGAGATGGGTGACCTGCAGGAGCGTATCACGTCCACCAAGAAGGGCTCCGTCACCAGTATCCAGGCGGTCTATGTTCCGGCGGACGACCCCACGGACCCGGCTCCGGCGACCACGTTCTCTCACCTGGATGCCACCACGTATCTTGAGCGCGCCATCGCGGTCAAGGCGATCTACCCGGCGGTGGATCCGCTGGTGTCCACGTCCCGCATCCTGGATCCGCTGGTGGTGGGCGAGGATCACTACCAGACCGCAAGGGACGTCCAACAGGTGCTGCAGCGCTACAAGGACCTGCAGGATATCATCGCCATCCTTGGTATTGACGAACTCTCCGACGAGGACAAACTCACCGTCGCGCGCGCTCGGCGCATCGAGATGTTCCTGAGCCAGCCGTTCTTTGTGGCTGAGACCTTCACTGGAATGAGCGGGCAGTACGTCCCGCGCGATGAGACCGTCAAGGGCTTCCGCGCCATCCTGGATGGAGAGGTTGACCATCTTCCGGAGCAGGCGTTCTACATGACCGGCAACATTGACGGCGCCATCGAGAAGGCGAAGTCTCTGGGATCGGATTAATCCTTGTCAGGCAGAGCCTTCAGCTTGGATATCGTGACCCCGGACCGGCAGCTGGCCAGCATGCCCGGAGTGGTGTCTCTCGTCGTCCCGGCCGAAGAGGGCTATCTCGGTGTGATGGCCGGTCATGCCCCTCTTCTGGCCCGGCTTGTTCCGGGACAGGTCACAGTGAAGCTGGCCAGCGGTGCGGAGGAAGTCTTCGCGGTCTCAGGAGGCTTCGTGGAAGTGGGTCCGGATCACGTCACCATCCTCGCGGATACGGCGGAACGTCCCGAAGATATTGATGTCGCCAGGGCGGAGGCAGCCCTCCAGCGGGCCCGGCAGCGACTGGAGCACCCCTCCGAAGGAGTGGACATAGACCGCGCCAGGCTGGCGCTTCTGCGGGCGGAGGCGCGGCTCAGGACAGCCGGCCGCATTCCCGGCTGATCCCTGCGAACGGCCTGCTTTATCGCCGTCCAGCGCGTCAAGGCGTCCGCGTCCAGCTCCATCCGCACGCGACGGAAGGAGTCACCGGAATGATGCTCCATGCACGCCCATTGCTCTGTCTCCTGCTGACGGCGCTCCTTTTGCACAGCCCTGCAAGGAGCCTTGCCGCAGAGACAGCCCAGCCGCTGGATCTGTGGCTGGGGATGTACCTCGGGAAGCTGAAGATCGGCTATACCAATATCCGCCAGAGCCGAGAGGAGTTCCGTGGCGCTCCGGCCATCCGGACGGAAAGCAGCTCGCGCACGGAGCTTACCGTCCTCGGCCAGGCCATGGTCCAGCAGATCCGCACAGTGGTCTACTCCGATCTGACAACCCGCCCGGTCTACGAGGAGTTCGAAATGTCCAGTGGCGGCAAGACCACCCGGGTCATCGCCGACATCGGTCGGGACAGCATCCAGTGCACGTTGGTAACGGCCTCGGGGGAAAGCCGCCGCACCATTCCCATCCCTGCGGGCACCGAACTGGCGGGAGATGCCTACATGACCGCCCTGGATAGAGGCCTGAAGGTGGGCGATGTCTTCCAGCGCAAGTCCTTCAACCCCCTGACCCTGGCGCTGGACGACATCACCGTCCGCGTTGACCGTAAAGAGACCATCGAATTCGATGGCAAACCGGTGGAAACTCTGGTCATCCTCACGAAGACTCCCATGGCCGATTTGACCACCTACCAGTCTCTGGAGGATGGCCAGGCACTGCGGATTGACGCCGCGATGGGCATCACCATGCTTCGGGAGCCGCGAGACAAGGCCATGGGCATTCAGCCCGCCGAATACCGTCCCCCGCAGGACTTCGCCATCCTCACGAGCGTCCGCTCCAATGTGGACCTTCCCTCGACAGGGAAGCTCAGCACGCTGCACATCCGGCTCATCGGGCTGCCGGACGACGTGTTCGTGCTGGAAGACAACCGCCAGCGAGTGCTGGAGCGAGGGGAGATGGACGGCGCGAAAACGGCGACACTCCTCATCCGGGCAGAAGCCTTCAATCCGGCGCGGTCAGCGGAGCTGCCGGTGGAAAACGAGTCCGTGTCACGCTGGATGAGAGCGGCCCCCTATGTGGACTCCGACGCCATCGCCATCCGTCGCAAGGCGCGAGATATCGTCCGAGACGAAAAGAACATCTTCCGGGCCGCCTTGGCAATCCGCGACTGGGTCCACCGCGCCATGGCTCCCCGCGGCGAGATGGGCATCCTGCGCCCCGCAACGGACGTTCTGAAAGATCCTGAGGGAGTCTGCCGGGACTACTCGGTGCTTTTCGCGGCGCTTGCCCGCGCCTCCGGCATCCCCTGCCGGATTGTGGGCGGACTTGTGCTAAACCGGGGGGATTTTTACTATCATGCCTGGAACGAGGTCTGGACGGGCGAGCAGTGGGTAGCCATCGACTGCACCACACCCGATGCGTTCGTGGACGCCACGCACATCAAGCTGACCGAGGGTGATGCCACAGAGATGTTCCGGATGGGACGCATCATTGGCCAGCTGAAAGCCGAGGTCCTGGCTTTCGAGTAGCCCCTATGGCCTGACTTTCAGGCGCAGTCGCTGCAGATGCCGTGGAAATCCACGCGGCTGTGCTCCACTTCAGCGAAGCCGCTGCGCCGCGCCGCATCGTTTAGCGCCTCGGGAGGGATCTGAACATCCAGGTCCGCCACCCGGCCGCACCGGCGGCAGACAATATGCTGATGGGGCGTCAGGTTGCCGTCATACAGGGCCGGACCGGAGCTGTTTTCTATCTGATGCACCAGACCGGCCTCCGCAAGAGCCCCCAGAGAGCGGTATACCGTGCCCAGACTGATGCGAGGCAGCCGCTGGCGCACCATCTGGAACACCTCGGCCGCATCCACATGTCGACGCGCCTCGCGCACCGCTTCCAGTACGGCCGCTCTCTGTGGAGTGAGTTGTATCTCAGCCTGTCTCATTGTGGAACCCCCGGAGGCAGTCGGGGCCTCCACTCCCATTATTCCCCCAAAAGACTCTGAATGGCAATTCCGGAGAGGCGCGCGGACCGCTTTCAGGCCCCGATCACTCCCCGATCACTCCTCGGAGATGATCCGCATCGCGAACCAGCACTTCGTCCCACTGATTACGCGGGAAGCGGCCCAGACTCTCATCCTCCAGGCAAAGGTCTCCCGAATATCCGGCGGCCTTCAGGATGCGTGCCACCTTGAAGTGGTCAATATCGCCGTCGGGTAGAGGGCTGACGTATTCGCCGTACTTCCAACCCAGCTCGCGCCTCGTCCGCTGAAGCTCCTCGGGATACGCAATGTTTTTGCAGTGCGTGTGCTTGACGCGCGGGGCGAAATGCTCAATGATCTCGTACACTCGGTCCAGCGGGTGCCCCGCCCAGTAGAAGTTTCCCGTGTCCAGAGTTAGACCCAGCCGCGGTGAGTCCACACTGTCCAAGACCAGGTCCAGGAAGTCCGGATCGTTCCCCTGTCGTCCGTGGTTTTCGATGCCCAGATCCACGATGTGATAGTCCGTGTTCTCCAGCACGCGCTTCATGCAGTCCGCGAAACGGTTGACGCGGGCTTCCAGGCTCATTTCCGCCTCGCCGGACATGGCGGCGTCTATGCGCACGGCGGGAACAGCCAGCTGCCCAGCCGCTTTCACCACATCCGTCACCCAAGCCACCTCGCGGTCAAGGTCGTCCCGGTTGAAATCATTCATCAAGAGGAAAGCGCTCGCTCGCACGCCGTGCCGGGCAAGGTGCTCCGCCCACTGCCGGATGCTATCCTCGCTGTCCAGCGTGGAGAACTCCCGGCCGTCTTCAGGCTGCACATGGCGCACACGCATCTCGCGCGTCACCTCGAACTCCACGGCGTCCAGCCGGAGCGCCTCCAGACCGGAAGCCAGCGTGGGCCAGACCTGCAGCACGATGTGATCACGAACTGAAGCGTACATGGAATCCGAACCTTTCTGAGCGCACAGCGGCGGGAAGCTCGGACGGAACCCGGCCTGCGCCAGTGGAAGGTTCGGCAGCATAGCTGTAGCCTCCTCCCGTCAACGAAGGATTGGCTCAAAGGACAGCCGGGAGCGCAGTACAGGACAGAAGGGACGGCCGCAGCCGCCCCTTCCTGTTCCAGGAGAGCAGCCTAACCAGCCGCTTGATCTCTGGTTAGACCGCCGCCCCGACGGCGCGCCTTTGCGCAGGCCGGCCCGGACCACTGAAGGGCTCCGGGCACCAACCGGCAGGAAACCGGCCTACCGGGTGCATCTGCAACGGCGCGTATGTCAACCCCGTCCCGGCCATCGTCGGCGACGACGGAGGCAGGGAGGAGGATACATCTGGTTCTTCCACCCGCCTGTGCCAGCCAACCCCGACAAAAATACCGGGATTCCCTGTCCCCTCACTATCGCCGGATCCTGAATTCCGCCGGTCAAACGGGTATAAGCTGTAACGGCATCCACAAGATACCGGACGCGATCCGGCTCCGGAGCAAGGGAGGGAACCCTGACCGAAATGGACATACCAGCCCGCGAAGTGGGTCTTGTCGCCGCGACAACCTTCTGGCTATGCCTGGCACTTCTGGCACTGCTACCGGCCGCCGGACGCGCTCAGGATGCCATACAGCCGAATCTTGCCATCCCGGTCGAGGAGTGGGCGCCCCACGCCGACGGTGGGAATCCGCCGACGATTGTGGGGGACTCCTCCAACCAGGCAGGCACATCCCCGGCCCTGCGCCTGATCTATCGTGATGCCGAGCCTCACTGGGGAAGCGTGAGTCGTCAGCTCGCGCTTACTCCGGACACGCGCGCCATCCGGCTGCGGTTTCTCAAACATTCGTCCGGGCCGGGCGCCACGCTCCATCTCTGGTTATTGGAGCCGGATGGAGACCGCTGGGTCCAGCAGGTGACGGTGGATGGGCAATCCTTCGGCGACTTGCGGCAGGGCTGGCACGAGACCGAGGTCCCTGCCGGTCTGTTCCGCTTTGAGCCATCGGGCGATGGCAAGCGAAGCATGCTGAGCGCCGGCCGCTTGCTGATCGGCTGCAACTTCGCGGACCTGGACGTCACTTTTGCTGAGATGCGGCTGGTCCTCGCCGGAGAGACACCTGCGGAATCGCCCGCGAGGCTGCCTCCCCCCGCGCCAGTGCAGGGTGAAAAGGGCCGCATCGCGATCTTGGCGGAGAACTTCGTCATCCGCCGCCCGGAGACGGAAGGGCTCTTCGGCGTCACACGCCCTCTGACGGAAGCGGAGAAGCGGGGCTCTCCTTCGGCAGCGGACCCTGAGTTTCTTGCGGAGCTAGCCACGCGCGCCGGATACGGCGCCACGCTTCTGTCGGCCTCCGCCCTGGAGAGCCCGGGCTACCTCTCTCCGTCCAACTTCGATGTGCTGGTCATCCCGTGCGCCCCGTACTATCCTCTGAACGCAGGCGAGGCCATCCGCTCCTATCTGGCTGCAGGAGGGAGCCTGTTCACCACCGGAGGATACGCCTTCGACCAGCCCTGCGTGCGGGCAGGAGACGGATGGCAGACCGTCGAGCAGGCCCTCACCGTCGAACGGGTGGACAGGGAGGAGCCGCCTGTCCGTCTGAACCATCGCTACGCCATCCCTGCCGACGGACAGGGACCGCCCGCGGGGACGGTGGGACTGTTCGACCCCTCCTATCCGCTGAAGCGGGCGGCTTACGCTGAATCGCTGGTGGACTTCATTCCGCGCGTGCGGATGGACGGCCCGTTCCAGGGATGGGCGGCGTGCGCGCTCCTGGGCTCCAATAACCCTGTCTTTCCGGCGCCCTATGCCCGGCGCATCCCCCTGCTGATGTCATTCGACGCCATCGGCCGGGAGACGGGGGCGCTGGGACAGATCGTCCATCATCACGCCGGACCGTTCCGCGGGTCGAGCTGGGCAGCCTTCGGTGTGACCAACCGCGATCTTTTCGCCCGCTCCGGGCCGCTGGCACCGGAGTTCACGGCCATTCTGGACCGGCTGGTGCGCAAAGTGTACCTCCATACGCTGCGCACGGACCTGGCGCTGTACCGCCCCGGCGAGACGGTCACGCTCAGCGTCAGCGTCGCCAACTTCCAGCGTCAAGCGGCCAGAGTATGGGTTCAGTTCGAGCTGTTCACAGAGGAAGGAATCTCCGTCCAGAAACTTCCCCCGGAGGAGAAAGAGGTTCCGCCGGGATTCGAGGAGCGCTTCACGGGCCTGTGGACAGTGCCGGTGGCGCCGGGAGACGACTTCTACGAAGTGGTCTGCCGGATGAGCTCCGAATCTCTCTCCGACGAGATGCGCACTGGCTTCTGCGTGGAGGACCGTCAGGCCTGGCAGTCCGGCCTTCCCGTTGTGCTGAAGGACAACTACTTCCAGCGCGATGGCCAGCCAACATTTCTGCTGGGCTCCAATCAGACGGGGGCCGTGTTCTGCTCGGCCTTCGAGGATCCTTTGGTCTGGAAGCGGGATCTGGACGCGATGAGCGGGGCGGGTCTTTCCATCATGCGGGTGCTCCATTTCAGCCCGTTCATCGTTTCCCAGACAGGGGAGCCGCGCGCCCGGCCGCTGGACCTGAACGTGGAGTCCCTCCCGCGCTGGCTCGAGCGCAGACTGGATGCCCTTGTGCAGTTGACGGCCCGCTACGGCGTCGCGTTGATGCTGACCCTGCACGACTGGATGGGGCTGAACCTGACCGACGAAGAGCTTGAGGCGCAGCGCCGTTTCGCCTCGCTGGTGGCTGGCCGCTATCGGGACTGCCCGCACGTGTTCTTCGACATCCAGAACGAGCCGGAGGTGGCGCTGGACCGGCCCGAGACGGACTTCGCGCTGTGGAACCGCTTCCTGCTGGAGCGATACGGCTCGCGGGAAGCGCTGCAGGATGCCTGGGGATCGCTTGCGGGAGATGATCGTCCCGGGGCAATCGAGATTCCGCAGGACGGAAAGGGCTGGGCCGATGCGCGGCGGGTGGACCTGGACCTGTTCCGCGCGTGGCTGCTGGACCGCTGGGCAAAAGCCAATGTGGATGGCGTCCGCCAGGTCTCGAAGGCGCCCGTTACCATCGGGTTCATCCAGCACATACAGTTTGCGGACCAGCTCCTGGGAATGGCCTGGCTGGACTTCGCGAACAAGCACTACTACGGCGATAAGCGCCGCTTCGCTGCAGAGATCAAAGTGGTGGACCGCCGATTTGAGGGCAAGTCCCTGACGGTGGGCGAGTTCGGCAGCATGGTGGACCACGATGCCCGGATCCGGGGGATCTCCAGAGAGAGCGCCGACTGGCAATGGTATCTGGAGGCCGCCGGCACCACGCTGGGGCTGGGAGGCGCGTTCATCCTGAACTGGTGCTGGAAAGAGATGCCGGACAATGTCTTCCCCTGGGGCATCAACTCTCCGAACGACAATCTGCCGCGGGAGACACTGCTCGCCTTCCGGGCCTTCGCGCTGGCGACGCGTGATTTCCGGCCACAACACGTCCCCCCAACGGTCTATCTGATCACTCCGGACCTGAACCGAATGGGCTCCCTGGGGGAAAAAGTGAACGGGGCCGTCCTGAGGGCCATAGACGGGCTGCTGCACTTGCAGGTGGAGTTCGGCGTGGTGAACGAACGCGCGCTCGATCGCCTACCCTCAGACGCCAGAGCGCTCATCCTTCCCGTCCCTTACACCCTGCAGGACGCGGCTTTCGAGAAACTGGACGAGTTCGTGCGCGGAGGAGGAGTGCTGCTGGTGACGGGCGACATCACTTTCGACGCACACCGCAGGCGCACCCGCTCCGATCGGCTCTTGCGCCTCTTCGGACTGCAGTTCGTGCGCGAGCTTGTTGCTCCGCTGGAGACAAAGCGCGATGAGAAAGGCGAACTTCTTCCCGCCATCGAAGTGCGGCCCGCCGGAGCGGAACAGGATGAGAGGGAGCCATTCTGGATATGCCGGGCCGGGAACGGACTTGCCCTGTTCGACCCGGTCCCCCGTGAGCTGGACTCGGCCCCATCGGCAGTATACGCACGGGCGCTGGAGATTGCCGGAATCCCGGTCCGGATGCTGGTTCCCGACGCAGAAGAAGTTACCGCGCTTCGTTGCCCCGGCGCGAGGGAGGGCGAAGACGCGCTCTTTGTGGTGAGCCGCTCCGCTCAGGCCCACAAAGTGCGGCTCCCTGGAGATGTGGAGCTGGATGTGCAGCCCGGCTCTTCTTGCCTGCTGGTGCGGTGGGCCGGGCGGCCTGTCAGCTTGATCGCGTCTGGTTCCGTCATCCTCAACGGAAGAGAATGGGCTCGGCTGGACGCGCCTGCGGCCCTGGTGGCACTGGATGGACGCCCTCTGAACGAAAGCTCCATGATCGCCGTCCATCTCTTGGGGCAGGGGCAGGTGCGGATCAACGGCTTCCCAGCGGCTCAGGCTCGCATTCGCGCCGGACGGATCCGCAACGGACGCTGGCAGACGCTCGCCACCCGCCAGCCTCAGCAGACGGAGCAGCTGTTGATCATTCCCGCGGAAGAGGCTCTGGCATTCGCGTTGATGATTATCGCTCCGGAAGAGAACCTGGACGAGGCGGGCCGGCAGGTGGAGCAGCGGCTCCTTCCGCAGGCGAAGGCGCCCGCTCAGCCCGCCAGGCGGTAGGCCACGCTCGGGGCAGCCTCGATACCGCCCGGCCCGCCCCGGCGGGCGAGGGACAGCACCCAGTCGGCTGCCTCCAGTAGGGTCTGCGGAGTGCTCTCTCCCGTATCCGATGCGGCCACCACGCCGAAGCATGCCGTCGGGTGCAGATGGCCGAGCGCCGTCTCCACGCTGACGTCCCGGACGGTCTGGGACAACTTCTCCGCCGCCACGTAGGCCCCGATCAGGTCGGTCTCCGGCAACAGCAAGGCGAACTGGGAGTAGCTCATCCGCGCCACGACGTCGGTACGGCGCGTATGCTTGCGAAGCGCCCACCCGATCATCGCCAGAAGCCTGCCGGTCACCTCATCCCCGTACTGAGCGCGCAGATCTTCCACCCCGTCCACCTCGCACTTGACGACCGCCAGCGAGCGATGGTAACGCGCGGCGCGGTAGAGCTCCAGGCTGAGCTGACGGTGGAAGGCCTCGGGAGTCTCGGCGCCGGTGACAGCCTGCTCCTCGTCCGTCTCGCATTCCTCCTCAAGGAGCACCAGCAACCTGTTCTCACCGGGCCATATCTGCACAGCGCAGGGACGCAGCAGGCCGTCCAAAGAGAGGACACTCAAGCGGATCTCCACCCGGCCACCCAGACAGGCCTCCTGGATCGCCTCCAGGAACGGCTCCCGGAAGGAAGGAGCCACGATGTCCTCCAGCCGCCGGCCTGCAAAAGAGTCGCCCGGCACGCCCGCCAGAGCGGCAAGTGCGGGGTTTGCGCCTGTCACAGCACCCTCGCGGTCAAGCACCGCCACCGCCGTGCGAGTGCGTCCCAGTAAGTAGGCCAGAAGCTCCTGACAGTATTCTGAAAGCTGTTCGGTCATCCGTTGCCCGTCCCCGCCATGGATGCGATCGGCCTGAACGAGGCAGGCCAGCTTCGCACCCTATACGGCATGTTTTCGGCACGCGAACCGGGTCAGCGGAGGGCGTTTTTCAGCAGCGATGCACGTACCCGCGCCCTTTGATACCCGGGAAACCGCCTCGCCATGGACGAACTGACAGCGAAGCCCCACGGTCTGCGGCGCACCGGGGAGACGTGCGCGCCGGCGGTCCTTTCTGTTTGCGGATGCGAATCGTTCGGACGGATCCGCATCACCACTAGGCAGAGGACCATAGCCGCCGCGGCCCACAGGCGCGGGTCCGAAAGGGGATGCTGCGGCACTCCGGGATCCCCACCGCTGCGGGAGGCCACCCACTCACGGTATTCGGCAGGATAACGGAAGGTTGCGGCTGCGGCCCCTGCGGCTGTTCCTTGAAGAGCCTGCTCCAATGCCGGAGCGCCAGTCCTGCCCGCCGCATCGGATAGAAGGAGGACCAGATCCTTCAGCATCCGGCGGCGCTCATCTGGCGCGCTGCGCGCGGCCGTCTCGATGAGGAACGAGACCGCACCTGCAGATGCGAAGTAGCGGTGAGCGAGAGTGGGATCCGCCCCCGGCCGAGATGAGATCAGAGACACGCTCCGTCCGGTGGCGCGGACAGCGGGGAGGGTCCCTCCGGCCAAGGCACGCTCCATTCTGTTGGTCCGCCCAGGCGCGGCTGCCATCTCCAGTCCGTTGTCCGCCGGCGGCGGATCATCAGGGCTCCACTGGTGGAGGTCCAGCACCATGTGAGGCGCCCACCGCGAAAATGCCTGCTTCACCGCCCTGGTCTCGGGCTGGATCCGCGCGCGCCAGTCACGGTTGATGTCGGCGCCAGCGCTGTTGGACCGCCGGCCCTCCTGCAGGCCGTCGGGATTGGCCACGGGAACAATGACCCACAGCACATCCTCCAGCCCGACGAGGCCGCCGTAGCCCTTCCGCAGAGAGGGTGTCAGGAGTTCAGAAGGATCCCTGCCGGACGCGCAGTGGCGGATGATGTCCGAGATGGCCTCCACGCTGGCGGGCTCATCCCCGTGCTGGGCGCAGATGATCAGCACCCGGACCGGTGGAAGTGAAGGACGGCCTGTGGGGCTCAGGACCACCAGCGGGATGTTCCGTCCCTCAAGGCTGCGGCCTGCGCTGTAGACCCGCACGGAGCCGCTCGCGCGCGCTTCCCGTAGGGACTGTTGCAGCTTGAGAAGCGGAGCGGAAGGAGGCGCGGAAAGCTCTTCCACGCGCACCTGGACGGCCTGGGCGGGCAGGGACAGAGCCAGAGCTGACGCCGCGCTAAGTGCTCTGATCCAGAAACCGGGCACCGGCCGCCTCCTCACGACCTCCACAGGCCCGCCCCAGCCGACGCGCGGTCCGGGCCCGGCTCAGCTCCGCCCCCAGAGCCTCCAGCCGCTCCGCCATCATCGCCGCCCACCGACTGTCCAGGTCGGCCGCCTGACCGCTGAGCTCCAGGCACCGCTGCCGCTCTCGTTGGAAAGCCCCGTCCGGATCCGGAGTTGTCTGAGCTCCCTGCACGACCGAGGCCAACTCTCCGATGAGCGGCATCAGCTGCTCGCGGCGGTCCAGGATGGAACTGATGGCGCTCGCATCGTCAGGGGACAAAGTGAGAGCCGTGCGCGTGAGCCTGACCCATTCATCCAGCAGCGCATTCAGGCGCTCCAGCGAGCCGGCTACATCCGGTGGCGGGCCGGAGAGGGCCATCAGGCCGCCTCCTGAAGCTCCACCGGAGACAGCGCAAGCCTTTCCGCGCGGCTGCGCCGCTCCGCCTCCTGCCATGCGTCGCGAAGTCCCTCGATTTCGGCGCGGACCTCTCGCAGTATCTCCAGATCACCCTTGATGTTCGCCTCCGCCAGGCGCAGGTAGTACCAGTCGTAGAGCGCGGAGAGGTTCCGCGCGATCCCTCTATCCACCGAAGGATCCAGACTGGCCGCCAGGACGGAGAGGATGTTCTGTACGCGCTGGATGGAGGAGTTCTGACGATCGTGGTCAGTGCTCTGGACGGCATCCTCCGCATCGCGCAGGAACCGTACCATCCCATCATAGGCCATCACTACCAAGTGCTCGGGGCCGGCCGTGGCCCCCTCGTTCACCGCATACTGCTGATAACCCCGCACTCCGCTCACCAGCGCGCCCCCCTGCTATGCTACCTGTTGTTCCGGGACGCTGTCAGGCCGGACATCGCCTGCATCAGATACTGCGACTGGCTCTGCAAGCGACTGAGGCTGGCCTCCATTGCGGCAAACTGCGCCCGAAGACGTTCTTCCATAGTGGCCAGCCGGTCCACCATACGGTTCATCTCTTCATTCAGAGCGTCTATGCGCGTCTGGACACCCTGCTGGAGACCGGTTAGCACTCCGGTGCTGGGGTCCGTCAGGCGCTCCAGAGTATCCGTCAGAGCGGCAGCCACACCTCGCGAGTACGTCACAAAGCCTTTGTCACCCGTGGTTAACGAGTTGACCAAAATGGAAAGCCCATCGGTGGTGGCATTACCCGCGTTGCCGGTCAAAATCTTGCCGTTACCGGTTGCAGGCTCGCCGTTGATGGTGCCTTCCACGTCCAGGCCCTGCGCGCCCGTCCCGGAGCCGGTCTCCCCTTCTGGATTCGTTCCTGTGACGTTCACCGTTCCCAGCCCTGTGGAGCCGGAGGTATACGCGCTGACGCTGCTGTAAGCGCTCACTACCGAACGCGATCCGAATCCCACGCTTTTTAGCGTCAGATAGTTGCCCGTGCCGGTACCGTCCGACTGCGTGGCGGAGGCCAGCACTCCCGTCGAGTCCTTCGAGGCGTTGATAGCAGCCACCACCTGCTCCAGAGTCATTCCGGCGGTCAGATTGATGGCCACGCCATTGATGGTGATCGTTTCCGCTTGCTGAAGCGGACCGGACATCTCAGCACCGGCGGTCACACGGGTCTGGGTGGCCAGACGGGTGATCTCCACGGCCCAACCCGAGCCAGTGGACTCTTTCGTGGCTCCTGTGGCCGACAGAAACTGGATCGAAGGGTCGGTCGAGCTTCCCGAGCGGGTAAACAGCGCGCTCACGGCGGAAGGGTCTGATTCCAGCTTCGCCCGCAGTTCCGCTTCGTTCACGCTCAGCTTACCGTTGCTGGCCAGACGCACGCCCACACTGCTCAGTGCGGATACAGCCGGCTGGAGGCCGCTGACGCTGCGGACCAGAATACTGGCGAGATCCGACGTGATGCTCTGCAGACCGAACTCGCCCAGCAGCGGACCGCCCTGCTTCTGCTCCACGTCGTAGCTGGCGACCTCTTTGACGTAGTCCACGAAATCGTTGTAGGCCTTGACCAGATCCTGGACCTTCTGCACGATGGCGTTGTTGTCCCGGGCGACGGTCAACGTGAACTCGGAGGCTGAGACACCCTTCACATTGAGGGTGATGCCGGGAAGCGCAGTGCTGATGGTGTTCGTGGAGCTCTCCACCACGATCGGGGTGCCGCCTGCGCCTATCTGCACTCTTGCGTTGGACGCCGCGGTCACCACGCTGTCCGGGCCGGTGAAGGAAAGCCCCGTCCCGCCCGTAAGACTGGTATCAATCTCGATCGCCCCCGCGGTCCCGGTCGTCTTGCTGGTGATGAGCAGCCGGTAAGGAGTTGAGCCGGAGCCGTCATTGACGATGCTCGCGAAGACGTCCGCTCCGGACGCGTTGATGGCGTCCCGGACGGCCTCCAGGTGCCCCGCTCCCTCCGGGATGTAGACATACGTGGCGGTGCCGGTGGCTGTGTTCGTGATGGTGATGGAACCTGTCCCGACGCTCGTCGTCGTGGTGTCTGCGAAACGCTGGTCGGAGCCCAGCTGGTGAGCCCGCGCCACGCTCAAGACCTTCAGGGTATACGTGCCGGCCGGAGCTCCCGCCGAGGCGGTGGCGGTCAGGGCGTCGGGGTTGGAGGAGGTGGCGGAAAGGGTCTGGAACGCGGACGCCGAGGACAGCTGCGAGGCGCTCAACCGCACGGCCAGCAGCCTGGCGTTCACGTTCTGCCACGCCTTCAGCTTCTCCGAAAGCGCGTCCCGCTGCCCTTTCAACAGCTCCACGGGGCGCTGGCGGTATGCGATGATCTTGGCGATGATCTCGTCGGTCGGAATGCCGGAGGCAAGTCCGCTAACACTACCGAGTCCGGGCATGGTTATGTCAAATCCTCCCCTTGGCGACTCGCGCATCAGCCGAGGCCGCCATCAACTCTTGAAAATCGTCCATGCGCGGCAAAGGCCTTAGCCGCCGTCTCGGACATTCCTTTCACGCCGCCATCCCCAGTTCGTCAACGGGGGTTGCGTGGTCGTGAAGCTCGTGCAGATGATCGTGATGCATCAGGTCGTGCATTCTGACAAGAGCCTGACAGTCCACGATCACCAACGCCGTCTGATGATGGCCCGGCGCCTCTTGATCGCGGTTCCGGTTCGGGGTGGTGGTTTTCGTCCGCTCCAACGGTCCTCTCTTCTACACTGAGCCGCAAGCCCCGCCGGCGGGCTTCTCAGCGATCACCGGACAGGGCCAGGTGTTATCACATTCGGGGGAAGGCGGCCCCGCCTCTCGCGGCGGGGCCGCTCTCGATTCCAGTCAGTCCCGGCTTACCGGAGCAGCTGCAGGAGCGCCTGCGGCGCCTGGTTCGCCTGGGCCAGCATCGCGATGCTGGAGTTCATCAGGATCTGGGCCTTTGTGAACTCGGAGATCTCCGCGGCGATGTCGGTGTCACGGATCGCGCTCTCCGACGCCGAGATGTTCTCCACAGCGATCGACAGGGAGTTGATGGCGCTCTCGAAAACGTTCTTCTGCACCGCTCCCAGATCGCCCCGCAGATTGGAAACCTGCGAGATGGCCTTGTCAAGCAGCCTTACGGCGTCGCGCGCGCCGGCCGTGGTGGTGACGTTAATATCGGCCACGCTGGCGGCGCTGGTCTCAAGACCTGTTGCGCCGATACCCAGCTTGTTCGCCGCCGTCCCGCTGACGTTGACGGCCGCGGTCTGGCCCACCTCAGAACCCACCTGGAACTGCAGGGAGCCCTGTGTGACCACCACGTTCAGGGTGCTGCTTGCCGCGCCGTTCAGGTAGAACACCGCGCCGGCCAGGTCGGAGTTCGCGGGACCGGTCCACGTTCTGCCGGATCCCGTGATGTTGGTGGCGTTGACCGTGCCACCCGTGAAGGAGGCCACAACATCCACGCCGGCGGTCACCGTCGGCGAGCCACCGAAGAAGTTGGACTGCGTCACACTACCGCTATAGCTGATGTCAATCGCGGCATTCGAGCCGTAGGCTACACTTGTCAGGGTGATGACACCGGATGACTGTGAGGCTGTCACGCCAGTCTGGCCCGACACCGCGTTGATCTTGGCCACCGCCGTCGCCGCCGTGTCGCTCGCCGTAAGGGCCACGGAAACGTTGTTGATGACGATCGCGCCGTTAGCGGCGGTGTAGGCCGCGGCACCGACCACGGTCCGCTGGGTGGCGGCGGTGTTGATCGTGATCGTGTATGTTCCGGCCTTGGTCGCCGTGGAGCCTGAGATGAACTGGCCGTTGGTGAGGCCCGAGGTTACCTGCGCCTGAACGCCCGCAGTGCCGTCCAGCAACTTGCGTCCGCCGAACGCCGTCGTGTCGGCGATGCGGTTGAGAGCCTCAATGGCCGAACGGATCTGCGCCTGGTCGGCGGCCAGCTGTGTGGCATCCACCGCACCGGTGTTCAACGCGTGCACGGCCAGGTCTCTCATCGAGCGCAGCAGTGAGTGCACCTCAGCGAGAGCACCCTCCGCGGTCTTCACCATGTTGACGGCGTCCTGAGTGTTGGAGATAGCCTGCTTCAGGCCGCCGATCTGCGCGCGCAACGCTTCGGAGATTGCCAGTCCGGCCGGATTGTCCGCGGCACGGTTAATCTTGTACCCGGACGACAGCCGCTCGATGGAGCGGGTCACCATGTCGTCATTCGAGCGCAGGACCCGACTGCTCTGGAGCGCGGCGCTGTTCAGGTTGATGCGAAGCGACATTTGAGATCCTCCTTGAATGTCTGCCCCTTCAGGATTTCCCGTCCGGCCTCATGCCGGACGCTTGCATTCGAATGAGCCATTTCGCCAGACCGATTCGGCTCCCGCTACGGTTTCGGGTGACCTCAAGCGTGACACTCTGACTGTCCACGCCACCTTTCGGGAAACAGGTCTGACCCGTGCCTTTCAGCAAACCACCGAGGGCCGGGTTCGGCCATTCATCTGGTTTGTTCCACGGCAAATCGCGGGATCTAACAAAGTGATTGCGGGGTTTATCACACTTTTGCACAGCTTGCGCAAAAGGAAGCTCAAGGCGATCGATGCTTTTCAAATTGCGCCGGCTTAGCAAGAGGCTCCCGAGCCCCTTCAGCGCTTGAGAGGATATCGTCCTGCGGGATAGGAGCGTAAGCGGCGTCTGTGCGCGGGACTGTGAGGCCGATGGAGGGGATTACTTGGTCCGGGCGGAGTCGTCCCCTTTTTCCGGTTCTTCCACGGACTCGGCAGCGGCGTTCAGCGACTCTCGGTCCACACCCGCCGCGCGCACGTTCTCCTCCGCCACCTGTTCAAGCAGCTCCTTGCGATGCACGGCGATGGAGCGGGGAGCGTTGATGCCCAGCCTCACCTGCTCGCCGCGCACCTCCAGCACAGTGACTTCGATCTGATCCCCGATAACGATCTGTTGTCCGACCTTCCTGGCCAGCACCAGCATCCTGCTTCACCCTTTTCTACCCGGCTAAGCTACGCCGCCCGCGACCCGGCCTCCTTCGCCGCGTCTTCCGGCTGCCGCTTCAGTTGAAACAGCAGATGCCTGGGCGAGTAGTTCTCGCTGGACAACACCACCTGTTTCGCTGCCAGAGTCCTGCGGTTCACCACGATGGGCCCCAGCAAGTTGGTCGTCACGCGGCGCTCCTCGTCCACCGTGACAGTGGTCAGCACCACCGCATCCTCCGCGCTGGTCAGCTCCAGGGCCTCCACATCCGCGTCCTGCAGATCGAATTCGTAGTCGTTGAAGAAGTCCATCGGATTGATGACCGCCAACGACAGCGCCGGCTCATCAAGACATTGTAGCCAAAGGAACGGAGAATCCTCCCGGTGCGACAACAGGCAGAATCTTTTCGCCTGTGGAATCCCCACCAGACCGTCCTTCAGATGGATGCAGGACTTCTCCTCGATCTCGATCTCACCGAAACGCGTGACCACGTTCATCACAAACAGCCCTCCCAGGAGACGGCCCACGCCGCCTACCTCAGATAATCCATCAGTGTCAGTCGGAACACGGAAGAGGCAGAAAACAGCGCGGCCTGATAGACCTGCTCCTGGGTTTTCAGGTCCACCACGGCCTGTGCCACGTCTGCATCTTCGGTCCTGGAGCGCAATTCCTTGAGATTGTCCCGTGTCTGTTCCAGATGCCCCACCATCCCCTCCAAGTTCTGGATGCGCCCTCCAAACTCAACCCGCATAGCCAGAATGCGCTTGGCCGACGACTCCAAGCGCGTGATTGCCAGCTCCGTCGCCGGAGTGTCGGCGCTCAGGATGGCCTGCTTCAAGTCCTGAATGACCCGGAACAGATCCGGCTCGGCCGGTGCGGCCGAGGAGTCCAGGTTGAAGACCGTCGCCGCATTGGTGCTGACGGACACTACCGTGGATGGGCTCACCTGGATTCGCACGGATCCATCCCCCCCGCCGTACGTGAACCCTGTGCCCACGGTCTCCGACGGGGCCATCCCGAAAATCTGGTCCAGCGTATACCCACCGGATACCGAGACCTGAATGACGTTGCCTGTGTCAGGATGCGCCATCCGCAGCTCCACCCCGCCCGACCCGTTGTCCCGGGCGGTCACGCGGTGTAGCCCGCTCCTTGCATTGATACGTGCAATTAACGCGGCCGCAGTGTCACCCGGCTCCACGGAGATGGCCACGCCATTGATGGTCAGGGTGCCGCCGGTGGGCTGGGGCGCGAACGCACCCGTGCCCGTGAAACGGTGCTCCCGTGCCACCGGGGCTGAATCTGTCCTGTGGCCAGAAAAGATGTAACGCCCCAGATGCCGTGTGTCCGCCACATCGCGGAGGCGTTCCAGAAGCGCGTCCATCTTGGCTGCCAGCCCCTCCCGCGCGGCCGGGGACATGGTGGCGTTGATGGAACTCTGCGCATCGGTGATGGCGGACCGGATCTGGTTGTACACCTCGTCCAGTGCGGCGGAGGTGCGGGCCATGAAATCCTTCGCGATGCCGGCGTTGCGCAGATACTGCTCGATATCGGCGATCTGCTGGGTGTAGTACAGGCTCTGATTCGCCGCGACGGGATCATGCGAAGGTTTGCTGACCTTCTTGCCGGAAGCCACCAGCTCCTGCAGGCGCACCAGGCGCGCATAACCGGTAGCCATGTTCGCCTTGGCGTAATCCGTCTGAGATCCGAGGGTGATGCGCATTCAGGATCCCTCCCTTACCTCACACCCACCTGCTCCAGCAGGACCTGCAGAATGTAGTTCGTGGCCTCGAAGATACGAGCCGAGGCCGCAAAGGATTGCTGGTAGCGCACCATATCGGCCAGCTCCTCGTCCAGCGAGACCCCGGACACGGACTCGCGCTGGCGGACAAGCTGCTGAAGTGTGAACTCCCGCGTCAGCGCACTGCGTTCGGCCAGAGCCAGATCCCCCCCAATGCCGGTCACCAGCGAGCGATAACGCTGGCTTATGGTCTCGCCGCCAATCAGCGCCGCCTCCGAGAGGTCGGCGATGGCCTGTGCAATGGCCGTGTTGCCGGGCTCTCCCGTCGCAGATGCCGCCACCAGCGACGGATTATCCAGAAGCTGCTGGTTCACGCGCAGAGTCGCCGCTCCGGTCCCCGGCGCAAAGAAATCCACTCCGGTCGTGCCGGACATGCCATAACCCTGCCGGTGCAGGGCGTTGACCTGCTGGATCAGCGTGTTGGCGATGGTGTCCAACTGGCCCAGATACCGCGGAATGGCCGAATCCCGGATATCCAGAAGCCCCCGCAGCTCTCCGGAAGTGATGGTCACCCGGCCCATCCCGTCCGCCCAGACGGGCTGCCAGGCGCCGGTTAGATCCTGCTCCACGGTAATCTCCCGGCGGAACGTGCCCTGCACCAGCGCGTGCCCGCCGATGTTCAGGATGAAATCGCTCCCCGAGTTGCCGTGCGCCGACACATTGACCAAGGTCGAGAGCTCCTCCAGAAGCTGGTCGCGCCGGTTCAGCAGGTCGTTTGGGCCAAACCCGCCATGCTCCAGAGCCACGATCTTCTCGTTGACCTCGGCGATGTCCCGGGCGATACGGTTGATCTGGTCCACCCGCGTGGCCACCCCGGAGTTCATCTGTATCTGCTGCGCCCTGATGTTTGCGTAGATCTCCCGGATCCGGTTGGCCAGGATGTCCGCACTGGCCACCACCGCAGAGCGCGGCGGCAGACCTTCAGGATTGGCGGCCAGCTCGCGCCACTGGTTCCAGAACTTGTCTAGCAGAGTGGCCAGGCCGTTGTCGCCCAGCTCGTTGAACTGGCTCTCCACGGCGGTCAGCAGATCCCGTGCGATGCTCCACTGCGCCTTGGACTGGGTGGCCGAGTTGATCCGCATGTCCAGAAAAGCATCCTGAACGCGGCGGATGCCCTTCAACTGGACACCCGTCCCTGTGAAAGATCCCGCTGTGGCGGAGTTGATGGAGGTGCCAGTGGGCGGGTTGCCCTCCGCAAAGATGGGCGCCTGCCGCTTGAATCCCGGAGTGTTCGCGTTCGCGATATTGTTCGCGATGATCTCCATCGCCGCCCGCGCGGCGTGCATTCCGGATGCGGCTGTCGTCAGCGAGGTGAACGTGCCCATCCCGCAGCCCCCCTGTTCAGACCTGCGCGTCCAGCACCAGACTGCCCGGAGCGGCCGGAACCGGCTGTCCCACCTCTTCCTGCTGAGCCTGGCTCACGGCGTTCAGCGTCAGCCGGATGAACTCAAGCGCGTTCGCTGAAAGGGTGGCGTTGATCTCTGAGGCTGTGGCCAGCCGGGAGGCCTCTTCCGTCAGCCTGCCGGAGAGCTCCTCCAGACGCTCCCGCTGCCGATCCGGCAGCAAGGGGGCCACCACCGAGAGGCTGACGCCCTCGCCGTCCACACCCAGAGCAGCGGCCAGACGCTCCAGCATCTTCGCGGACGCCCGCTGCACCCGGTCCAGCCGCGAGAGTTCGTCCGTCTGCTTCTGATTGATCTCGATGATGGCATCCACATCGTGAGTGATCAGCGCCTGCCGGTTGGCTTCAGCCAGCGCCACCAGCCGTTCGAGACCCTCCAGCTTCTGAACCAGCGACCCTTCCAGAGCCGCAAACGCTTCAGGGGACATCATTAAAGCCCTCACTCCTTGCAGCAAAGCGACGAAAGCAGACGATCGGCCAACCTGCCGGGATCCCGTTCCAGGGAGCCTTCCCGGAGCTTGCGCGCCGCCTCGGCCACCCGGTCTTCACGCACCTCGGGAGCAGCCTTCGCCGCTCGAACGCCCGCCGCCACCTCGCTGGCCTTGCGGCTGACATCCACCGTGTCCGCGCCGTGGACCTCCGGCTCATCAGCCGGAGCCACCGGCTGCACTTTCGGCAGCCCGATCCCGACGATCTTGTTGATCGAAGCGTTGGATATGTTCATTTCTCTGAATCACCCTCTCCACCGGAGGAAGCAGTCGGCGCAGGGCCATTGCTCTCCTTCCGGATGGACGGCTCCAGCTGGCGGTACAGCATCTCCGCCAGGCCGAACGAACCTCGCCGGCTTATGCTTTCTGCAAGCGCTCCGTCCAGCATCTCCTCATAGGTCTTCCGGGCGCTGGAGCGCTCCACAAGGCCGTCGTCCGGAATGGATTCCCGCATCTTGTGCAGCAGGTACCGCAGGAAGGTGGCCTCCATATCCTGACAGGCTTTGCGCAGTTCCTCCTGCTCCCGGGTCATCTGCCCGGAGGCCCCTGCCGATGGACGAATGTTCGAGATCTGCATTCCAGCCTCCAATGCCCGGCACAACAGGTCAGATGATCACCAGCTCCGCCCCGAGCGCCCCCGCCTGCTTGATGGCCTGCAGGATGGCGATGATATCCCGCGGCGTGACTTTCATGGCGTTCAGTGCGCGGATCAGTTCATCCAGAGTGGATCCCTCTTCTATTATCTGGAAGACGGACTGGGTTTCGGTAGCCCGGACCGATGTTTCGGGCACCACCACCGTCTCGCCCGTGCGGCTGAACGGCTGGGGCTGGGAGACGTTGTAGGTGGTGGAGATCTCCACCGCCAGGTTCCCGTGAGACACAGCCACGCTGCCCACGGTCACATTGCCGCTGATGACCACCGTGCCGGTCTTCTCGTTGACGATCACCTTGGCCACATCGTCCTGGCGCACATCCAGCATCCCGATCTGAGCGATCAGTGAGACCGCCTCGTCCGGCGAGGTCAGGGCGGTGTTCACGCGCACCGTGGCCGCGTCTATGGCCGAGGCCGCTCCGGCCCCCAACCGCTCATTGATGGCGTCGGCCGCCCGCCGGGCAGTGGTGAAATCGGGTGTGTTCAGCAGAATGGAGAGTCCCTGTGAGTCCGCGAACTGCATGGGAACGGCGCGTTCCACAATGGCGCCTTCCGGGATGCGCGCGGCGGTCACGTGGTTCTTGGTGACGCTTGTCCCGCCCCCTCCGGCGGTGAAGCCACCCACGGACACAGGCCCTTGCGCCACGGCATAAACCTGACCATCCGCGCCGTAAAGGGGGGTCTGCAGCAGCGTGCCGCCCTGCAGGCTCTTGGCGTCTCCCAGGCTGGAGATGGTGACGTCCAGCCGGACTCCCTCCGAGACGAACGCCGGCAGATCCGCGGTTACCATGACCGACGCGACGTTGCGCATCTTGACCTTCGCCGGATCCACCTGCAGCCCGAACCGCTCCAGCATGTTCGCCACGCTCTGCACCGTGAAGATGGCCTGCTGGGAATCGCCCGTCCCGTCCAGGCCCACCACGATTCCGTAGCCGACGAGCTGGTTGGAACGGACTCCCTGGATCTTGGCGATGTCCTTAAGCCGTGCCGCTTCGACCGCGCCGGGCGCGGCCAAGGTCATCAGAGCGGCCCAAAGCATCAACAATCGAGAGTGTCTCACTGCCGTGATCTCCCTGTCCTTTCCTCTGCCACTACCTAAAAACGGCGCGCCGTCCGCCGGACTTTAGCCCCCCCAGTTCTAAGAGCTTATCAGGAGGACGAAAGAGACAGGGCCCCAGGGGAGCGGACATCAGCCCGGGGCCCTTCTGGCCGGGAAACACCGGATGGAGAATCCGGTTCCCTAGAACAGCAGCCGGATAAGCTGGGTCAGAATCCCTTCGCGCTGGCGCTGCGCGATCGGCCCCTTGCCCGTGAGCTCGATCTTCGCGTCAGCGATGAGGGTGGAAGAGACTGTGTTGTCGGGAGAAACATCCGAAGGGCGTATGACGCCGGAGAGGCGGATGATCTGGTTCTCCTCATTAGTCCGGATCTCCCGCTCCCCCTGTATGACCAGGTTGCCGTTCGGTAATACGTCCGTTACGGTGGCGGTCAGGCGTGTGATCAGGTTGCTGCTTCGCGACGTGCTGCCCTCTCCCTTCGATGTGGAGGAGCCGCCGTAGGACATCTCGCCGATGTTCTTGAACAGGAACCCGCCTCCCGGCCCCACCTTGAAGTTGGAATCCCGCTTCAGGTCCGTGGACGCTTTCTGAGAGGCGATGGCAGACTCCATCACCAGCACAGTGACGGTATCTCCTGCCTTCATCGCCCGCAGGTCCGTGAAAAGCGACCCCCTCTCGTCGCGCCAGAGAGAACCGCTTCTCTGCGCCAGCCCGGTATTGGCGGCGGCGCAGACGAGCACCGCTATGCCCAGCAACGGCAAAATCCGTCGTCTCATCGTTATCACTCCTGCCGTCACAGAGAGATCTCCACCCGACCCTCACCGCTCACGCGGGCCGAAATGGGCTCGCGGGAGTGCTCCGGCCGGACTTTGATCACCTGTCCGAAAACGCCGTCCTCCAGCGCCTGCCCGCTGGACCGCACCGTCACCCGTCCGCGGGACGCCAAGATGGTCACAGTGGATGATCGGTGCACCAGCGGAACCACCTGGAGATCGGATTGGCGCAGCACGGCCCCGGCCGGGAGCGGCCGCGTGGTCCTCTGACCCACGGCTGAACTGACGTCGGTGACCACGGACAAGCTGCTCCCCGCCAGGTCACGCTCCTCCACTGTCAGGTCCGCCGCCTCCAGCACCTGTCCGCGCGCCACAGCCCGCACAAGCGTGACCACTGGCGAGAAGAGCTTCACCCGCACCGACACCGAAGTCTGGCGCTCGCGCTTCCCATCCACCAGGATATCCATCGTCACCGGCACCACGCCGGCACGGGGCCGGAGCCCCGGCGTGGGAACGATCTCCACGTCCCCTTCGCTCACCTTGACGGGTGCCGGGGGCCGAAGCACCTCGCATTCGATGCGCTCTGCCCCGTCCCAAGCGGCTTCCACGGCGGCACGCGCGGCCTCTGCAAGCTCCTCGCCGGGCACGACGCGGGCCGCCCGGCTGACCCTTACAGAGGGGCTGCCCGTAAGCGCGATCTGCGCAATGTTCAGACCGGCCGCCCTCAGCATCAGGGCCACTTGTCCGGCGCTGATATTGGAAGAATTTCCCGGCCAGGGCGACTGCCCCAGCCGGACCGCCCTCAAACGCGCCGCCAGAGAAGCATCACTGGTCTGGATGGAGGCCACATCCCCCAGAAGGACCTCCGCCGAGCGCACCTGCGCTTCAGGCCGAAGCGTAATCGTCGCCCCGTTGACCGCGGCGGCGCAGAGTGCCGCCAGCATAAGCGCAAGACTCAGAACGCGGCGGACCATTTCAGACCTACCTTCTCAGGTTGTTTGCGATGTTCAACATCTCGTCTGCGCTCTGAACAGCCTTGGAATTGATCTCGTAGGCGCGCTGGGCGACGATCATGTTGACCATCTCCTCCACCACCTGGACGTTGGACATCTCCAGGATGCCCGACGCAATCGCTCCCAGGCCGTCCTGTCCGGGGATTCCAGTAATGGGCTCGCCCGAGGAACCGGTCCTCTGGAACAGGTTATGTCCCAGGTTAGCCAGTCCTGCGGGGTTCGGAAAACGCACAAGCTGGATCTGCCCGAGCTGTTGCGCCTCGATCTGCCCCGGGAACACCACGGACACTGTGCCGTCCACCCCGACCACGATGTCGCCACTCTCGGGAGGCAGTGTGATCTCAGGCTGGAGCAGGTAGCCGTCGGATGTGACTAGCCGGCCCTGGCTATCGGTCTTGAAGGAGCCGTCCCTCGTGTAGGCGATCTCCCCGGAAGGCGTCAGGATCTGAAAGAACCCCTGCCCCTCAATGGCCATGTCCAGGGGGTTGCCCGTGTGCTTGAATTCGCCGGTGTTGAACAGCTTCTGCACGGCGACCGCGCGGGTTCCCAGTCCGATCTGCTCTCCCAGCGGAAGCTGAACGCCCTGTGCCTGCGGCGTTCCGGACGGGCGCAGGGTCTGATAAATCAGGTCCTGAAAATCCACCCGGCCCTTTTTGAAGCCGTTGGTGTTTACGTTGGCCAGGTTGTTGGAGATGACGTCCAGCTGAAGCTGCTGGGCCGCCATTCCCGTGCTTGCGCTCCAAAGACTCCGGATCATTCCCGTACTCTCCTGTCGCAGCGGCGGCCTCTGCCCACTGATACGTGCGAGCTGGCCGCGGCTGATGCCTCAACAGAAGCAATCGTCTCTGGAGCGCCAGAGCTTTAGCGGGGCTGCAGGCGAACGTCCGTGTAGCGCAGCTTCATCCCCGGGGAGTCTATGCCCACCGAAAGGCCGGAGTAGCCAGGATAGAACCTGGGGTTCCGCCACACCGGCTGGACGGGCGTGTAGACAAAAGTCTTGTATGGCATGACCCAGACTCCGCCGTATCCGTACGGCGGCACTGGGATGACAGGATAGCCGTAATAATAGACCGGTGGAACCAGAGGCGGCCCCACCTTGACGGTGGCCGGAGGCTGGTACGGCGGCAGGTCAGCTGCGTGGTAGTCGACCCTGCTGGCCCGGCCGAGGAATTCCATCGCCCTGGCTGGATCCACGGGCCGCTGGCTT
Source organism: Armatimonadota bacterium (assembly GCA_025998755.1). Classification (NCBI taxonomy): domain Bacteria; kingdom Bacillati; phylum Armatimonadota; species Armatimonadota bacterium. The sequence continues at coordinate 2,546,322 of AP024674.1, forward strand.
GCAGGCTGCTCCTGCGGCTGGGAGGCGCTGGCGGGCGCTTCCTTTTCGCGGCTGCGCGCGGCCTGAGGAGGGCGTGGGGTGGAGGCGCGGGGGCGATCCCCGTCGCGCGGAGGTTCCGCAGCACGGACGCGCACCAGGTAGACCTTCCGGCCCTCACCGGCTGCCATCTCCTCCCACTTCAGGCCGCTGGCGCGGCAGATGGCGTTCAGCGCCGTCTCGAAGGGAACGTCCTGTAGGGAAAGATCGATCGCTCCTTTGACGGCTGGCTCCACAAGTATCTCCACGCCGGCGTCTCTGGCCAGTCGGTCGAGAACCTCTGTAATGCTTTTGCCGGCGGCAAAAACAGAGACCAGCGGCCCGGACTGCGATGCCGTCAAGCCGGACGCCCCGGCAGCCACAAAGGCGCTCACCGCTAGCGCGAGGATGGTCATTCTGAAACCCGATGCGCAGGTCATTTCCGCTCTTCCTCCTCTCCTGAGACGACGGTCCCCTACATTTCCACTATCATTGTATTAGACGCAGGAAACGGAGGGTGGCTTCAATGTTTTACATCGCAGCCCGTGCGGGATCCGGGGACGGGGACGGCGGGTCATAATCGTGAGGGAAACTGCGTTTTTGCGCGTGTTTCCTGACGTCAACTCGCTTTGCCAGCCAAGGCAGACAGAAAGGGAGACTCCGTGACGGACCAGCCGGACCTGCACAGCCGCATCTTTCACCAGCAGATCAGGCCGTGGCTCCCCCCGCGGATGGTGGACATCCATTGCCACCTCAGCCTGAAGGAGAACTGTGGCCCCATCTCCCCGGAGCGGATGAAGGAGATGTGGGCCATCGAGGTGGGAGCGCACCAGACGTGGGAGGAGCTGCAGGAGACCTGTGAACTGTTGTTGCCGGGAATCGAGATTCAGTTCCTGGCCTTCGGCGCGCCCTTCCGGGAGATGGATATCCCCGCCGAAAACCGCTACGTTCTTGAGGTGATAAGTCGAGCGAAAGGCAGCGTCCACGGCCTGTATGTTGTGCGTCCGGATGAAACTCCACAGGCCGTCGAAAAGGCTCTGGAAGACGGTTTCGTGGGTCTAAAGCCCTATCCCGATCTGGCTGAGACTGTGGATGGAAAGGAGGCCGGGGTCTTTGAGATGATCCCCCGGCCCCTTCTACGCGTGCTGGATGGCCACGCGGGGATCCTAATGCTGCACCTGCCACGCAAAGGCCGTCTGGCGGATGAGGACAACATCCGGGAAGTGTGCGAGCTGGTGGAGGAATTCCCCAATGTCCGCACCGTGGTCGCGCACATCGGACGCGCCTATTGCCTCCCCAACGCCGAGAAGGGCCTGCCCCGCTACCCCCAATCGCCGAACCTATTCTTCGACATCTCCGCCAACGTCAATGCCGATGTGTTCGCGCTGGCGCTGGAAGTGGTGGGGACACAGCGTCTTCTCTACGGCTCGGATCTGCCCATCACGCGGATGCGGCTGAAGCGCGAGTGCGTAGGAGACGACTACATCAACTACACGGACGGAGACTACTCCTGGAACACGCGCCGCAAAAGTCCCGAGGAAGAGGCCCGCTACACCTATTTCCTTTATGAACAGCTTCTGGCTCTCATCGAGGCCGCGCGCCGGAGAGCTCTCTCGCCAGCAGACCTGGAAGTGGTTATGTTCTCGAACGGCCGGAGGCTTCTCGACGAAATGCGCCGCTGATCATCGATGCCTGCTCGCTTCCGGCAGGAGTGAGGTGAATATTTGCGGAAGACTCCCGCTGGTACGCACGGGAAGCTGAGAGGATGACGGAACCAATGGCTCAGGAGAGGGTGTTCGGCTTCGGACTGATCGGCGCGGGCGCCATCAGCACCATGCACGCCACCGTGATCGATTGCCTGCCGGATGCAAGGCTGGTGGGGGTGACCGCCCTGCCTTACGAGGCAGCCTTGGAATTCGCGCAGGCGCGCGGGGCGCGCGCCTACCGGAGCGTGGACGAGCTTCTGGCGGATCCCGAGATCGAGGTAATCGCCATTGGGACGCCTTCCGGTCTTCATCCGGATCAGGCCGTGGCCTGCGCACGGGCGGGAAAGCACGTGCTCTGCGAGAAACCCCTGGCCGTTACGCTGGAAGGAGCAGACCGGGCCATCACGGCAGCAGAGGAAGCGGGCGTGAAGCTTGCGGTCGTGTCACAGCGGCGGTTCGATCCTCCGTGCGTGGCGGTCCACAAAGCCATCGAGGAGGGAGTGTTCGGACGCATCGTGCTGGTGAACGGCATTGTCCGTTACTTCCGCGAACCGTCCTACTACACCAACAGCAACTGGCGGGGAACCTGGGCGCTGGACGGCGGGGGAGCGCTCATCAATCAGGGCATCCACATGGTGGATATGGTGCGGTGGTTCGGGGGAGACATCTCCACTGTGAGCGGCTTTGCCCGGACGCTGTCCCACTCCATCGAGGTGGAGGACACGGCGTCCGCCGCGCTGGAGTTCGCAAGCGGCGCGCTGGGAGTCATCCAGTCCACAACAGCGGCCGCGCCGGGACTGTATCTGACGGTGGAAGTGCTGGGGGACCGGGGGTCCGCAGTCATTCAGGATTCGGAGATCGTCTACTGGAACACTCTGGACGGAGGCGGCCCGCCGGAGCTGGAGGGGCCTAAGACGGGAAGCGGCACGCGGGATCCCATGGCCTTCTCGCACACGGGACACCTGAGCCAGTTCCGGGACCTGCTGGACGCCATCATCGAGGACCGCGCCCCGCGCGTGGACGGATGGGAAGGGCGCAAGACTCTTGAGGTGGTGCTGGCAGTATATGAGTCGAGCCGCACCGGCGCTCCTGTCCGGATTCCTCTGAGCTGAGCCCTGTTTCCGTTGAGCCTGGTGGAAGCATGGTATTAGGAGATTGAGGCTTGTAATCAGATGGTCCGGACACAGATCCGGTCGACCTCATCCCAGTCTGCGCGACTGAAGAAACTGACCAGCCAGCGGGAAAAGTCGGTCGCGGAGATCATCCGCGCCGCCGCATTGGAATGGAGGCGGTCCGCGATTTTCACACCCGGATCTTGCCCGTCGTCTCTGTTATGTGGCCAGATGCCGAGGTATACGAGAAGGCGCTCCTTCCTTACGTTGCCAGCGGCCGCACGGGGCCCAGCCTGGTGGATTTCTCAAGCTTTGCCCTGATGCGGACACGAGGCATCACGCACGCTCTCACACTGGACCGTCTCTTTGCTGATCGAGGATTCGACTGTCTGCCGAATTTCCGCGCAGAATAATCAGGCGGAAGTTGCAGCAAGGTAAGCGGAGTGCAACCACGGTCCACCCTACCATAACACTAGACGGCGGCTCGCCCGCGTGTTGCCGCAGTTGAGGAGAACCATGACATCCCGGGAACGAATGTTGATCGCGCTGGAAAATGGAAAGCCTGACCGCCTGCCCGGCCAGGTGCACAGCTGGATGCGCTACTATCTCGACAACTTCCTGGGCGGCTGCGATCAGTTCGAGGCGTATGAGCGGTTCGGGTTGGATATGGCCATCTACTGGGGACCATCCTGGACCTACGATGAAAAAGACCTGGCGAACTGGCAGGAGACTGAGACCTTCCTGGGAACCGACGAGACGGGAGCCTCCAGCAAGCGCTGCGTCGTCACCACCCCCGGCGGGGAACTGACCTATGCCGTCGGATGGAATGCCATGACATCCTGGATAACGGAGCCCATTATCAAGTCTCCGGCCGACTTCGAGCTCTGGGATCGCTACTATCCCGTCCCCACCGGCGTGGACTGCACCCATTTGCGGGCAGCCTACGACCGGCTGGGAGACCGGGGTATCCTGCGGGCAAGCCCGTGGGGCTACGGGCAGGCGGGCGCCTGGCAGAGTTTCTGCTATATGGCAGGAACGCAGGAGGCCATTCTGTTCGCCATTGACGACCCCGAATGGGTGCACCACGTGCTGGATCGCTACACGGAGAAGACCGTGCGGTGCATCGAGTTGATGGGCGAGGCGAAGGCTCCGCTGGATCTGGTGGAGATCGGCGGCGGCGCGGGTTCGAACACGGTCATCAGTCCGGCGATGCACCGGGAGTTCTGCCTTCCGTACGACCGGCGGCAGGTGGATGCGCTCCACGCGGCGGGCTACAAGGTGGTCTACCACCTGTGCGGAGGCCTGATGCAGATGCTGGATATGGTGGTGGAGAACGGCTCGGATGGTCTGGAGACGATGACTCCGCCCTCCATGGGGGCCGACTGCGACCTGGCTGAGGCGAACCGGCGCGTGGGTGACCGGCTATTCTTTGTGGGTGGATTCGACCAGAACCAGGGCTTCGAGAACGGCACTCCGGAGAGCGTCCGGGAGCAGGTGTTCCGGCTTCACGCCAGCTGCCCGGACGGGGGCTACATCTGCAGCCCCAGCGACCACTTCTTCACCGGCGACCCGGCAAACATCCAGGCCTTCGCCGATGCCCTGAAGGAGTGCGTCTACTAGCAGATCTCAGCGAACCATTGCATATCCGCGCTCGCGGAAATGCGAATCAAACGCGAACACCCTGGCAACTGATCTGTCCCGGATGATTTCGAACGCCGCGCAGTCCACCAGTCCCGGGCCGCGCCTACCCCGTCCGGCCAGGACGGCGGAAAGGGCACGCTCCTGCAGACCCGGATCCACGAACACTACGGTCATCGCAGGAAGCATCTCCTCCACGAAACGGCGCAGCACCTTCAACCCGAACCTTCGCTGCAACAGAGAGGCTACCTCGACAACGGCGTAGTTGGACGTGAGCACCTCTTCCGGACTTTCCATCAGGGCGAGCCAAGCCTCTGCCGCCTGAGTATGCCAGCGGTCATCAGCGTCAATGATGGCGAGGATAGCGGAGGTGTCTACGTAAACGCTCACTCCCCCAGATCCTCGGTCAGGTAGGCGTCGTGGTTGGTGGAAAGGTCTCCCAACCCCGATCGGACGCAACCGATGATGGCTGTGGCCCGCCGCCGTACTTCATCTGTCCTCTCCAACTCCCGCGTGGCGGCGTCAAGAGCTTGACGGATCACCTCGGCCATAGAGACCCCTTTCCTGCGGGCGAGCGCTTTTGCCCTGTGGATCTGCTCCTCGGTAAGCTGAATCTGCGTCCGGACCATGGTGATTACATTATACCGCCTTCTTACATCACAACCATCGTCAACATCCAGGTTATGATGTCGCCTTGAGCCGCCAGCGTGATATCCGCCGCGTTCCTTAATAGCGGCTCGGACTCTCTAGAACGCCGAGTCCACTTCCCTGGCCGTTGCGTGGAACGACTTGGGAAAAGGAATCCCGTGAGCCTCCAGCCGGACAAAGCGGATTTCGCCGGGTTTGAGATTGCGGAAGACCTCACGCTCGCTCCCCACAAATTTCCCGGAAGCGTCGTGCCAGTCACACCGGACCTCCACATACGGCACCGTCGTGGGCCTGTAATTTTTCAACTTGGCGACAAACACAGCTGTTCCGAACGCCGGCGTCTTGCCCGTCCTCGTCTTGTAATACTCCGTCCACCCGTTCTTGTCTGAGAGGACAAGCCCGAAACCGGGCGAGTGCCGCGCGCCATGTCTTTTCAACGACTCGACTGCTGCCGTGTTATTCATGCGCACAGCCCAATCCAGTGGAGTGTTGCCCAGACGGCACAACCGATTGACATTGGCACCGTGTGAAATAAGCAGGTCTACGATCCGGGGATCGCTCGCGAAGAACAAAGGGGTGATTCCGAGCACATTTTCTTCATCAGCAGGGTAGCCTGCATCCAGTAGCGCTTCCACGACCTCCGGAGTGCTAGAAAAAGCCGCACAAAATAGAGGAAGCCTGACTTGACCTTTCGGTAGCTCGGTGATCGGCCCAGGCAGCCGGGCCAGGGCGCTGCGTACCTTTTGTAAGTCGTTGCTCCGGATCGCTGCATAGAGGTCCTCTGCCGGTCCCGCCCAGCAGGCTGCAGCCAGATACGCAAGCGCGGCCGCCGCGATGCCCAGCCCGATGAGAACCCTCTTTGCCCTGAATCGGAAAGCTTTATTCTGACCAGTCATCATTCTGCATCCCCCTTTTCTGGAATCTGACCGCAGTCATAATAGGGCACCGCCCTGTCAGTTCCTGTCAGGGCGAACTGCACGATCCAAAAGAGATGGGAGGCAGGGGAGGAACAGGGAGGATATTCGTCCAATGATACCATCAATCGCGCTCCACTCCGCCGGACCAGCGTGATTGAGGAGGACATCCCGATGCTCAATAGAGTGCTCGCTGCCGTAATCTGCGCTCCGCTCGCCTTTCTGGCCGCGGGGTGCGCCGCCCAGTCCATCAGCGTCCCTCAGGATGAAGCTCGCCTCTGGATCTGCCACACCGTGCCACTCCCGAAGGAGATCATCATCCGGGAGAAGGTATCCGTTCCTGTGGACGCAGTGGCTGTGCACGTCCCGGCAGGCGCGGGCGATGTGGTCCTGACGGCAGTCGAAAGCCTGAAACAGACCCTTGGAACAGCCGGGAAGCCGGACCCTGCGAACCCGGCCTTCACCATCAACCTGCAGCTGGGAGGGCCGTCAGCCGAACCGCTCAAGAGCCTGAAAAACGCGGGACAGGCCTGCCGGATCACTCCCGCCCCGTCAAAGGATGCTCTCATCATCACGGCGCTCCAGCCAATCGGTCTGCGCTACGGGCTCGTCACCCTCAATCAGCTTCTGCGGCCGCGCGTCCGCGGCTCCCTGGTGGAGATCCCGCTCGTCGAGATGACAGACTGGCCGGACATGGCCGACCGCGGACTCTGGGGAACGGACAGCTTCCGGCAGATCCCCTGGATGGCCGAGCGGAAGATGAACATCGTGGAGCAGATCTCCAACATCGGAGTGCGCCCGGACGGCTCCACGTTCGGGAAGTACAAGGAGGGGCAGGATGCTCTTGTTGAGGTGGCTCCGAAGCTGGGAGTGAACTACGTGCCGGTGGTGCTGCACCTGGAGCAGGTCATCGGCAAGGGCGTGTCCGACGCCTATCCCCAGCTGGTGGCCAAGAACGGTGGCTCTCCCCGCAGTATGTGCTACTCGGAGCCCGCCGTGGCCGACGTCATCGGAGGCTGGATCGCTGATCTGGCCAGCCAGCCGGGCGTCCGCGAAGTGGACGTCTGGATGACCGAAAACATGGCGGGGGAGAAGGGCTGCCTGTGTCCGGGGTGCGCCGGTCAGGATCGCAACGTCCTTGAAATCCGCGCCATACTGGCCGGATGGGAGAAGGCGAAAAAGCGCGTCCCGGGTGTGGGACTGCGCATCCTCACCAGCGAAGAGACGGAGGACAGCAACAGGAAGATCTTCGACGAGCTGCCCCTCGACGTCTTCATCTGGTACTATCACAGCCTCCTGACCTATACCGCCAACAGCAGGCCCATGCTTCGCCCGTATCTTGCGGAATACGCGAAGAAAGGGCATCCCATCGGCGTCTGCCCCAACCTGGTCTACTCCATCCATTTCGCCCAACCGTGCACCGGCCCGCAGTTCGTCCATGCCCGCATGAGCGAGTTCCTTCAGAAGGGGATGAGCGGACTGCTGGGCTATGCCACCCCGCGCGTCAACTACGGCCGATTCAACGTGGAGGCGGCGGCGGAGTGGGGATGGAACCTCAACGGACGCTCGCCGCGGGAGTTCGCATACTCTTGGGCGGTGCGCCAGGGACTGCGGGATCCGGAGAAGTTCGCGGACTGGTGCGAGGTGGAGGGGCCGGTCAGCTGGGCGGTCAGCGGTTCCCACTGGGCTTCCGGCGAGAACCGCAACGTGCCGGGCAAAGTGGCCAAGCGCCTGAAGGAGGGCACGCTGCCGGAGCTAGGCTTCGTGCTCTGGGACGCCTTCGCAAGCCCGTGGGGGGACATCAAAGGAGAGGCGCATTTGCAGAAGCTGCTGGCGGACTCCGCGAAGGCGGTCCAGATGTCGCGGGAGATGGGCATCCCCGAGTTCTACTATGAAAGCCTGGTATACCGGGGGCATATGGAGGCCATCCAGGCTCTCTGGGAGCTGAGGAAGCTGGTCCGCAACGGCTCCATCCGCGAGCAGGACCGCGAGGCTGCAACCCGCTGGTTCCGCGCCTATATCAGGGGGCTGCAGCAGGTCGTGGACGTGCTGCCGCGCTGGGAGCGGCTGGTGCCGGGCCGCCCTGAGGAAGAGAAGGACTGGATGTTCACGGACCGGCCCGTCGAGACCGCGCGGCGGATGATCGAGGAGATGCGGGAGGTAGCCCGGGAGATGGGCATCCGGCTCTGAGGCAGAGAGTTCTGCAGGAAAAGAAGCTCCGGATGAATCCGGAGCGGGGCGCCGCGCATCCAAGTCTGTGCAAGGAGGTCAACACAGACACGATGTACGGCACTGCAAAAGAGTTTTTCGAAGCGCGACGGGACAACGCCCGCAAGACCCGGGATAACGCCCCGCAGGTGGCCAAAGCGTTCGCTCAGATGGAGCTCGCCCTGATGGCTGACGGGGCGCTCAGCGCGAAGACCAAGGAGCTGGTGGCTCTGGGCATCGCGGTCGCCGAACACTGCGTCCCTTGCATCCGGGCGCACATCGCCGCTGCGCTGGAGGCCGTCCGGATTCTGCCCGGGCTCGGAGCCGGAAAACAACTTGCATCCGGGCGCACATCGCCGCTGCGCTGGAGGAGGGCGCAAGCCGGGAGGAGATCCTGGAAGCGGCAGGCGTGGCGGTCGTCATGGCCGGAGGGCCGGCCTACATCCACATCCCTCTTGTGGTGGAAACGCTGGACGAGCTCAAGAAGGAGGAGTAGCCCGCACGGAAGGCTGTTTTCTACCCTGGAAACAGATTTTTCGCCGGGAAGGGGAACTCTGGCACGATTCTTGCAGTCATTAAAAGCGGAAACCCTATCATCTTTTCTCCTTCTGTCACCATAGTTTGACTTACCCGCCGCCCAAGCGGCGGGTCTTTTTTCTTCCGGCCGGTCTCACCACCAGGCCGGGTTAGCCACCGCCTCTCCGGAGCTCCATCTCTCCCTACGTTGGTCGAGTAGCGCGGCGTCAGCCGCGCGTATCGAGACCACTCCGCCTGCCCTTGGTGGTTTCGACTCGTCCGGCTGCGCCGGACGGCTCAACCACCGTAGAAGGGCATTCGGGAAAAGGAGACTCTAGGAAGACCCGGCTCCAGGGAAGCACTCCTGTTCCGGTCCGCCGTCCGGGCCGAAGAGATCCAGAGATTGCTGACCGCGGGCGGCAGAACGGGAAGATCGCGGTGGAGGGCAGAGGCGGTCCAGATCTTCCCCCAGGGCAGGCTCAAGCCGGCAGGCGAAGCGATACAGTTTCTCCTTCAGATACTCCCGGTCCTCGTCGCCGGCATAGTCTTCGATGCGCGCAAGCGTCCCGTCCACGCGGCGGTAAAGCAGCAGGTAGTCCCCCTGGGAGGCTCCCTCCAGGGCGTCTGCAGCCCTCTGGAGAGAACGGCCCTGCAGGGCCTTGGCCGTGACACGCTCCCGCCTGCAGAACTCCCGGGACTGCAGCCGTCCCTCCTCGATACGCCGCATATAGTCCCGGTAGAGCTCTCCCACCTCTTCTTTGCGCCCCTCCGCGATCAGGTCCACAGACCGCGCCAAAAACTCCTGCCCGAAGCGCTCGTCTGCGCGTGACCGGAGGGCAGCTCCCTTGAAGACCTTCGCGCCGTCGTATCCGAACAGGACATAGTTCTTGACCTTCAGGGAGATCATCGCCCGCCAGCGCCCGTCGTGCGCCAGATGGATGCCTTCAGGCAGCCGCTCAGAGACGCGCCGGATGAGATCCTCTTCCTCCTCCAGGGTCTCAACGCCCGGCGGCGGCTGAAAATAGACCCCGTCCGTGTCCACCTCGACGACGTTTCCGCCCAGCTGCTCGATCTCCCGAACCACCTGCTGCACGAGCTCCTGGCCTCCCCGCGTCACACGCTCCGCCGCGTCTGGATCATTGAAGAAAAACGCAGCGCCCAGATACCCGTAGAACGAGTTGATGAGGATCTTGTAGGACGCCTGAAGCGAATCCCAGTAGGCGCGCTCCACGCCGCCAGTGGACGCTTTGCGGGCCTTCGCGTCCAGCCGGCGCGCGGTCAGCTCCCGCAGCATCGGCAGGAAGGCTCCCAGCCGGTCCGATGACGGCGCTATCTCCCGGGCCAGCATCAGACTGGGATACAGACTCTCCACATCCGCTTTCACCACCCGCTCCACCAGGCCGGCTCGGCCCAGCTCGGTGTAGCCTCCCGGAACCGGACGGCCGGGCAAGGGCCGGGGTATGGCGTGCCCCCGGCGGAGATATGCGCGAACCATCAGCAGATTAATCTTCTCGCCGGTGCCGCCTGTCGCAGAGGATTGGAACGAATCCGGCACCATCTGAGCCACGTAGAAATCCGGGGGAGTGACGATGGCGGACAGGCTGGCGGTCTCCTGCGCGTCCTGAAGGGCATAGCGCGCAACCGTCTCCGGATCCTCCTGCCAGAGGCGAGCCATGTCCCGCCGGTCCAGAACAAGGCGTCCCGGCTCCCGGACGCCCAGGTGAGCCGCGGCCTCCTTCAGCCCGTAGCTCGACATCTCGGAACGTCCAACGTCATAGCGCTGGACGGCAAGCAGAGTGTCCACGATGCTGCGCCCGAACACATACGCTGGTGTGAACGGACGGCTAATGCCTCCCATCGGGACGCTGCGCGACGAGGCAAAGCGCACCTCGGATCCGTCCCTGCCCCATGCCAGCGGCACACTCAGGGCTTCCGCGCGCCTTGCCAGATACGGCAGATCGAACCCGAAGATGTTGTGCCCCTCGATGATGTCCGGGTCTAGCTCCTTCACGAGCGCGTTCAGACGCTGCAGGATCTCCGCCTCGCTGCCGCGCACCGCCTCGTTGAAACCCCGGCTTCCGGTCACCGCGGCCATCAGAACGCGGGCATCCGGATCGTGAGGAGACAGGGAGGCCGTCTCGATGTCCACCTGCATCCGGACGGCGTCCTCGAAACGCATCCCCTTGAAGAAGGTCACACCGCTCCTGAGGAGGAACTGCCGCACAGGCGAGGGATAGGCGACAGCGTCGGTCCCGTGACGCACACCCTCGCGCTCCAGCGCGGATCTGGCCTGCCGGAAGGACTCCAGATCCGGGAACTCGTGAAGCCAGAACAGGCCTTCTCCTTCCAGACGGCTTGAGCCGGTGGCTCCGGCGAGCGACGGCCGGTCCGTGACGATCCACGGACGGAAGGGGCGCTCCTCGCAGACGACCTGATCGCCGCGGCGCACATAAAGGATCGCACGGCATACTCCTCCCTGCGGCGCGTCGGCGACCTCGCACCCCACCACGCCTTCCAGGGGATCGGCTCCGTAGAGCAGCGCCTGAAGCTCTTCTGAATCAAGGTGGGATGAGTCTGACATTTCAGCACGCATTATGCGGCAGAGAAAGATATAGCGCCCGGGCGTCTTGCAACAATGTCGCGACGCAATGGAACACGCCGGAAGGCTGAGTCGTTTTACTAATGAGGACGGAAAGGCAACCGGAGGAGGACCGCTCTGGCAGCATCTCCCGGACAGGGAGCCGTTCTTCGGATAAGGACGGTGGGAAAGGAGAAGGGCCCCTTCTATGGGAAGGGGCTGCGGACGAAGAGCTACGGGCATCCGGGGCGCGAATAGCTATTATTTGTGGTCATCCTCAGGCATCCAGCACCCCTGCCCGAAGTCCGGAAGTCCGCCTTCAGTTCCGGCTGGAGGCGAGTGGAATGGGAGCAAAAGCGCAGGCGGCCGACAGCCGGTGGAACCGCAAAGGTTTGCCGGCGCCGCACGAAGCCGAATCCGTTGACGCGTATCTGGAGTCGGTGGGAAGGACGAGATTGCTCACGCGCGAGGAGGAGGTTCAACTCGCCCGGCGTGTGAGCCTTGGGGACGAGACGGCACGCCAGAGGCTGGTGGAAGCCAACCTCAGGCTTGTGGTCAGCGTCGCCCGCCACTACGCCCGATGCGGAATCCCTTTCAGCGACCTGATCCAGGAAGGCAACATCGGCCTGATGCGGGCCGTGGAGGCTTATGACTGGAAGCGGGGCTTCCGCTTCAGCACTTACGCGGTCTCCTGGATCCGGCAGTCCATCGCGCGCGCGGTGGAGAAGCAGGCTCGCGCCATCCGGCTCCCGGCCTATGTCCTGCAGACGCTCAGGCGGCTGGCGCGTCTGCGGGAGGAGCTTGCCCAGGAGCTGGGACGTGAACCCTCCAACGACGAGCTCGCGGAGCGCAGCGGTTTCGCTCCGGAGCAGATCGCCCGGCTGATGAGCGCCCAGGAGCTGGTGCTCTCACTCGACGACTCCCCCGCCGACGGCGACGACCATCTCCCCATTGCAGAGACTATCCAGGGAGGCGAAGACCCGGCAGCCATCGCGCTTCAGACGGAATCGCTGGATGTGCTGGGGCGTCTTCTGGATGTGTTGAACGAAAAGGAGAGATCCGTCATCGAGCGTCGTTACGGGCTGGCGGGCAACCGCCGCATGACTTTGCGCGAAGTGGGGGAGGTTCTGGAGCTCACGCGAGAGCGGGTGCGCCAGATCGAGATCAGGGCGCTGAACAAACTGCGCGCGGCGGCGGAACGGCAACCGTTCCAGCCATATTATCATTGATCTCTTTCCAGTCTTTGCTTTTTCGGATCTGAACGGGCAAGGAAAAAATGTCTAGCGAAGCTGAGGGAACCAAGAGCAGACCCGCCACGGAGGCTGCGGGCAAGAGGCAGGAAGCCCGGGAGCAGGGACCGGAGGCGTTGACCTCCCGGGAGATCGAGATTCTCAACCTGATCTTTTCCGGCCGCGCATCCAGCGAAGTGGCCGAGCTTCTGTGCGTTTCGAAGCGCACCATAGACTTCCATCTGGGAAAGGCCTATGCCAAGCTTGGCGTGCGCAACAGGGTGCAGGCCTTCAAGAAGGCATCAGAACTTGGGATCATCCAGTCCTGACGTGTGAGGGGACTCACCTTTGCCAGGACGGAAGACGTGGTTCAATCTTGACGGACCGGTACGGGAAAAGGCCGGGGCTCTCAAGGAGCTCCGGCCATTCCTTTTGCGGAAGAAGACTGGTGTCGCGGGTCCGCCGGGCTGCCCTTCCAGAGAGCGTCCGGCGGACCTTTGAGACCAAGGAAGGAACTAACGCTTCCTCTTGAAAACCAGCGTGCCGGCGCCGGCGGCCAGCACAAGCAGTGAGGCCGGTTCCGGGACCATCGGAGCGATCGAAGGGGACACTCCTCCCGCCGGAAGTGAGGAGAAGCCGGCAAACGTGGGCGGCGCGGGGGGCAGTCCCGCACCCTGCCCGAAGCTGCTGAGCGACAGCGACGCCGGAGCTGTTCCGCCACCGCTACCGGAAGAGCCCGTCGGGAAGAGCACGGTGAAACCGTTGCCGGAGTTGTAGGTGGCCAGGACGACAGCGTCCATCTGATCCATTGTCATGCCCTCCGCGCCCTCCACGGGGAACGGCAGAGTGGAAGGATCCAGGACGCTGGCGTGGGCGGAGGCGGTGGCCAGAGCGGCGAGAGCCATAATTGCGAAAATGAGGGTGGATTTGCGGATCATCGGTTTTATGATTATCTCCTTGGAGGACTGCCTGCGGACCGGAAAGCCCGCATTCGGCCCCGTCGGTCCGGGATAAGAAAGTCTGTTTCTGTGCAGTTCGGCTCCCTCCCAGGGAGCCCCGGGGCGGCTTCTGTCTTCAGTGCGCCGTCACCCTTCATGGGTGCAAGGCGTGTGCCACAGGGGACTGTGCGTTTTGCGGGTTTTGGACGCCCAGAGTCTCAGACAGGCTCGATGGCGACGCGCAGACCGATTTCCTCCAGGACTGAGGCCACCCGGTTGCAGTCCTCCAGATCTCCGCAGTAGACCACAGCCTGCCCGCGCGTGTGGGCTTCCCACATGATGGCCTCCGACTTCTCCAGGCTGTATCCCGTGGCTTTCTGGATCTGAAGCACCACCTCGTCCATCGTATGGTAGTCGTCGTTGAAGAGGATGACCCGGTGGGAGGGCTGACGGACGGGTTCCAGCTCCTGGATCTGGCGGATGATGGGATCCGCCACAGGAGCCTCCGAAAGACGGGAAAGACTCACGACCGCAACGGAAACGCATGCCAACATACCACCTCCGATTATAGCTGTACGATCAACGCCGGAGGCCCGGGCAGCACCTGAACAAACACGCAGAGGCTGCCGAAAACATCACTGGCAGGCAACACCCGGCTGCGATCCATGACACGACCCTGGCTCGACGAGAACCCATCGGACTCCGGCTCCAGCGCCGGCCGGACGGCCACGCACCAGGCCATCTGGCCCGCCGCCATTGTTATCCTCTCGCTCACGGTCTTCCTGGCGGCTCAGGCAGGCCTCTTGGCCGAACCGGCAGCAGCCGCCCTTGCCTACCTACCTCCCGCCATCGCATCCACGATGGCCGCCATCTATTGCTGGATGCGCTTCCGCCACGAAGCCAGCGGGTGGTGGCTCGGATGCACGGCCAGCTTCGTGCTGTTCCTGATGCTCACGGGGCAGCAGATCCTGCTGGAAGCCTTTCCCTTGCCAGGGATCCCTCCTGCTTCCGCGGACGGGTGGCGTCCGCTGCCGTGGCAACCCTGGGTGGCGGGCCGGCTGGTTCTTGCTCTTGGAATCCTGTCCGCCTACAGCGCCACACGGGGTCTTCAGGCTCAGGCTGGCATTGCGGCCCGCCACAGCGCAGTCACGATCACGGCGCTGGCGATTTTCTTCTGTCCTGTATGGGCAGTGCTGCTTCCCGCTCAGACCTATTTCCCGGCGGCGAACGGTCTGTCCGCCATAGATTCCGTCCTTCTGGTGCTGAGCGGACTCGCCCTGGTCTTCGCCTACGTTCGCACTCGGGCAGAGATGCGCCGGGGAGACCCGTTCCACAGACTGCTTTGCAACTGGTTTCTGGCCCTGGCGTGGAGCGCAGCGTGCCGGGCGTTTCCTTTCGGCGAGGTGCGAACAGCCATCTGGGTGGAGCTGATGGCCGTTGGCGTTTCCAGCACGGTGCTGTGCGCCCAGCTTGTGTGGCATCTCGCGGGCTCCGGGGGACGGCTGGCGTGCCGGATGGCATGCGTGACGGCCGCGCGGGACGTCCTGGCCAGGTGCGCAAGCGTCCCGGATGCACGGCTGGCTGAGACGTTCGTCGAGGAGACCGCCCGGGCCGTGCAAAGCGCCCGGGCGATGCTGCTGACGGTTGTCCCCGACGAAGATGCCGTGGTGGTTTCAGCAGCCGCGCCGCCCCTAAAGACCGGCATCCAGACGGGAGCAAAGCTCAGCCTGACACCCGGACGCCGGAACGGTTTTGCGGGCGGACCTGCCGCCCGATGCCTGAAGGAGCGCCGGACTCTGGTGGTGCCCGACGCTTCCTCCGACGTGGAATTCGTCCACTGGACCGAGTTCACCGACGAGGGCGCCTATCAATTGTGCATCCCGGTGGTCTGCCGCAAAGAATGCGCCGGTGTTCTGCTGCTGTGGTTCCCGGGAGAAAAATGGCGTCCCTGGGCGTGCGCGCCGATGGCGGAAGAGATTGTGCGCAGCTGCGCGCCGCTGCTGACGCGTCTCCCCTCGCTTCACGTCTGCATCGAGCTACAGAGCGCGACTCCCGATGCAGCATGAAACGCGCGGCGATGTCGCCGCTTTCTCCGACCTCCCCTTGGTTGCGCAGCAGATTTAGATCGCCCGGGGAGAAGCAGCATTTTTCTGCCGCCCGTGCGCCATGGCCACGGCCGAACCCGCTCCGGCCAGTTGCATGAAGCGGCGTCTCGACAGGTATGTGTCCCTCACTGTCGCCGTCCCTCCTCCGGGTGTTTCAGATAATCGCGATCCGCTCCCTTCAGACGCGCAAAGCTTCGGCGCTTAACATCAAGCGCACAAGAGGAACTCCTCTGACGCCAGTTCACCAGCGAGACTACGGAAGGTCTTGGTGGCCGAAGCCTTCCTTGCGGAAGGGTAAGGCGGCCGTTATACTCCTCCGCGGCACAATGCCGGACACCGGAGCATCTGCAAATGAACGTCCCTGGGCTTCCCCGTCCCGAACATCCCCGGCCCACCCTGTTTCGCGACCACTGGCACAACCTGAACGGCGTCTGGACGTTCGCCTTCGACGCGGACTGCAGCGCCGAGGACAGCGGGTGGTTTCTGGAGCCTCACGGCGACAGGACCATCGTGGTGCCCTTCGTGCATCAGGCGCCGCTCTCCGGTATCGGCGATCCTGCTCAGGTGGACTGCGTCTGGTACTGGCGCTTTTTCCAGGTTCCCGCCGAATGGCTGACCGGCAGGCTGCTGCTCCATTTCGGAGCAGTGGACTATGAAGCCACAGTCTGGGTGAACGGCCAGCAGCAGGGCTCGCATCGCGGCGGTTTCACTCCTTTCACACTGGATATCACGGACGCCTGCCGCCCGGGTGAGAATCTCCTCGCGGTCCGGGCCTTTGATCCCATATCTCCGGCCATCCCCAGCGGAAAGCAGTCGGAGCGCGAATCCTACGGGTGCAAATACACCCGCTCCACGGGCATATGGCAGACGGTGTGGCTGGAGCCGGTGCCCCTCCTCTCTGTCCGGGAGCCTGCGGTCCTTGCGTCCCTGAAGGAGGCAACAGTGCGCGTCACGGCGCCCGTTCACGGCGATCCATCTCGTGCGCGAGTGCGGGCCACGATCTCCCGCGGCGGTCAACAGATCGCCCGTGCGGAGGCGGATGCGTCGTCGGGATCGGCACGTTTGGAGATTACTATCCCGCGTCCGGTGGCGTGGGGGCCGGGAAGCCCCGAGCTTTATTACCTTACCCTGGAAGCGCTGCGCGGCAACGAGGCGCTGGACCGCGCCGTCAGCTACTTCGGAATGCGAGACGTCGAGGTTTCCGGCGGCCATTTTCTGATCAACGGAAGACCCCATGTCTTCCGGGGCGTTCTGGACCAGGGCTACTGGCCGGATGGCATCTACACAGCCCCTTCCGACCGGGAGCTGCGCCTGGATATCGAGCGCGCAATGCTATACGGCTTTGACAGTGCACGCCTCCATCAAAAGGTGTTTGAACCCCGCACGCTCTACTGGGCCGACCGGCTGGGCTACCTCGTGTGGGCCGAGTTTCCGGACTGGGGGACGGACCTTGCGCTGCCGGAGGCCCGGGAGAACATCCGCAGGGAGTGGTTGGAGGCCGTGCGGCGCGACCTCAGCCACCCCTGCATCGTCATCTGGACGCCATTCAACGAGCGGGAGTGCTTCGAGCAAGACGCCGAGCAGAGGGATTTCCTGAAGGAGGTTGTGCGGCTGACCCACCAGGCGGATCCCTCAAGGCCGGTCTGTAGCTCCAGCGGATGGGCGCACGTCTCCGAGACAGACATCGTGGACATTCACGACTATGACTCAAGCGGAAATGCTCTCCGGGAACGCTACTTGCGGCCTCCCGGTCCGGAGGGGCCGGCAAGTAAGCACCGCGCTGCAATGGCGAAGGGTGAGCCTTACCGTGGGCAACCCATCATCGCCAGCGAGGTGGGCGGCATCTGGTGGGATCCCGCCCGGGACGCGTCCGATGCGGGATGGGGATACGGCGAACGTCCTGCCAGCGAGGAGGAGTTCCTGAACCGCTACCGGGACTGTGTCCTTTCGCTGCTGGACTGCCGGCCGCTATCGGGTTTCGTCTACACTCAGCTAACGGACGTGGAGCAGGAGGTCAACGGGCTTTACACCTATGGCCGTTCAGCCAAGTTCGACCCGGCCGTTATCAGGGAGATCAACACAGCCCGCGCAGCCGCTGAGGAATAGGGCGGGCAGGCGGCCCGGCAGCCGACTGACGTATAATGTGTTTGAGTCAGCTTGCGGCGATGGAACCGTTTCCATAACCGGAACTCCGGAAGGGCAATGAGCGTCAGCCTTTCTGTATGGACGCCGCGCAAGGCGCGCTTCAACTAACCGATAAACCATAGAGCGGGGAACCAGAAGATGTTTGCACAGGAATCTACCTGGAGGACCAAGGTCGGCCTTGCCGAGATGCTCCGAGGCGGCGTGATCATGGACGTGACCGACGCGGAGCAGGCCCGCATCGCCGAAGAGGCCGGAGCGGTGGCAGTCATGGCCCTGGAACGGGTGCCCGCGCAGATCCGGGCGGAGGGGGGAGTGGCGCGGATGAGCGACCCCCGGAAGATCCGAGAGATTATGGATGCCGTCACTATCCCGGTGATGGCAAAGGCCCGCATTGGCCACTTCGCGGAGGCGCAGGTTCTGGAGGCTCTGGGAGTTGATTTCATAGACGAGTCCGAAGTGTTGACGCCGGCAGACGAGGAGCATCACATTGACAAGCACGCGTTCAAGGTGCCCTTCGTCTGCGGATGCCGGGACCTTGGCGAGGCCCTACGGCGGATTGGGGAAGGCGCGGCGATGATCCGCACCAAAGGCGAGGCGGGGTCCGGCAACATCGTGGAGGCCGTGCGTCACATGCGGGCCGTCATGAAAGAGATCCGGCGCATCCAGAACATGCGCGGCGACGAGCTGATGGCGCTGGCCAAGCAGCTGGGCGCGCCCTTCGAGCAGATCCGTTTCATTCACGAAAACGGCCGGCTACCTGTCCCCAACTTCAGCGCAGGCGGAATAGCGACTCCGGCCGACGCGGCGCTGATGATGCAGCTTGGAGCCGAGGCTGTGTTCGTTGGCAGCGGCATCTTCACCAGCTCTCCTGATCCTGAGGATCAGCTGCGCCTTGCGAAGGCGATCGTGCTTGCCACCGCCCACTATGATGATCCGAAACTGATCGCCGAGGTCTCCTACGACCTGCCGAAGATGCGCGGCGTTGACGTGCGCAAGCTGGACGAAAGCGAGCTTATGGCAACACGCGGGTGGTGACGCACACTGCCAGCTTCACAGAGACTTGTGGCCGCGCTCACGTGGGCGCGGCCATCCACATATTTCCACACCCTGTTGAAGCCACGAACGATCCAGCCCCCTCACGTGTCCCAAATCGCCGCCGGCCCAACAGACCCTGCGGGCGCGCCTGCACATCTCCACAGAACGCCCAGCGGCCATCCCCCGGGTTTGCCGGATATTATCCACAGGGATCTTCCGCTCACTCTAAGCTCACGTCCACATTATCCACAGAGCATATTACCATTACTTCTGGTCCGTATATAAAGAACTAAGTTATAACGGAGCGTCGGAACGTGGATGCTCATCCCCACAGAACCGCACCATGCACATTCGGCGGATCACCATACTCAACTTCAGAAACCTGGAGCCCACCAACCTGGAGCTGACGGCGGGGTTCTGGGCGGTTCTGGGGGACAATGCCCAGGGCAAGTCTAACTTCCTGGAGGCCTGCTCCGTCCTCTGCAGGGGACAGTCCCATCGGACCGAGCGCGAAAGGGAGCTCGCCAGACGGGGGGACCGGTGGTTCACCATCGAAGGGAGGATCTGGCGGGAACAGCGAGGCGGCGTGGACCTCGCTGTTCGGCTGAATCCTGAAGGGAAAAAGGAGCTCCTCACTAATGGCTCGCGCGCCTCATCTCTGACCAAGTATGCCCAGGAGGCGGCCAGTGTACACTTTTCCTCCGATGATGTGGAGGTCGTTCGAGGCGAGCCTTCGCTGCGCCGGGACTTCCTAAATGAGGTCGCCTCTCTGGTGAGCCAGGGCTACGTCTATGACTACAGCCGTTTCCGAAGGGCGCTGGAACAGAAGAGCCGGGCGCTCAAGGATATTCGTGACAGACTGGCACCACTCTCATCGCTGGACGTCTGGGATCACCAGCTGGCGGACTACGCCGGCAGAGTATGCGCTCGCAGGGAGCGGCTGGTGCGAGAGCTTGCTCCTCTGGTGAGGGATCTGTATGGGCATCTTTCGGGCGGACTGGAGGATCTCGTTCTATCATATGCCCCCGATGTGCCGGCTCCCCCATCTCTGGAAGGTTGGCCGTCAGCGATTGCGTCTGCGCTTGCTGCCCGGCGCGGCGAAGAGCTGGAACGCGGGATTCCGCTGACGGGTCCGCAGCGTGACGACGTATCCATCACCATTGGGGGGATGGACGCGAGGGCGTTCGCGTCGCGGGGGCAGTGCCGGACGGCGGCCCTGGCACTCAGGCTTGCGCAGGCCAGACTGGTCCGCGAACAGACGGGGGAGTGGCCGGTTCTACTGATGGATGATGTGTTCGCGGAGCTGGATGAAAGGCGCCGCGGACTGCTGATGCAGGCCGCATCGGAGGCGGAGCAGACGCTTGCGGCAGCCGCCAGCGAGTCGGACCTTCCCGGCCAGGACGGCGTATTCGCGGGACGCCTCCGGGTTTCAAAGGGTATGCTGTCTTTCGAGGGATGAGAGGGATGCAGGACAGCAAATGGGAAAGCGTGGGAAGCGTCATGGGCAGGCTGATGGAAAGCCTGGGCTTGACGGACGCGCTCAGGGAGCAGAAGACGCTGCTCTATTGGGAGGAGGCCGCCGGCAGGAAGCTCGCTGCAAAAGTTCACCCGGTCCGCATTCAGAAGGGGATCCTGTGGGTGCATGCCGCGGCGTCCACCTGGGCGGCGGAGCTGAGCCTTCGCCGGCAAGAGATCATGGACCGCCTCAACGGGATGGCGGGTGCGCAGGTCGTGCGGGAGATCCGGCTCGTGGGCAGCACCGGCCGGGAGCGGCGATAGTCCCAGGCAGGAGTCCGTAGGCGCTGCGTTGAAGACTTTCTTGCCGCCATCGCCGCCGCTCATCCCCCTAATCTTGAAAACATCGCGCGGTAATCTCTCTTTTCATCGAGGATGGATCAGGAGGACAGGGTATGGCAGTCATTGACGAAAAGATCAGGCGGGTCCGCGGGTTACTGGAAGAGCAGAAACTGGCAGGAGTCGCGTTTTCCACCCAGGCAAACTTCGCTTGGCTGACGGGTGGCGCCGACAACCACGTGGGCCTAGCCACGGAGCTGGGCGGCTCCACCGCTGTCGTCACCCGCGACCGGGCATTCGTGGTCTGCGACAACATCGAAGAGCCCCGCATGCGCGAGGAGGAGCTGTGGGATCTGGGGCTGGATGTCATCCCCTTTCCCTGGTGGCAAGGAGGGCTTCAGGAGCGCATCACGGCTCTTGTTGGGACAGACGAGTGGGGGTCCGACGTTCCGCTGCCGGACCGTATCTGCATCGAGCCACTGATGTATCCTCTTCGGGCCGCTCTGACGGAAGAGGAGGTGGAAAACTACCGCACGCTGGGTAAGATCGTCGGCATTGTGGTGCAGGAGGTGGCCGACCGCCTGGAGGTGGGCCAGACGGAGCATGAGGTGGCCGGCATGCTTTCTTTGCTGCTCATGTCCCAGGGAGTCATCCCTCAGACGATCCTGGTGGCGGCGGACGATCGCATTATACGATTTCGCCATCCTGTTCCCACGGATAAGCGGATCGAGAAGATGTGCCTGATGTCGTGCGGGGCGCGATGGAAGGGTCTGATCTGCTCCCTGACGCGAATTGTGCATTTCGGGAAATCCTCTGCGGAGCTGATCGCCAGGCACCAGGCAGCGTGCACCGTAGACGCGGCCCTGATGGCCCACACGGTTCCCGGTGTCACCGTGGGAGAGGCGTTCCGGGCCGGTCTCAAGGCTTATGAGGAGCAGGGCTATCCGGAGGAGTGGAAGTTGCACCACCAGGGCGGACCGACGGGCTACAAGGCCCGCGAGTTCCGCGCCACGGCGGAGCGGACAGAGGTCATCGCTCCGTTCCAGGCTTTCGCGTGGAATCCCACCGTCACCGGAGCGAAGTCAGAGGACACCATTCTGGCCGTGGAGCCGCATCCGGAGGTGCTGACCATCACGCCAGACTGGCCGCTGCGGAAGGTGCAGGGACCGGCAGGACCGGTGTTTCGACCGGGAATCCTGGTGAAGTAAACGACGGCCTTCAAAGCGGGCCCGGCCATGCTACAATTGCGCAAGCGCGGGACCGCCGCACCGGCCGGCGCCAGATGGAGACCGCCCATGTCGCTGAACGTTGAACTGCTGAACTGCCGCCGTCTGACGACCGGCATCCTGTTTCCGACGCGTCAGTTCACGCCGGGTGAGCTAAATCGCCTGTATGCCACCGTCACAGAGCATCACCCCTTCCAGACGCTCCTGCATCTGCCGGACGGCATCCGGATGGCCAACCCGGAGAACGATTGCGTGGTGCAGGGTGGACAGATTCCCCAGCCCGGGCGGATCCAGGTCAACGATAATAACATCTTCCATTTCGAGCCAGCCAAGGAGCGGACCCTGGATCTGTTCGACCTTGTCTGCACGCATCTGAACATCCAGCAGTTCCTGACGTTTGGAGTGAAGCTGACCGCTTTTCTGCCAAGCGAGGGCGAGACGGCGGCGGAGGTGCTGGAGAACAGTGTTTTTGCGGGATTCCGGGGTCATCTGAGGCTGCTTGGAGAGGGGCGTCAGGGGACAGGATTCCGGGTGGTGCTGCGGACAGACGGAGCTTACGACCTGCGCATCGAGCCGTTCTTTACGGATCTCACCCAGCTTTACATTGAGCTGGACGTGCAGTATCCTGAGCCGTTTTCCGGGCTTGCGCCGGTGGAAGAGAAGATGAACCGGGCGTACCGTTTCCTGAACGAGGACGTCCGTGAGCTGCTTCGACAGCTGAGTTGAGAAGAGCAGAGAAAGAGGTGTGCCTGGCTTGACTCTCGGGCGCGAGAGGACTGAAAAACCCGTACTTTTCTCCGTTCAAGGGCGGGAGGAGCGCGTGCTATACTCGATTGACGGTCCCAGAGAGGGGTCCGGTGGATCGGAGCGCTCGCTCACCCTACTGGCGAGCGGCGGGCAAGAAAGGGTTCCTCAGTTGATGAAGAGCGTCCGGGAAGTCATGTCCCTGGACATCATCACCATCCATCCCTCCAGCAGCGTCAAGTCGGCCATCATCCTGATGCAGGGCCACGGAATCGGCGCTCTTCCTGTCGTCACGGACGAAGCACTCGTGGGCCTGGTGGAAGAGCGCGACCTGCTGGGACGGGACCCTTCCGAGCGCATCAGCGCCGTCATGCGGCGCGACTTCCAGAGTATCTCCCCCGACACCGGCATCCGTGCGGCCGCCGATCTGATGGCGCGGACGGGCGAGCGCCGGCTGATTGTGGAGGAGAACGGCGCGCTGGTGGGCATCGTCACTGTCGGGGATCTCCTGCCGGACCTGGGCAAGTTCACAGACCCCGTCACCGGACTTCCGTGGTCGGATACACTCCGCGAGTGGTGCACCACGGCCCTGGCGGGCGGCTCCGAGGTGTCCATCATCTTCTTCGATGTGGACCGGTTCGGGAGCTTCAACAAGAAGTACGGCCACGTCATTGGCGATCTGGTTCTGAAGGGCATCGCTTCTCTCTTGCAGGGGGTGGTGGACCCCGAGCTGGACCTGCTCTGCCGTGTGGGAGGGGATGAGTTCGTGATCAGCAGCCTCAGGCGCCGGGATGACGCGCTGGACCTGGCGAAGCGGGCTCAGGAGAGGGTGGCCCGGCTTCGCGTGGAGGATGTGGAGGATCCGATCAGCGTGAGCTACGGCGTCTCCGGGGGACGCCGGACTCGGGAGCGGGAGGCCACCCACTACGCGGCCACAATTGACGATCTGCTGAACCGCGCCAGCCGCGAATGCACAGCCATGAAGATGATGGAGCGTAGCGCCCGGGCGGCCGGTGAGGCCGCAGCCCCATCCGAAACGCCGCGGGCGGAGCCGCTCCCCGCCCCGCAGGCCACCCAAGGAGCGCGCATCCGGATCGAGCAGATCAGCTACAGCGCCTCAGACCTGGAGTGCTCTGTGGAGGTGCGCCTGTCTTACGCCGGACGCGCTTTCTCGAAGACTCTGCAGCGATTTGCGGGGCTGGGTTCCTTGGTGCGGCTGGCGGCGGATGCGTGCGCAGCGTCCGCTCAGGAATGCCTTCCGGCGGGTTACCGAATCGCCGTCGAAGACGTCCGCGAATTCCGGGCGCCAAATGCCGAGACCCTGATGATCTCCACCGTGGCGATCGCCACTCCCCGGGAGGCCAGCGTCTACTACGGCGTGGCCGCCGTGAGGCGGGGCGACGCCTACCGGGCCGCTGCGGCGAGCGTGCTTTCCGCCCTGAATCGCCCTCTGGGGCTGATCCTCTCCGAATCAGCCGGCTCTGTGGCTGCCTCCTGAGGTTCGTCAGCCGCTTTCAGCCGGCGTTTTCCAGGCTCTCTTGCAGAAAATCCTGCACGTCCACTGCCTGGCCCGTGTGAGCGCTTTTCACGGCTGCAAACAGCAGGGCGCAGCACTGGATGTTGTCCTGCACGGTGCAGGGCGGTTCCGGTCCTCCGTTCAGCCAGTTAACAAACATCTCCGCCAACCAGGGGTTCATCCATACCTCCCGCTGCGCCAGCGGAATCTCCCTCGTTACCGAGTCCACGCCGACCGTCCCCCTGATCTCCAGGAGCCGGCGGTTGTCCAGCACCAGGGTGGCGTCCCGGCATTCGGCCCGCCAGTAGTCTCTTGTCCATCCATTCAGGCAGGAAGCGTTGTTCTTGGCGCCTTCATAAAGGACCCGCACGCCGTTCTCCATCACCACCGTGACCAGCGCCTGCGCGTCGCCCGTGAATTCCGACCACGGCGGGTTCCACGTTGAGGCGTAGACGGTGCGCGCATTGGATCCGGCAAGCGAACGCATGATGTCAAAATGGTGGACCGTGCCTTCGATCAGGAGCGGATCCTCCATCTCGTAACGGAATGTACCCCAAGCGCCGTATGCGCGGCACATCCAGGTGTTTCGTCCGATCAGGTAGTCCAGCTCACCGTATTCCCGGGAATGGATGGCGCGCTGGAGGGTCTGCTTGTCCTGGTCGAAGCGGTGGCTCATGGTGACCATCATTTTGCGGCCAGCGGAGGTTACCTTGCGGTAGACCCTGGCGCATCCTTCCATGGTGTCCGCGATGGGCTTCTCGCACAGGATGTCCATTCCGTATTCCAGCGCCAGGTCCACGTAACGCTCGTGCCAGGCCGGCGGCGCCACAATGATGACGAAGTCCGCCGGGTTATCGCGGAACGCCTCCGCGGCGTCTGTGTAGCAGCGCTCCGGCGGGATCCCCAGTAAGCGCTGCGCGTTCTGGAACGTATCGGGATTGGTGTCCACGCAGGCGGCGGGCGCGGCCAGCCCGGCCGAGCACAGACGGGGCAAGACCTCCCGCAGCCAATACAGCCCCCAGCCGCCAAGTCCCACCTGTATGAATCGTTTCGGTTCCATCATCTGACGCAGTCTCCCCCGGCGTCCTTGCGGGACGCCTCTGGCGGGAGGGTTCCCCTGCGGTCCGGCCGCCTCCTGCCGCGCTGAGCTATCATAGACAGGGTGAGAACCGTGTATCCGCCGCCCTCCACAGGGATTCCGTCCATAGACCGTGTGCTGAGCGCCATCATCCCGGGCGACAATATCGTCTGGCAGGTGGACGATCTGGCCGTATACCGGCGCCTGGCGGAGCGTTTCGCCCGGGCCTCGCTTCAGTCGGGAAGAAAGCTGGTCTATTTCCGTTTCGCGGAGCACGATCCGGTTTTGCCTCCAATGGACGGAGTGGATGTCAGCA
The DNA here is from genome assembly GCA_025998755.1 of Armatimonadota bacterium. Lineage (NCBI taxonomy): Bacteria > Bacillati > Armatimonadota > Armatimonadota bacterium. The sequence goes on from AP024674.1 coordinate 2,571,783, forward strand.
CGCTGGACCCGTCCATCGGGTTCGACGCGTTCGCGCAGGAAGCACACACTCGAATCGGGCGCTACGGGCGGGACGTCTTCTATGTTTTCGACAACCTCTCGGATCTGGTCTCCCGCTGGGGGACCGATGAGTCCATCGCCAACTTCTTCCGTGTGGCCTGTCCGTATCTCTACGAGCTGGACACTGTGACCTACTTCGCCCTTAAGCGCGGGATGCACCTGGACCGCACCGTGGCGCGGATCCGGGATACCACGCAGGTGCTGGTGGACGTGTTCCAGCGCGGCGGGCAGACCTTTCTTCATCCTCTGAAGGCTCTGGACCGCTACTCACCCACCATGTTCCTGCCGCACGTGTTCCGGGACGACGAATGCGTTCCGGTGTTCGAAAGCGGCCAGGCGGCGGAGATCCTGTCGTCCCTGCGCTCCACGCCTCTGCGCGGGTCCCCGGCGGCCGGCACTGCTCCGTGGGACAGGCTTTTCGGGCGTGTGGGGCAGTTGCGGGAGGCCGGGAGGGATCTGCGGGATCTCTCGGACCCCGAGATTCGGGCTTTGCGTGACGAACTGCTGCGGATGGTGTTCGGGGAGCGTCCCGCGCTGCTGCAGGTGGCGGAGCGCTTCATAGACCCTGCCGATCTGCTGGAGGTCCGGGAGCGGATGATCGGCAGCGGGCGCATCGGCGGCAAGGCGGCCGGCATGATCCTGGCCCGCAAGATCCTGTCCTCCCGCCCGGAGATTGCCGATGTCCTGGAGCCGCACGATTCGTTCTACATCGGGTCGGACATTTTCTTCAGCTTCCTGGTGGATAATGATCTGTTCAGTCTGCGCCTGCGGCAGAGCAGGGATGTCCACACCGCGGCCGAGACGTTTCCTGCGCTTCGCGAACGCTTCCTGGCGGGGCGCTTTCCGCCCGATGTGGTGGAGCAGTTCTCCCGGATGCTGGACTATTTCGGCCAGGCGCCGATCATCGTGCGCTCCTCCAGCCTGCTGGAGGACGATTTCGGCAACGCCTTCGCCGGGAAGTATGAGAGCGTTTTCTGTCCAAACCAGGGGCACCTGCCGGACCGGCTGGAAGCGTTCATGAACGCGGTCAAGCAGGTGTACGCCAGCGCGCTCAGCCCGGATGCGCTGGCGTATCGCCTGAAGCACAATCTGGCGGACTCCGATGAGCAGATGGCCATCCTGGTTCAGCGGGTTGCCGGCCGGCCCGTGGGTCGGCTTTTCCTGCCGCTGGTGGCGGGCGTGGGGTTCTCTCACAGTCCATACGTCTGGAGCGATGAACTAGACGCCTCGCAGGGGATGCTGCGGGTGGTGGTGGGCCTCGGGACCCGGGCTGTGGACCGGGTGGGCGGAGACTATCCACGCACGATCTTTCTGAGCCATCCCACGCTGCGCCCGGAAGTGGACGCAGCGCGTATTCTGAAATACTCCCAGCACAGCGTGGATGCGCTGGATATCGTCAGTAATCAGTTTGTCACCGTGCCGGTGGTGGAACTGGCAGCAGGTGAGTATTTCTTCCCCGAGGGGCATCTCCTTTTCTCCTGGCTGCAGGACGGGCACCTGGCCGATCCCGTGTCCGCAGGAAGAGGGCCTCGCGGCGCCCGTCCGGTGGTCACCCTGAACAACCTGCTCCGGCGCACGGACTTCACGGCGGTTCTCAGGACGATGCTTTCCGCCTTGCAGGAGGCCTATGGCCATCCGGTGGACACGGAGTTCACGGTCTCCCTCCGGGAAGACGGGCGGGTGCGCGTTAATCTGCTGCAATGCCGGACGCTTTCCCTTCCCGGCGGGGCGGAGGGTGCGGAGATCCCGGCGGATCTACCTGCGGAGCGGGTGCTGTTCGAGGCGCGCCGCTGCGCGGCTCCAGGCGTGGTCCGGGGAATCACTCACATCGTTTACATAGATCCAGACTGGTATACGGGGCTGAGTCTCGACCTCAAGCGCCAGGTGGGAAGGGTTGTAGGGCGGCTGAACCGCCACCCTGCGCTGGACGGCGCTCGGCTGATGCTTATGGGTCCTGGAAGGTGGGGAAGCAGCAACATCGATCTGGGCGTCAATGTCACCTATGCGGATATCAACAACGCCGCAGTCCTGGTGGAGGTGGCGCGCTCGCGCGGCGGGCACACGCCCGAAGTGTCCTACGGCACCCATTTCTTCCAGGATCTGGTGGAGGATGGTATCCTCTATGTCCCGTTGTATCCCGACCGGCCGGAGAGCCGGTTCGCTGCGGAGTTCTTTATGGAAGGGCCGAACGCTCTGGAGAATCTGCTTCCGGAATGGGCGGTGCTTCACAGCGCGGTGAGGCTGATTGATGTGCGCGGGGTCGCCGGCACGACGGCGGCCCTGGTGGTGGACGCGGCGGAGCGCAGGGCGGTCTGCTATCTGGAAGAGGCTAAATAATCTTGAATCTTGCCTGAATGCTGGCCTCCACGAGCCATCGTGGCGCATTCATCAGAACGCCCTCTTGCCGGCCGCTCTTGACGCACCGGCAGGCAGCGTGTTACAATGCCAAGTTGGGAAGGCAGCAACGAAGCTGCCGCAAATCCCCGCTTGCGTCGCTCCGGCCGGGTCATACTCGCGCGGGTGTGCCTCCTGGAGCAGACGGCGCGGTTATGGACTGCGCCGTCCCAATCGCATAGCAGATTGACAGGGGCGTCAATGGCCGGACCGGCACGATGATGTGCGTGGACCCTCGCGACAGCCCTCTCTGCCACTTCCTGCAAACGGCAGCGTGAGCCGTTGTGGCTGCGGGAAACCGGATCGAGGAGGTTCAACGCACATGTCGCTCACAGCGGAGCGGGTCCAGCACGACAACCCGTTCGAGATCGCTCAACAGCAGCTGGACAAGGCTGCAGCCAAACTGCAGCTTGATCCTGCCATTCATCAGGCTCTCCGCGAACCCATGCGGGAGCTGCACGTTACCATCCCCGTCAAGATGGACGACGGGTCCGTCAAGGTCTTCAAGGGATTCCGGGTGCAGTACAACGACGCCCGGGGCCCCAACAAAGGCGGTATCCGCTTCCATCCGGACGAGACCATTGACACGGTCCGGGCGCTGGCCGCCTGGATGACGTGGAAGACCGCCGTTGTGGACATCCCTCTGGGCGGGGGCAAGGGCGGAGTCATATGCGACCCCAAGAAGATGTCGCTGGCTGAGCTGGAGAGGCTGAGCCGCGGCTACATCCGGGCTCTGGGGCGCTTTATCGGGCCGGACCGGGATATCCCGGCGCCGGATGTGTATACCACGCCTCAGATCATGGCGTGGATGATGGACGAATACAGCATCATCACGGGCCATAACACGCCGGGAGTCATTACGGGTAAGCCCCTGTCGGTGGGCGGATCCGAGGGTCGAGGCGACGCGACCGCACGGGGAGGCGCCTACACCGTCCGCGAGGCTGCGAAGTATCTGGACATTGACCTGACGAAGGCCACACTGGCGATTCAGGGTTTCGGCAATGCCGGCCAGTATGCCGCCACCTTGTTCCAGGATCTTCTGGGGTGCAAGGTGGTGGCTGTCAGCGATAGCCGGGGCGGAATCTATCTTCCGGACGGAGCGGACGCGCATGATCTGGTCCGTTATAAGCTGACCAACGGATCGTTGGAGGGATACCCGGGCGCTCAGCCCATCTCGAACGAGGCGCTGCTGGAGCTGGATGTGGATGTCCTTGCGCCGTCCGCTCTGGAGGATGTCATCACCGAGCGGAACGCGGAGAACATCCGGGCGAAGATCGTCGCGGAGCTGGCCAACGGGCCCACCAATCCCGGCGCGGATGAGATCCTTTACCGCAAGGGGGTTTTCGTCATTCCCGACTTCCTGTGCAACGCGGGCGGGGTGACCGTCTCCTATTTCGAGTGGGTCCAGAACGAGACCGGCTACTACTGGGAAGAGGAGCTGGTGCACGAGAGGCTGGACAAGAAGATGACCACGGCGTTCGCCTCCGTGCTGGATATGTCTCTGGAGTACCAGACGGACATGCGGACCGCGGCCTATATGGTGGCCATCCAGCGGGTGGCCGAGGCCATGCGCGCTCGCGGGTGGGTCTGAGGTTCGTCGCGCCTCACTTCACCGGCCGGAGGCCGGAGCTATTAGGTCGGTAAAAATGGCAGGTTGGGCTGCGGCCCGGCGTGGCCGCAGCCTCTGCCCGCTTTGCGGCCGCCTGATCTCCGGTTCTTCGGCCGCGCAAGATTCTGATTCTGAAAGAGAGACAGTGACTGCTATGGACACCGAGGCGCCGCAGGATCCCCGCAAGAGCGGGGACTGGATCAGCGGTAACGGACATGCCTGTCGGTTGGAGGGGCTCTTAAATCCATCCAGCTACCGCTTCGAGATCCTGGAGAAGGAGCGGCTTTCAGAGAGCGTGGTGAGGATGGTCATCCGCGCGCCGCTGGTCGCGGCCAGCGCGCGGCCCGGGCAGTTCCTGCTGATCCGCCCGCTGGAGCACTCGGAGCGCATTCCGCTCACCATCTCCCACGCGGACCGCGCCGAGGGCGCGATCACCATCATCTTCCAGGAAGTGGGAGCCACCACGCGGGAGCTGGGCGGTCTGGATCCGGGGCAGCTGGTCAAGGATCTGGTGGGGCCGCTGGGAACCCCGAGCGACATTCGCCGGTTCGGGACTGTGGCCTGCGTGGGCGGAGGGGTCGGTATTGCGGTGATGCTGCCCGTGGCGCGCGCCCTGAAACAGGCCGGCAACCGAGTTGTGGGCATCATAGGCGCCCGGACGAAGGATCTTCTCATCCTGGAGCGTGAGATGCGCGAAGCCTCCGAGGAGCTCATCGTGATGACGGATGACGGTTCCTACGGCGCAAAAGGGCTGGTGACGGATGCCCTCTCCAGACTTGTGGAACGCGAGCGGGTGGATCACTGCTATGCGATCGGGCCGCTCCCCATGATGCACGCCGTCTGCCGGATGACCAAGGAGAAGGGCATTCCCACCACTGTGAGTCTGGATCCCGTGATGGTGGATGGTACCGGGATGTGCGGGGGCTGCCGCGTAACGGTTGGGGGTGAGGCGAAGTTCACCTGTGTGGACGGCCCGGAGTTCGACGGCCACATGGTGGACTGGGACACCCTGCGCGCGCGCAAGAGCATCTACCGGGAGGAGGAGCGCTTGGCGTTGGAGGCTCGAAGTGGCAAAGCGTGAGCGAAAACCCCGGACGCCGATGCCCGAGCAGGATCCGCAGGCGCGGGCTCGCAACTTCGAGGAGGTGGCTCTCGGGTATACCGAGGAGATGGCGGTCGAGGAGGCCAGCCGGTGCCTTGCCTGTAAGAACAAGCCCTGCGTCCGTGGGTGTCCCGTCAACATTGACATCCCGGCGTTCATTCAGCTGGTGGCCGAGCGCCGCTTCAAGGAAGCGGCTGAAGTTGTGGCGCAGGCCAATGCGCTGGCGGCCATCTGCGGACGGGTTTGTCCGCAGGAAGAGCAGTGCGAAAAGTACTGCGTGATGGCCAAAGTGAACGGTCCGGTGGCCATCGGGCGCCTGGAGCGCTTTGTGGCCGACTGGGCGCGGGAACACCTGCCTCAGAACGGAGCCCATCCGCAACCTGCGCCGGATGCGCAGCGAGTGGCGGTGGTCGGGGCCGGGCCGGCCGGCCTGACGTGTGCCGGCGATCTGGCCGCGAAGGGCTACCGTGTCTGCGTGTTCGAGGCGCTGCATGAGCTGGGCGGGGTGCTGCGCTACGGCATTCCAGAGTTCCGGCTCCCCCGCAGCATTCTGGATGCCCAGATCGAGAGCATCCGCCGGATGGGGGTCGAGTTCTACACTAATACGGTCGTGGGGCGCACGTTCACCATCCGGCAGCTGCTGGAGAGCGGGTTCGACGCGGTCTTCATCGGCACGGGCGCGGGCGCGCCGGTTTTCCTGAATATTCCTGGTGAGGAGTTGAACGGGGTCTACGCCGCGAACGAGTTCCTGACCCGGGTGAACCTGATGAACGCGAAAGAATTCCCGGTGGAAGGCACTCCACTCAAGCGGCCGCGCCGCTGCGCTGTCATTGGCGCGGGAAATACCGCGATGGACGCCGCCCGAACGGCGCTGCGGCTTGGGGCGGAGGAGGTGACCATCGTCTACCGGCGCTCCCGGGAGGAGATGCCCGCCCGGGCCGAAGAGCTGCACCACGCCGAGGAAGAGGGCGTGAAGTTCCAACTCCTGACAAACCCTGTGGAGTTCATCGGGGACGAGAACGGCTGGCTTCAGAGGATGCGCTGCATCCGGATGGAGCTTGGCGAGCCCGACGAAAGCGGACGCCGCCGGCCGCATCCGGTGCCGGGAACTGAGTTCGAGATGGAGGTGGACACCGCCATCATCGCCGTCGGACAGACGCCGAACCCCCTGATCCGTCAAACGACGGAGGGCCTTGCGGTGGAGAAGTGGGGAGGCATTGTGGTGGATGAACGGACGGGCGCGACGTCCATCCCGGGTGTGTTTGCGGGAGGCGATGTGGCCACGGGAGCGGCGACGGTCATCACGGCGATGGGTGCGGGCCGCAGGAGCGCCATCGCCATAGACGAATACCTGAAGGCAAAGCGCGCTGCCACCTGATCGCGGCGCCTGAGTGGTGCGCAGAGAATGCGGGCCGGGGCTGTCTGCCCCGGCCCGGGCGTTTTTTATTCCGGTTTTTTGCCCGGCAACTGTTAAAGCCGGAGGCCGGGCCGCGTCTAACAGGGTGGAAATCGGTTAGTCCGCGAAGTCTTTGGATGGTCGCAGGAGGCAGCAAGATGCGAATAAGCAGGATTCTTATGCTGGCGGCGCTGCCCGCCGTAATGCTCGCCTGGCAGGTTACGGGCCTCGAAGCCCAGTCCGGCGCTTCTAAAGCTCCGGCTAAGAGCCGGAGCGGGCAGGCGGTCTCCAAACCGGCGCCGGGGCAGCGGCCCGGTCCGGGAATGCGCGACTGGGGAGCTCGCCGTGAGGAGATGTACAAGGCCATCGGCGTGACCGCGCAGCAGAGGAAGCAGTTGGAGGCCATAGACGAGAAATACCGCAATAAGGCGAAGGAGCTGCGCGGCGCCGATCTGACCCCCGAGCAGCGCCGCGCCAAGATGAAGAACCTCATTGAGGCCCGTCAGGCCGAGGTGGACAAGGTGCTGACTCCGGAGCAGAAAAAGAAGCGGCAGCAGTGGATGGAGGAGCAGCGCAAGAAACGCCAGGCCGAGATGGGCCAGCGGCGTGAGCGGCCAGCCGGAGCGCAGGGCAGGCCGGAAAAGCCGGCGGCTCCCCGCAGGTAAGCAGTTTCCGCACGCACGACGGACCCCTGGGTAAGCAAGACGGGCTCCGGAGCCTCTTCCGGAGCCCGAACCCACGTACGGAGAAGCTCCAAAGCGCCGGGCTTCAGGGAGCGGAGGACCGGATCTGCCGCTCGACGTGGTGTTCCAGATGAGCGCGCAGAATCCTCCTGACGCGCTCATCCTCTCCCGGTGGGATCTGGAAGGCCGCCACTGCGTGCGCGGGAAGCCGTAGAAGCTTCTCCAGAATATTTAGGGAATCCGCCGTCGCGGCGATGAGCTCCTCCCGCCCGGTACGGCAGCGCGAGCAGAGAATGCCTCCCAGACTGGCGCAGAACACCGCCCCGCGGTCCGGGGGCCGTCCCGCGCGGCAGGCCACGCAGCGGCGCAGCTCCGGAGTGTAGCCCGCAGCATCCAGCGCCTGCGCCTCGAATCGCCGAACCACCACGGAGGGCGGTGCGGCTCCTTCCAGCAGATACAGAGTGGAAAGGAGCAGGTCGAAGAGCTCCGGGGCGCTCTGGCGCTCGTCTAGAAGGGCATCGGTCACCTCGGCGGCATACAGCGCTCCCTCGATGAGCTCCGGGCTTTCCCTGAGGCCGCTGAAGGGGTGCTTGAGCGAGGCTTCAGTCAGGATGTCCAGATTCCGGCCGGTGGCGAGCTGGGCTCTCAGATACACCAGCGGTTCGGTGGCTCCAACCAGCCGGCTCTGCGCCCGGCGCGCCCCTTTGGCGATGGCGGAGATCTTCCCGAACTCTCGAGTGAAGAGGGTCAGGAGCTTGTCGGTCTCCTGAAAACTGCGGCGTCTGAGGACGATGGCGGTTGCGCGGTAGAGGGGAATGCCGGTCTATCCTTGCTCGCGCGCCTGGGCGATGATCTGCTCCGGGTCGTAGGCTTCCAGAAGCTGCACGGCGGCGCTGGTGCCGATCCGGTTCGCCCCCGCATCCAGCAGCTCCAGCGTCTGCTCCACTGTCCTGATTCCGCCCGCGGCTTTCACACCCATTGAAGGGCCCACCACGCGGCGGATGAGGCGGATATCATCCACACTGGCTCCCGCGGAGCCCATTCCCGTGGATGTCTTGATAAAGTCCGCCCCCGCGTCGCGGATGATCTCGCAGGCGATGCGCTTCTCCTGGTCGGTGAGGAAGCAGGTTTCGATGATGAATTTGATCTGCGCCCGTTTGTCTTCATCCACCATCTCGGAGAGTCGCACGGTCTGCACCAGATCCCGGACCTCGCGCTCCACCATATCCCATTCGCCGCTTTTGACGGCGGAGATGTTGATGACGACATCCAGCTCCTGAGCGCCACGCTGCAGGCATACACGGGCCGCAGCCACCTTGGCCGGCCGGCTGTCCGCTCCCAGGGGGAAGCTTACCACAGTCCCCACCTTCACATCGGAGCCTTCCAGGTGCCGGGCTGCGGTGGCCACCCAGCAGGGCAGGATACACACGCTGGCAAAGTGATGCCGCGCCGCTTCCCCGCAGAGCCGGACCACGTCCTCACGCGTCGAGGTGGCGCGCAGGAGCGTGTAGTCCATCATCTTGGCGAACTGTTCTCTGGTATACACGAGTCCTCTCTCCTGCCAGCAAGAGCGGCCTCGCCGGGAGCGGAGCGGCAGTCCGGACTGCCTCCCCTAACGCGCTCCAACCGCCGCAGGGCGGGTTCCGGCTTTCAACTCTCGTACGAAAGCCCCCACCTGCGGCAGGAAGTCGTCGTGGCGGTGCCTGGAGTGGATGAAGTCCACCAGTGCGCTGCCCACCACGGCGCCGTCAGCGATGGCGCATACCTGCTGCACCTGCTCCCGGCTGGAGATTCCGAATCCAACCACAACAGGTTTATCGGTATGCGAGCGGATTTTCATAACCAGTTCACCGAGTTCTTCAGGAACGTTCGCCTGCGCCCCGGTGATTCCCACCCGCGACACGCAGTAGACAAAGCCTGTGCTAAGCTCGCATACGCGGGCGATGCGCTCTTCGGTGCTGGTGGGGGCCAGCAGAAAGATGGTGTCCAACCCGGCCCTTCGGGCCTCCCGGATCCAGGCTCCGGCCTCCTCCGGTGTCAGGTCCGTGGCGATGATGCCGTCCACGCCCGCCTCCGCGGCATCGTCCGCGAAGCGGTCCATCCCGTAGCGGATGACGGGATTGAAGTAGGTCATCAGGACGATCGGGATCTGGCTCACCCGCCTGATCCGGGCCACCGCGTCAAGCACGTCGCGAGGGCGGACTCCCCGCTCCAGAGCGCGGGTGTAAGCAGCCTGGTTGCTTCGTCCGTCCGCCAGCGGGTCGGAGAACGGGATGCCAATCTCCACGATGTCCGCCCCGGCCTCCTCCATCTCCAACACAAGCGGATCCGTGGCCAGAATGCCGGGGTCTCCACCCGTAATGAACGGCACAAGCGCCTTCTCCCCACGCTCTTTGAGCTCAGAAAAGCGAAGGCTGATCCGGCTCATCTCTCTTCTCCATCAATCGGGAAACGGTCTCCACGTCTTTGTCTCCGCGGCCCGACAGGTTGACCACAATGATCTTGTCCTGGGACAGAGTGGGAGCCAGTTTGATGGCGTGCGCCACCGCGTGGGCCGATTCCAGCGCCGGGATGATACCCTCCAGCGCAGCCAGCGTGCGGAAGGCGTCCAGCGCCTCGGCGTCCGATGCCGCCACATACTCGGCCCGGCCGGTTTCCTTCAGCCAGCTGTGCTCCGGGCCCACTCCGGGATAATCCAGCCCGGCCGAGACGGAGTGTGTCTCCGCCACCTGCCCGTTCTCGTCCTGCAGAATGTAACTGTAATACCCGTGCAGCACACCCGGGGAGCCCGCCGAGAGCGTGGCGGCATGCTTGCCCGTCTCGATGCCCGACCCCGCCGCCTCGACACCGATCAACCTGACCTCCTCATCCTCAAGGAACGGATGGAAGATCCCGATGGCGTTGGAGCCGCCGCCGACACACGCCACAACGTAGTCCGGCACCCGCCCGCACAGATTCAGCATCTGCTCCCGCGTCTCCCGTCCGATGACCGACTGAAAGTCGCGAACCATGCGAGGATACGGATAGGGCCCCATACAGGTCCCGATGACATAATGCGTGGTGCGCACGTTGGTCACCCAGTCCCGCATGGCTTCGTTGATGGCGTCTTTCAACGTGCGGGAGCCGGATGTCACGGGGATACACTTCGCTCCCAAAAGCTCCATCCGGAAGACGTTCAGCGCCTGACGCCGCACGTCTTCCTCACCCATGTACACCACGCATTCCAGGCCGAACAGGGCGCAGACCGTGGCAGTGGCGACGCCGTGCTGACCGGCCCCTGTCTCGGCGATGACCCGCGGCTTTCCCATCCGGCGCGCTACCAGAAGCTGTCCCATCACGTTGTTCAGCTTGTGCGAGCCCGTGTGACAGAGGTCCTCACGCTTCAGGAAGATGCGTGCTCCGCCCAGATGCTCGGTCAGCTTGCGGGCATAGTATAGCAGGGTTGGCCGCCCCACATAGTCGCGCAGATAAAGGGAGAGTTCGGCGGCGAAGGAGGGATCCGCCAGGCAGGACTCGTAGGCCTCCGCAAGCTCGTCCAGCGCCGGGACCAGCGTCTCCGGGACATAGCGACCCCCGAACGGTCCGAAGTGCCACTCGGCCGGGGGCTCAAGAAGATGGCTCTGCTGATTTTGCCCGCTCAATGAACCGCCTCACTTTGTCCGGGTCTTTGCGGCCCGGAGCCATTTCCACCCCGCTCGATACATCCACCGCGTAGGGACGGACCGTTCGCACCGCATCCGCCACATTCTCAGGTGTCAGTCCACCCGACAGGATGACCGGCAGGCCCGTATGCTCCGCGAGAGAACACAGCCGCCAGTCAAACGTCGCTCCCGTCCCGCCGGCCGCTCCGGGAACCCAGGAATCCAGCAAGATTGCGCTGGCGGACTCGATGCCGGGCACATCTTTCAGCGAATCCTCGTCCCTAACGCGCACTCCCAGGATCAGGGAGCGTCCCTGCCGCCGGAGAGACCGGACATACTCTTCCGAGTATCCAGTATGAAGCTGCAACGCATGCAGCCCGCACTCGTCGGCGATCGCTCCCGCCGCGGGATCATCGCCTACAAATACCCCCGTGGCGGTCACGAAAGGCGGAAGCTGCCGGATGATGTCGCGAGCGGCGGCGGGCGTCACCCGCCTGGGGCTGTCTGCGAAAACGAATCCCAGGGCGTCCGCCCCGGCGCCCACGGCGCACAGGGCATCCTCAAGAGTCCTGATACCACAAATCTTAACCCGGGTCAACCGAACAGCTCCCGCACCTTTGCGGGGATGTCCGGCGCGCTCATGAGCGCTTCGCCCACCAGAACGCCGTCAACACTGGCCTGCGCCAGACGCTCCACATCCTGCCGCGTAAAGATGCCGCTCTCGCCGATCAGCACACGGTCCCCGGGGACCATCTTCGCAAGCAGCTCCGTCGTATTCAGGGAGACTTCGAAAGTCTGCAAGTTGCGGTTGTTCACTCCGATCAATCTGGCCCCGGCCTCCAGCGCCGTCTCCATCTCTTCAGCGGTGTGGGTCTCCACCAGCGCATCCAGTCCCAGCTCGCCCGCCAGTGCCAGCAGCTCCCGCAGCAAGGTCTCGGGGAGGGCGGCGACGATCAGCAGGATACAGTCCGCACCAATGCAGCGGGCCTCATAGACCTGGTAGGGGTCTATGATGAAGTCCTTCTGCAGGACGGGCAGATCCACGGCGTCCCGAACTTCCGGGATGCGCTCCAGCGCACCCGCGAAGAAGCGGGTATCTGTCAGCACCGAGATGCACGCCGCCCCGGCGGAGGCGTACTGCTCTGCGATGGCGGCGGCGTCCACCGTCTTGCGGATGGTGCCACGGCTTGGCGAGCGTCCCTTGATCTCCGCGATCAGACGGGGGATCGCGGGTGCTATGGAAGGTTCACGCCCGGCGGCGACCTCGGCCCGGCGCTGGCCCTGAGACGGCTGGCGCAGGGCTTCTGCGAAAGGGCGGGCAGCGGGGGCATGCGCGGCTTCGCGGGCTAGCTCCTCCAGCGGGGTCTCCTCTTTTCGCCCCGCTACCTCCTCGCGCTTGTGCTCCAGAATCTCGTCCAGAATCATGGCGTGCCAGCCGCGAGCGTCCGGGCCCGGTAGGCCTCAAAGACGTTCTTTGCGCTCCCGTCGCTCACGGCGCGATCCGCAAGGCCGAGCCCTTCCTCAAGAGACTGCGCCAGGCCGCTCACATAAAGCGCGGCCCCCGCGTTCAGGCAGGCGATCTCCCTGGCCGCGGGCGCTCCGCCGGCCATCACTTCCCGGAAGAGCTCCGCGTTATGTGCGGGATCTCCACCGGCGATCTCCTCGGGACGGCGCGGCTTCAGCCCGACGTCCTGCGGGCGCAGGGTCCACATACGGACCTCGCCGTCCTTCACCTCGCCGATCAGGGTCTCACCGAACGTGGCGATCTCGTCAATGCCGTCCCGCCCGTGCGCCACCAGGGCGTGTTCCGCCCCGAGCTGCAGCAGCGCTCCGGCCAGCAGCTCACATCCCCACTCCTCGAACACGCCCACCACCTGCCGCTTTGCTCCGGCGGGGTTGGTCAGCGGCCCCAGTATGTTGAACACAGTCCGGATGCCGATCTCCCGGCGCGGAGCCGCCGCGTGCTTCATGGCAGGATGGAAAGTGCGGGCGAACAGGAAGCCGATGCCCACCTCGTCAATGATGGCTCCCACCTGTTCTGGCTGCAGGTCTATCTCCACACCCAGCGCCTCCAAGACGTCTGCGCTCCCGCAGCTGCTTGAGGCAGCGCGGTTGCCGTGCTTGGCCACCGCGGCTCCCGCTCCCGCCGCGATAAACGCCGCGGTGGTGGAGATGTTGAATGCCTTCAATCTGGCGCCGCCCGTCCCGCAGGTGTCCACCACCGACGGACGGGTCACCGGAACCTTGAGGGAGTGCTCCCGCATGGCCTGCGCCAGACCGCAGACCTCTTCGCTGGTCTCCCCTTTCATCCGCAGGGCCGTGACGAATGCGGCGATCTGGGCGGGTGTAGCCTCCCCCTCCATGATCGCCGACATCACGGCGAACGCCTCCTCGCGGCTCAGGCTCTCCGCTGAAGCCAGACGCCGGATGGCCTCGACGATCACCGGACGGCCTCCGCGGCGTTCGCCTCAGGCTCCCACGTGCCCGCCACGAAGTTGCGCAGCAGCTCCTTGCCGGCCCGGGTCAGGATGGACTCCGGATGGAACTGCACCCCTTCCACCGGGAATTCCCGATGCCTGACTCCCATGATCTCGCCGTCCTCCGTCCAGGCGCTGATCTTCAGGCACTCTGGAATGGTCTCCCTGCGGATCACAAGGGAATGATAGCGGGTTGCCACGAAAGGGTTCTCCAGACCGGTGAACACTCCTCTGCCGTCGTGGTGGATCAGTGATGTCTTCCCGTGCATCGGCGCCTTCGCGCGTACGATCTCTCCCCCGAACGCCGCTCCGATGGACTGGTGCCCCAGACAGACGCCCAGGAGGGGAATCTTGCCGGCCAGTCGGCGGATGGTCTCCACCGAGACGCCGGCTTCATTCGGGGTGCAGGGGCCGGGCGAGATGACAATGCGGTCCGGAGCCATGCGTTCGATTTCGTCCACCGTTATCTCGTCGTTGCGGTAGACCACCAGCTCCTCTCCCATCTCTCCCAGATACTGCACCAGGTTGTATGTGAAGCTGTCGTAGTTGTCTATGACAAGGATCATCGTCTACGGATCCCTTCCCGGGCAGGCGGCCCGGAGCGGCAGACGGAGAGCGGCGCTACTCCAGCCCGCCCTCCGCGATCTCCAGTGCGCGGACAAGCGCCCGCGCTTTGTTCATGCACTCCTGATGCTCTCTGTCCTCCACAGAGTCTGCGACGATGCCGGCTCCGGCCTGCACGGTGGCCACTCCATCCTTCACCAGGATGGTTCGGATGGTGATGGCCATGTCCAGATCACCGGAGAAGGACACATAGCCCAGGGCTCCGGCGTACGGGCCCCGCCGGGTGGTCTCCAGCTCGTCTATGATCTCCATGGCCCGGATCTTGGGAGCACCGGAGACGGTCCCGGCCGGGAATGTGGCCCGCAGCACGTCAAATGCGTCCTTCCCGGGGGCAAGGCGGCCGGTGACGTTGCTGACGATGTGCATGACGTGCGAGTAGCGCTCGATGGTCATCAGGTCGTCCACGCGGACGGTGCCGTATTCGCACACGCGGCCCAGGTCGTTACGCCCCAGGTCTACCAGCATGATGTGCTCGGCCTTCTCCTTCTCGTCGGCCAGCAGTTCCTGCTCCAGCGCCGCATCCTCCTCGCTGGAGCGCCCGCGCGGCCGCGTCCCGGCAATGGGACGCGTGGTGACGACGCCGTCTTCCAGCCGGACCAGGATCTCAGGCGAGCTGCCCACGATATGCAGCCCGTCCAGGCTCAGGTAATACATGTACGGAGACGGGTTCACGGAGCGCAGGGCGCGGTAGATGTCGAACGGGTGGGAACGCACGGGCACGGCCTGACGCTGCGAGAGCACCACCTGGATGACGTCTCCGGCAACGATGTACTCCTTGCATCTGCGGACCGCTTCCCGATACTGCTCCGGCGTGATATTGGGAGTCACGCTCAGAGGCTCCCCCCCGCTGCCTCCCGATGGCTTGACCGGCTCCAGTGGCTGCCGGAGCCGTTCGATCAGCTGCTCGATGCGCTGTACGGCGCGGTCGTAAGCTGCGTCCGGGTCACCCTCCACGCGAGCGTTCACCAGCACCTTCACGCGGTGCCGGACGTGGTCGAAGATGAGGATGCTGTCCGTCAGCAGGAAGACACAGTCGTCCAGTCCCGCATCATCCACGGGTATGCCGGGAAGGGACTCGAAGTGGCGGACCGTATCGTAGCCGATATATCCCACCGCCCCGCCGCAGAACGCCGGAAGATCCTCTCCGCCCACCCAACGGTAGCGGCCCAGGTGATCCTTCAGCACGTGGAGTGGGTCCTGTCCGCTCTGGAGGCTAAACGCCCGCTCCTGCCCGTCCTCCAGCACGCGGACCTCTTCCCCGCGGGTGCGGATGACACAGAAAGGCTCGCTTCCCAGGAACGAATAGCGGCCGATGCGCTCGCCGCCTTCCACGGACTCAAGAAGAAAAGCGTAGCTGCCTGCGGCCGCCTTCCGGAAGGCGGATACGGGCGTCTCCATGTCCGCCAGAATCTCCCGGTATACGGCCACAAGGTTGCCGCGCCGGGCACGCTGTGCGAATTCCTGTCTGTCAGGTGTATATTTGCTCACTGGACTGAGACGCATTGTAGCCCGAACAGCGCCCCAGAAACAACAGGCGCGCCTTGTGTGCTCCGTTGAACACGGGGAGGGGCGACATACGGAAAGAGAGCTCCGCGATGAAAGACCGGGCCCGAACCGGCAAGGTTTATCTGGTAGGAGCAGGTCCTGGGGATCCGGGCCTGCTGACACTGAAGGCCGCGAAGGCCATCGCGGCTGCCGATGTCATCGTTTACGACCGTCTGATCCATCCCGCCGTGCTCCGCCACGCGCGGGAGGATGCGGAGCTTATCTACGCCGGCAAGACCCCGGAGCGCCACACCCTGAAACAAGAGGAGATCAACAGCCTGCTGGTGAGCCGCGGCAGGGAGGGCAAAGTCGTCGCGCGCGTCAAGGGTGGGGACCCGTTCGTCTTCGGGCGTGGGGGCGAGGAAGCCGAGGCCCTCGCGGCGGCCGGCGTGCCGTTTGAAGTGATTCCCGGCATCTCTTCGGCCATAGCCGTTCCGGCCTATGCGGGGATTCCTGTCACTCACAGGCACTGCGCCAGCTCGCTGGCCATCGCCACCGGTCACGAGGATCCCGACAAGGAGGAGTCTTCTCTGGACTGGCAGGCTCTGGCGCGCGGCGTGGACACGCTGGTCTTCCTGATGGGGGTCGGCAACCTGATGCAGATCGCGGAGCGGCTAATCGCGAATGGCCGTCCGGGGGGCACCCCGGCAGCGGTTATCGAGTGGGGAACGCGGCCGGAGCAGCACACGGTCACGGCTCCGCTGGAATCCATTGCGCGGGCTGCGGAGGAAGATGCGGTGAAGCCGCCCGCCATCCTGGTGGTTGGTGAGGTTGTGCGGCTGAGGGATAAGCTGCGGTGGTTCGATATCCGCCCGCTTTCCGGGCGAAACGTCGTCGTCACGCGCTCGCGTGAGCAGGCAAGCGAGCTGACGGAGGCCCTGGAGGCGCTGGGCGCCGGGGTCGTCGAGTTTCCCGTAATCTCGTGCCGGCCGCTGGAGGATGGGGCTTCGCTGGAGCGGCTGGACCGCGCCATCGAGGAGCTGGAGAGCTATGACTGGGTGGTCTTCACCAGCGTGAACGGCGTGCGCTTCTTCCTGGACAGGATCTTCCGGCTGGGGGGTGATGTCCGGGCGCTTGCCGGCATTCAGATCGGCGTCATGGGCGAGGGAACGCGCCGCGCAGTGGAGGAGCGCTCGCTGAGGGTGGACTTCGTGCCGGGACGTTTCGTGGGAGAGTCCTTTGTGGAGGAGTTCCCCGAGAAGCGCCCGGGTGTGCGGGTGTTGATCCCCCGGGCAGAGGATGCGCGGGAGTTGATCCCGGAGCAGCTCCGCAGGCACGGCTGCGAGGTGGATGTGGTCCCCTGCTACCGGACCGTGGCCGCAGACACCGAAGCGACGGAACTGCGCTTGATGCTGGCCGCCGGGACAGTGGACGCCGTGACGTTCACCAGCTCCTCCACCGTCCGCAACTTCGTGAAGCTGGCCGGTCTGGACGCGCCCGATTTCCGGCTTCCGGACACGGTGAAGGTGGTTTCTATCGGCCCCGTCACCAGCCGGACGGCGCGCGATCTGGGACTGCCGGTCCACGCGGAGGCGGACCCGCATACCATCGGCGGGGTGGTGCAGGCGTTGCTTGAGCTGTTGGCCAGGCCTGCGTCCGGAGAGAGTTGAATCCAGATCTAGCCCTCTTTCAACCAGACCAGCAGATGCTCCGGGTCCAGGTCCTTCTCCCGCAGTTGCGCCAGCTTTTCGGGTGAGGGATAGGGGAGAGCGCCCACCAGCTGGAAGAACTTGTTCCGCCGCTTGCGGGCCGCGCCGAACGCTTCTTGTACGCGATGGCTGAAATACCCGTAGTCCGCATGGCGCGCAAGCATGGTGTGTCCCCAGAAGAAGTGCGCGCCGTCCAGGAAGTCCTGCACATACGGGCGCAGCTCCGGAGCGGAGAAGTCATCCACGAAGGGCAGCCCGGCCCGGTTCATCTCTGTGCCCACGGCGATAGGCAGCCCCTGGTCTCGGCAGGCGTGGATGAACTCGTCCAGTTTGCGCAGCTTCAGAGCTTTTTCGTCCGGGTCGGCGATGTTCCAGTTGCGGTCCGGGATGATGTTGGCGCAGACGCAGCCCTTGGCAATCATCAGCTCCACCAGCTCACCCGCGTTCTCCTCGCCGGGGTTCGTTCCGTCCAGCCAGGTGAGGCAGGGCAGAGCTCCGATGTCGCGCGCGAACTCCGAAACGGTCTCCACAGCCGGAAAAGAACCCGCGTCCGGCTGCACATAACCCACCCCGCCTTTTTTCATCAGCTTGCCGCGAATGGTCTCCTGCAGCCGGACCGGCTGACGGACCAGCTCGCACGTGTCCGGATACGGTATCCCCAGCTTGTCCGACCAGAACCGGCACAGGTCCCCCTCGTCCGGGAACACTTCCCGCGCTTTCTGGTTATAGGCGGCCAGCAGATGGCGCTCGGTGGCGTTCTTCGCGGGGGTCAGGGAGAGCACGTCCCGCCGGTAGTCCAGCTGCACGTCGCCAAGGTAGGCGTTCACGCGCGCCATGAGCTCCTCGTTGCGAGCTCTTGCCGTGCGGTAGAACCCGGCGAGTGTTCCCGCCGCCTGCGTGCCCGGCTCCGGCCGGCGGGTGCATCCGGCAGCCATGAAGTAGGCGATTCCGGGCTCGCCCGGCGAGTTGATGACCCTGTCCGCCAGCTCCCGTATGAAGACGCGCGTCTCCAGCCCGCAGACCGTCTTCAGACGGAGGATCTCACCGGCTTCCAGAAACTCCTCCATCCCTTCCAGCACATCGAAATCCACCTTGCCCGCCACTTCGAGCCCATACTTGCGCGCCTCCCAGGCGACGCGGGTGGGCGACCAGCCCTCGCAATTGAAGCTGAAGAAGGTGTGGATGTGCAGGTTGACCTCCGGACGCGGATCCGGAAGGCCGATCTGGCCCTGCCGGGCGAGTTCGACAAGCTGCAGAAGGGCGGCCCTGCGCTCCTGAGGGTCGAAGGAGCTCAGGTGAGCCTCCAGTATCTCAACGGGCGGAGCTATCTCGGACAACGGTGCTACTCCTGAAATGTACCGAAAGGATGCTCGCGGCTGCGGCATCCGCTCGCCGTAGGGTTCCACCCTGACGGGTCTGTCTCCTGCCCGGAGGGTGTGCGCCTCTTGCGCGCGACGGCCCCCGGGTGTTCAATTGCAGGGGGCGCTGAAGCCAGTGGGAATCCTGAACAACCCGACCGCTCTTGCCATTGTCACCACAGCAGTGCTTCTGCTGTGCGCTCTGGTTCTCTGGGCCGCGGTGGAAGCCTTCCGGGCGTTTGCGCGCTTTACACGGACGGCTGGAGAGACCGCGCGGGAGCTGGAGCGTCTGTCGCGGCGGCTGGATGAAATCTCTGGCCGGGTGAGGTCTCAGGAGCCGGCAGGCCCAGGCGATGAGCCCTCTAGCCCTCGGGAATGAAGTCCCGCTGGCCGGAGTCGTAGGCCACGATCATATCCGCGTCCTCTTCCCCGATGCTCTCCGCATTGTGAAAGACGCCCGGCGGGACGATGAGCGTGTCCCCCGGCTCCAGGATGACCTCTTCGCTGCCCACCGTGTGCCGCAACCCGCCTCCGAAGGCGATACGGCGCCTAGCGGCAACCGGTATGAGCGCGGTGAGGAGAAGCCCATGGAGGCTCCTGCTGCGCCTCGTGTGGGGCCTCAGGGGAAAGGCAGGCCCCTCGTTTCAATGTTTCACCGCGCTAAAGCGCATCACCGTGACCGAATGCGCCGGAAACACCATCTCTGAGGCTGCGGGGATCTCGCGGATGCGGATCTTTTCCGGCTCCTGCAGACTGTTGCGGTCGTCTATAGCGGGGGACCAGACCTGCCATGCCTTTGCCGGCCCATATGGCAGGCCGCCTCCGATCTCGATGCGCGCACGTATCTCCTCCGACGCCGAAGGGTTCACCACTTTCAGGATGATGCCGCCGGATCCGGGATCCCGGGTGGCCACAGCGTTCAGCCCTTCAGGCACGTCGCACCGGAGCCTCTCCGGCGCGAAGTTCTCCCGGTAGAGCTTCATGACCAGGTAGTTCGGGGCGGTGAACACATTGAGGGAGTCGTGGTTGATGAATGCGTTGTCCCACGCGGGAGCGTCTGTCTTGCGGATGAACAGAGCCGGGCAGCTCATCTCCACCACATCCGAAAGGCGCTCGAAGCCATTCAGCAGCATTCCCGCGTAGAGTCCGGTGCGCAGGGCAGTGGACTGCTGGTTCCATTCGGTCACGGCTATCTTTATGGCCGGGTTGGCGCTTGCGGCGATCAGCTCCCCGGTGGCCCGGCAGAACTGCGCGTAGGCCACGGCGTCCTCGCATCTCTTCCTCGAACGAGCCCTGCATATAGTGGTGCACGCTCAGGTAGTCCATATGTGTGGCGGCTAGCTCCAGCATCCGGCGATTCCATTCCAGATCGTGACCGCCGCTGCCGCACAGCAGGAACTTCAGGGAGGGGTCCTTAGCCCGCAGGGCGTCCACAAAACGGACGGCGCGCGCCGCATACGCCTCCACACCCTATCGGCCATGTCTCGTTGCCGATCTCCCAGTAGCGCACGTTGTACGGCTCGGGGTGGCCGTTCGCGGCCCGGAGCGCTCCCATCGGGGTATCGGGGCTGCCGTTGCAGTATTCCACCCAGTCCAGCGCCTCGCGGATATAGTCTGGCTCCCGTTCCGGCGTGTCGTGGTGGCCCACATTCAGCACGATGACCGGCTCCGCTCCCAGCTCGCGGCACAACCGGATGAATTCGTCCGTGCCGAAGTGGTTCGGGTCCAGACCGCCCCAGGAGTAGTTCGGCTTGGTCACACGCCAGCGCCGGGGCCCCACCCCGTCGCGCCAGCGGTAGTATTCCGCATAGCACCCCCCTGGCCAGCGGATGAAGGCTGGCCGGATGTCCCGCACCTTCTCGAAGATGGACGGCCTCCAGGGAGTGTCCTCCCGCTCCAGGGTGCAAAGATCCACCCAGACCGTGCCCGGGCCGTCCAGCGTCAGACGGAAGACGGCGTCCGCGGTGGTCTTTCCTGCTGTGAACCGGAAGGGATACTCCTTCCACTCCGTGCCGCAGAGCTTCAGGGTCACGGGCGGGCTGGCGTCGCAGTTCTCAAGAGACACTGTCACGGACGGAGCCGAGCCCCGCAGCCCCACGGACCCTGTGAGCGGCGCGCCAGTCTCCACCGGGACGCCGGTCTGCAGGATGCCCTGCCCTGCCCGCAGCGCGGTCACCTCCTGGCAGCGGAGCGACTCCAGCGGCCGATGGCCGGTCCAGCGGGTGCGGGGAGGATCGTGCTCGGGGAACGCCTTCCAGAAGCGGGAAACGGTGTTCGCCGGAGGGAGTGTGTCCATCGTGAACAGAGTCTGTCCCCCGCCGGTCACCTTCAGGTCGCGGTAGCGCACAGTTGTATGCCAGTTGCCGAGCCCGATGCGTCCCCGCCCGTTGGTCTGGTCCCGGAACTCTGTGACCTTCTCACCGTCCAGCCAGCACTGCACCAGTGGCCCCTGCAGCACGATGCGGATATCGTACCACCGGCCGGAATGGATGGTGTGAGGGGTCTGCGTCCCGGGCACGCTGGAGCGCACCCCGTCCACCTCCTGCTCCACCGACGATCGGGTGTTGCCCCAGCCGCCCAGGTTCCACCAGTAGAAGTTGTTCTCGTCCAGGGCGCGGAACAGGATCAGGAACCCTTCGGCGCCGCTGTCTTTGCGGGCTTTCAGGGAGATCTCAATGTCCTGCCAGCCGGGATCGCCGGTGAACAGGTGGTTGTCCGCGCCGCTTCCCTCTCCGATCAGTTCGCCGTCGCTTACGCGCCAGGATCCCTGCTTCACCTGCCAGCCCTCGCCGGGCTGATCCGGCGGTTCTTCGAAGCAGCAACCACGCAGACGTTGCCCCCAGAGCCCGTCCACTACGGAATCGTAGATGTGCTCCAGGAACTGCCCGTAGATCATCGGGCTGATCCGGCCGCAGGGCTCCTGCGGTTCGATGCGGATGACATTGTCAGCCATAGCCGGCCTCCCCGGCGTCAGGAGCCGCCGCCAGAACAACGCAAGCGGCCAGCCCCGCCCGTCCGATGCGCTGCGCCACCGTCCTCTTCTCCCCCCGTGCGCTTTCCGGAGGAATTTCCGCAGAGGACAGCGAGCTCTCCTTCCTGTGAACGCTTGTTCCCTACCGAGGCCAGCAGCGCCCGGACGTTGGCGGCGAAGCTGCGCTCATAGTCCGTCTGGAGCTTCTGCCGCAGACCGGCATCCCGGGTGATGATGATCGCCCGGGTCACCTCCACCGTCCCGGGCTCCACGTGCAGGGTCCGCCCCTCCAGCCGTTGCGCGCTGACAGTCGGCCGTGCCCAGATGATTGACCTCGAACACGGAAGCCTCATCCAGCCAGTCCGGCAAGCGCAGGGAGAGCCTGGCATCCTGCACCGGACGGATGACCGTGCCCGTCCGGTCGTTGATGTAATCGTCGTTCACCACCACCAGCAGGATCGAGTCGTCCCCGCAGGCCAGCGCGCGCACCCAGATCCGCGGTGCGTGCTGCACGGGAATGTCCAGAGGCGCGCTGCGGGTGATGAGTGGATCCCATGGTGCGGATCTCCGCGCCCATCAGCCCCACTTCCCGCCGGAGAGCCTGTGTGCCCGGATCCTCCGCTGCCAGGCCGCGCGCCGGCTTGCCCGGCAGGAACCACCAGTAGGAGAAGCCCTTGGCTCCCGCAGCCAGCGCATAATACAGCTCGATGCGCTTCTCCGCCGGCGTGGGGCCCCGGAAGGAGCCGTCCTCCCCGTCGTAGCTGTTGGCGTACAGGATGATGTGCAGGGGGCGCGGCTCGCTTGCCAGTTTGCAGATGTGGGTCTCCGCATACACGAAGCCCGCCTTCGCATATAGCGGATACCGGCCCGGCCCATCCTCATAGGCCTGCCGGAGGCGCGGCTGGTAGTACGGATCGGCGCAGAAGATGTCCGGCACCTGGCCGTAGATATACCAGTTCTGCGGAGTAAAGGTGAGATTCAGGTTCAGCATGGAAGGGGTCGCCGGCTCCCGCAAACGCAGCTCTTGCGCCCGCTGGACCAGTCCCTGCGCCAGACAGCCGATCTGCTTTCCCGGCGGCACTCCCTGGACACGGTAATCCCCCGTGTCCGGCTCATCCGCCAGGTAGTAGGCGTGCGGCGTTGCGGAGCCCTGCTTCCCCGGCTCCTCGACCACTCGGCGGATGTCGAGGTCTTTCAGGGCCTGCTGGCCCTCGGGGCTCTTGAAGTAATCCTGCACGGCTGCAGAGCCTATGCTCACCATATGCAGGTTCATATTCAGCGCGGCCATCTCCCGGACGAACTGCCGCCCCACCTCCAGCTGTCCCTCCGCGCCGGGGCGGGATCCCCAGGTTCCGTAGCGCATAGTCCTGCGGGAACGCCCGGCGCGCGGCGGCTGCGACGGCTCCGTCAGCTGAACACCGCCTGGAAACTGTACAGCTTCGTCTCTCTCCAGAGGCTGCGGTTCGGGCGGAACACGACGGGTGTCAGGTCTCAGGCCGGGGTCGCGGGCGATGCGGCAGGCGGCGGTGACATCGGTTCCATCCATCAGGATGCGGGAAGGGCTTCTGCCCGCGGCCGCCGAGCGCACGTAGAGCCACACGGTGGAGAGATCTACCGAGAACGCGATGTCGGTGATACGGTCCCGGACGTCCGCTCCCGGGACGCTGAACTTCCTGAGCCCCTGCCTCCGGCTTCAGTTTCAGGGTCACGGCGGGCTCCCTGAGCGGCCAGATCCCGCCGGAGCCGCACCGTCACCTCCACGGCGTCTCCCGGCTCAGCCCGCGCTGGATCCACTCGCCACCATATGGGTTCGCCCAGCGCCACCAGGCGGTCCCTCTGTTGCTGGGGCAAGTCGGAGAAATAGATGCTGGCCGCATACACGTGCCGTTTGAACTTCCGCTGATCCGAGAATGCGACGGCTCGCTTGAGGGATATGCCTTCCAGCAGCACGTCCTCCACCTCAACGGCCGACCGTGACGCGTTGCGAAGGTAGACGTGGATGTTACCGCCCAGCGCGGGGCGCGCAAAAGTCCGCTCAGGGTGAAGGACAGGGTCTATGGCTCCGCTGGACACAGATGCCCAGAGCGCGTCGGACTCGGGATGAGCAATGTCCGCCCGGTATTGCGCTGCCAGCACCTGCAGCGCCCCCGGCTGAGCCTGCGCCGCCGCACAGAGTGCTCCTCCTGCCGTCAGGGATGCGAGGATGATCGCTGCCGCCCTCATCACTTCGTCCTCCTTTCCTCCCTGCCATTTGCAGCTCAGTGTTTGTACCACGATTCCAGATCTTCGTCCGGAGCCTTCATCAGCGGCGAGAGCCGCTGGCGTGGCTCGCCGTCGCACTGGATCTCGAAGACGGTGGCCAGATGGTCCGGCGCTTCCATCGGAAGGCCTTTCAGGATGAGTCGTTCGGCGCGTCTGCTCGAATTCCACGGTCGGCCCTCCCAGATACCGGACCGAGATCACCCTTGTTTCCAGCCCTCCTATGACCAGCGAGCTGCCTGGCCACCGGTTGCAATGGAAGTAGGCCGTGTTGCCCTTGCGGGTGAAGTCTCCAGTGGCCTGCCAGTCCTGCACCATGGGGTCGCTCGCGTCGTAGATGGCCGGTCCGTTCTTCTGCAGCCAGCGGCCCACCTGCCCGAACACCTCCCGGTAGACCGGCGGAATGCTCCCGTCCGGCGCGGGGCCGATGTTCAGCAGCAGGTTGCCTCCGTGCGACGCCACCTGCCGGAGCATGCGCACCACGTGCCAGGCGGTCTTGTAGTTGCGGTCTATCGGCGTGTAGCCCCAGCTGTCGTTCAGCGTCATGCACGACTCCCACGCGCGTCCGCCCTTCGCGGGGGTGATGTGCTGCTCCGGCGTCTCGAAATCCTCGGGAATGCGGGAGCGGTTGTTGATGAGGATATCCGGCTGCAGGGAGCGCACCATGGCGTTCAAGCGCTCCGATTCCCACCCTTCCGCACTCAGAGGATACGGGCAGTCGTACCAGAGGATGTCAATCTTGCCATAGTTGGAGCACAGTTCCCGGACCAGTCCGTGTGTGTACTCCACAAAGCGCTTCCGAGCGCCCTCGTCATAGAGGCATTCTCGGCCGTCCGGGTGGTGCCAGTCGTTCAGGCTGTAATACAGGCCCACGCGCAGCCCTGCCTGACGTGCGGCTTCCACGAACTCCGCCACCAGATCCCGCCCGGGGCCACGCTTCACAGCAGTTGTAGTCTGTCAGCTTCGTGTCCCACAGGCAGTATCCTTCGTGATGCTTTGTGGTCATCACGATGTAGCGCATGCCGGTCTCGACGGCCAGCTCCGCCCACATTCTGGCGGGGCAGGGCAGCGGCCGGAAGGTATCCGCCAGCTTCTCGTACTCCTCCAGCGGGATGCGCTCCCGGTTCATCGCCCATTCGTGCCGGCCGATCTGGGAATACAGCCCCCAGTGCACGAACATTCCGAAGCGCGCGGCGCGGAACCATTCCAGGCGTCTGTGTCTGTCCTGTTCTTCGGCGGTCATCGAGTCCCGGGTCTCCTTGTGTCGGGAGGGGCCGCTCCTGCGAGCGGCCCCCGGCTTTTGTCACCAGTTCGGCAGTCTGAGCTCCGCCGGCAGCATCGGCGGGAACGGCCGGTGCGGCTCGGTCTGATACCAGTAAGCCACGCTGCACCAATCGTCGCTGCGGTCGTTTGCGTGCCCGTGCTCAATGGACACGCGGATATTCTTCTGGAACGGGATGGGATCCAGGATGTGATAGCGGTAGACGCACACCTTTCCCCAGTCGTTGAACTGATCCTCCAGCTCGCACCAGCTCATGCCATTGTAGAGGTAGGCGTTCTTCTGCATTCCCCAGGCCTGAGCCAGATAGTCCTCGCTGCCGGTTCCGTGCATATCGGGCGGCCAGGCGCGCTCGCCGTCGCGGTCCACGAAGATCATGTCGTCGCCTTCTCCCCACCAGCCCCGCGCCTGATGGTCAATGGAGAAGTTCACGCCCACGTAGTGGCCGCGGCCTTCGGCTTCCAGGATCAGGTAGTTGCCTTCGTCGCTCAGGTTCACGCCGTCCGGGCCCTGCTCCCGCTGACGATGGCTTGCCGAGCCCCAGAAGCTGCCCTCTCCCGTCCATCCGTCGCAGGGGTTCTCACGACGCCACTGGGCGTGGAAGTATACGATGTCGTCCGGCAGCGACGCGTGCTTCTGGTAGTCAATGTAGAAGTAGAACGAGCGCACCGGCTCCGTCTGCTCGTTGACGATCTCGATGCGGGCGCTCTTGCGGAATGGCATCTGGAACCAGCAGTTCATGGCGCACCCGCCTCCGAGCTGCCCCCGCTGGTGGCAGCTGGTGTTGAACGGCGCGCACTGGTAGCTGTAGGTGCGGGCATGCCCCAGGCCGAAGAAGTCACCCACCGGCGTTTCCACGGACGGATGCTCCTCCCCGTCCCAGAACATCCGCAGCAGAAGCTTGCGAAGATACATGTTGTCCGGGGAGTTGATGGTGAACCAGATGTGGCTGATCACCCCCGGACCCTTCAGGTCGGCCAGGACTTTCGTCTCGCCGGGCTCGATGCGCCAGGCGTCCCCGTTACGGCCCGTCCTGTCCCAGCTGCTCTCCCGCGCCGGGATGAAGTCCTTCGCGAACATCAGGCCGCCAAGCGGCCCCGCGGGCAGAATGCTCATCTCGTCACTCGTGTCCTTTCCTCAAACGATGTGGTTCCAACGCCCCGGAGTGCGGTGCGTCTCCCCCGGAGGCTCAACCGTTGATCTCCCGCCACTGGCGGTGCGCGGTTCCCAGCAGGAACTCCAGCAGCTCCTCCCGCAGCCGGGCCGCGGTCCCGACATGATCCGGGTGGCCGGCAAGGTTCAGGGATTCGGCCGGGTCTTCCTGCAGGTCGAACAGCTTCAGCGTCCGCCCGTGGCTATCGCAGACCAGTTTGAAGCGGCCGTCAAAGGCCATGGTCCTCTCGCCAACTTCGCTGAATACGGTCCGTCTGCCTTCCCATCCTTGCGCATCTGCGGCCAGCGAATACCCGAACATGTTCGGGATGTCACGGCCGCACCCGGCGGCGTCCAGAATGGTGGCGGTCAGGTCCAGTAGAGAGGTCAGCCCGGAGAAGACGGCGGGCGCGGAGCCTTCGGGCGGCCGGATGATGGCGGGCACCCGCGCGCTTGCCTCGTAAAACACGCTCTTGGAGCAGCGCCCTTTGTCTCCGGCCATCTCGCCGTGGTCGCTCCAGAAGATGATCCAGGTCTCCGTTCCCCGGCGCGCTGTCCAGGCTTCCAGCACCCGGCCCATCAGTGAGTCCACATGCTCAACGCGCGCGCTGTAGAGGCTGCGCACCCGCAGCCACTGCTCCGTGGAGATCCCGGGGTTATGGCTCATCATCTCCCGGTGGTGCTCCAGTGCTGCCCCGCGGAGCCACTCCGGCGCAGGGTCGCGCGGCAGCGGAGGTGGCATCGCGGCCGGGTCGTAGGTGTCGAAGCGTTCAGGCGGATCCCACGGGCTGTGCGGGCCGCCCAGTCCCACAAAGAGATAGAGCGGGCGTCCGGGGTCGGACCGGTCAATATAGTCCACGGCCAGCTGCGCGATGAAGTCATCCGGGTGCCGTCCATCCGGCAGCGGCGACGGCCACAGGGCCCGGTGCATTCCCACCTCCGCGCGCCTCCGGTAATCCTGCAGGAACAGTTCGTAGACCCCCTGCTCCTTCATCCAGTCAGTCAAAATGGAGGTGGTGGTCTGCGTGGACAGCGGCCCGGTGCATTCCAGGATGTCATCCCACCCGAGCGCCCGCATGAACGGTTCTTCCTCCCTCAGATCCCGTCCGCCACCGTGAGGATACAGGTGGCTTTTGCCGACGTGGCAGGTCCGGTATCCGGCCTCCTTTAGGCGATGCAGAATGCTGTCCCGCGGATCGGGAATGCGCCCGACGTTGTCCCACATCCCGTGGTTGTGCGGATACATCCCTGTGATGAAGGACGCCCGCGCGGGCATACACAAAGGGGACGGAGTGTAGCACCGCGTGAGGACCGTCCCCTGAGCGGCCAGCGCATCCAGAGTGGGTGTGCGGACGTGGGTCGCACCCAGCGCGCCCACCCAGTCCGCCCGGTGCTGGTCGGTCATCAACATCAGAATGTCAGCGGGCATCGCCTTGCTCCTCCAGGCGGCGCAGACGTTCTCGCAAGACGGTGGTCTCCATCGGGGTGTCGCGCGGATCGGCCCCTTCCGGCCAGCATATCACCTTGGCATCACGCACTCCGGCTCCCAGCAAACGGCGGCAGAGCTCCAGTGTCAGGCGATCCCGCACATCCTTCAGCAGTGGATCCTCGAACCGGTTGTTCAGCTCCTTCGGGTCGGTCTGCAGATCATACAGCTCGGGGGTGTCATCGTGGTACAGGCTCAGCTTGTATCTGCCGTCCGTGATCATCGCCCCCGGTCCGAAGCTGTGCGGCGGGAAGGGGGCTTTCTGGGGTTCCGGCCAGGGTTCCGGCCACGTGGGGGCCTTGATCCCGGCCTCCACCAGCGCGGACGGGCGTCCTTCGGAGTCGTCCAACCGCCGTGACACAAGGCGATCATGCAGGCTCTTCCCGGTGAAAGCCAGGGGAATGGGAATGCCACACGCCTCCAGCAGGGTCGGGGCCAGGTCAACCTCCTCCACCAGTCCGCGGAACCGTCCGCGATATGCGCCCTCCGGATGGCGCAGGATGACAGGGATGCGCGTGAGGCACTCATAAAACACCGGGATCTTGTGGAAGCATCCCTGATCTCCCAGAAGCTCGCCGTGGTCCGCAAAGAAGGCCACCAGCGTGGAGCCGTCCTGCCCGGATTCCGAAAGGGCGTCCAGGATCTGGCCGGCCAGTTGATCCACCCAGCGCACCTGTCCCATATAGGCCGCGATGGCGCGGCGGATGTCCTCGTCCGAGGCATCCTGCGCCTGACTGGCGATACGCCAGTTCAGCACGCGCCGGGGCTTGGCGGAGGCTGGGTTTCGGTAGCCTTCCGGCAGGATCATCTCATCGGGCCGGAACATCGAGAAGAACGGCTCCGGGCAGGTGAACGCTGGATGCGGACTCTGCCAGTTGACCCAGCACAGCCACGGCTCGCCACCGCGCTGGCGGCTGATGAACTCCACAGCATCCTGAGTGATGCGGGCGTCCGAAGCGAACGAACTGTCCGGGTCCATCGGGAAGGCTTCGAAAGAGCGGCGGTAGAGCGGATGGCTGTCGTAGTTGCCCTGACAGATTTCATCCAGCTCGTCCCAGATTTCAGGCAACTGGTCCTGCTCGAAGCAGTGGTTCTTTCCGAACATCGCAGTCCGGTAGCCGGCCTCTTTCAGGCTTCGTACCAGGTTGGGGACGCCGAAGTCCACCGTGGACCCGTAGTTTCGGTGGTTGTGCTCGGAGAGACGCGTGCTGGTGACGAAGCTGATGCGGCTGGGCCCACAGAGCGGAGCGGCGCAGTAGGCGCGCTCCAGCAGCGCTCCTTCGGCAGCCAGCGCATCAAGCCGGCACGTCCCGATCCGCGGGTGCCCGTAGCAGCCCAGATAGTCCGCCCGGAGCTGGTCCGGGCACAGGATCAACAGGTTCCATCGTCGCGCGTTCCCTGGCATGGCAATGTTCCGCCAGTTTCTTTCGTTCCTTCCCGACAGGGCTCCTGCGTGCTGCAGCACAAAGATGGGATAATATGATGACTGACGCGCATCAAGCTCCCTTCTGCCCGGAGGAAATCACGATAACGCCGCCGCATTCTGCAAAAGACTGGAAGAGAGACGTGCCAAGTGAAACGTCCGAACATTCTGATCATCCAGACCGACCAACATAATCCCAAGATCGCCGGATACGCCGGGGATCCTCTCGCGCGCACTCAGGCGCTGGACGCTCTGGCGGAGCGCTCCACGATCTTCGATGCTGCCTACTGTCAGTCTCCCCTCTGCGTTCCCAGTCGGCTCTCCATGCTGACAGGCCGGTATGTGGGCGCACTGAAAGCCTGGAACAACAGTTGCGAGCTACGTCCCGATCACCTCACATTCGCGGAGCACTTGGGTAAGCACGGTTATACCACCGCGCTGGTCGGCAAGATGCACCTGGCCGGTCCCCGCTGGATGGGCGGTTTCCAGCATCGTCCTTACGGGGACCTGTGCGTTGACCGTTTCTGTTTCCATCAGCCGGACCCCGTGGAGACATGGGACGGCCGCTGGTGCAATCACGCCGTGGGACGCTTCCCCTGGGCAGGCGAGACGGAAATTCCCGAGAGTCTTCTGGCTGATGCCAACGTCACCCGGGAGTCGTTGGCGTTCCTCCTGGAGCACGCGGACACCGCGCCACAGCAGCCGTGGTTGCTGGTGGCCGGCTACAGCCGCCCGCACTTTCCGCTAACCGTTCCCGGCCGCTACTTTCGCCGGGCCGCACGCGCGGTGACCAGCCTGCCTCCGAAGCCGGTCGGATACCCGGATTGCCTGCATCCGCACGACCGCTACATCGTGGAGGACTTTCATCTGCTGGACTTCCCGGAGGAAGATCACATCCGGGCGCTGGCGGCCTATTATGCCTGCGTTGACTATGTGGACGACTGCATCGGCGAGCTGCTGGACGGCCTTCGAAAGGCCGGACTGCTGGAGAATACTTACATCATCTATCTGAGCGATCACGGCGATATGTGCGCAGAGAAGGGCCTGTGGTGCAAGCGCACCTATTATGATGCCTCCGCCCGTGTGCCGCTGATGATCTCTGGCCCGGATATCCCGGCAGGGGTTCGCATCCCGCGGCCGGTGGAGCTTGCGGATCTGTTCCCTACCCTGTGCGAGCTTGCCGGAGCTCCCGTCCCGGACGCTCTGGACGGCGTGAGCCTTACTCCTCTGCTGGGTGGGGACACAGCCGCCTACAGCCGCCGGTTCGCGCGCTCGGAACTGCTGACTCCACTGAAGCAGACCGCGTTCCGCATGGCGAGGGACGAACGCTGGAAGTATGTCGAGTTCCCGCAGTCCCCACCGAGGCTATTCGACTTGCAATCCGACCCGGAGGAGACGAGCGACCTTCTGGCGCGCGGCGCGCCTCCGCCGGACTGTCCGTTGGCCGATCTGGAGGCGGCTTCCCGGCAGGGTCTCGGCTGGGACGACATCGCCCGGCTGCAGGAGGAAGACCTGAGCTCCCGCCCGCCCCGCACCCGGCATCCGGGCAGGGGGCCGGTGCAGTATCTCTTCCGCGGCGAGCGCGTGGACGGGGATGCGTTCCTGTATCCGGGGCTTGCCGAGGCGGGGGACGAAGACTAGGCGCGAGGGCGCAGGTCCCAGGGGCGAAAGAAGACCGGGCCACTGTGGCCTTCACGGCCGCAAAGGGGTGAGCGTGCAGCACCTTGACCCAAGGGCTCCCTTCGCCCAGGCGGCCACCTGAGGAGTCCACTCGTTGGCGTGAGGACAGATGGGCGGCCCGCCGGCGGCCACGGAAGGGGCCGCAATGATCAGAGAGGCGGCGCAGAGCGCCGCCGCGATGCGCAGGCTTTTCATCGCAGATCGGTATCCTCCTGCAGGAGCGATGGTTTCACTCCCTCTCCGCAGATGTGACGTCCCCACGCCTGCCGCGGTCACGCGGATTCTTCCGGGTCGCAGGCAGCCAGAAACTCATCCGTAAGCCGTTTCGCCAGAAGATAGGTCTTCCGGTCGGGATAGAAGAGCAGGCGCTCGTCCCCAGTCTCCACCAGGCTGCAGTAAGAGGCCACCTGTGTGCGGTTGGTTCCCGGCGCCGGTGCCCACCCGGTGTCCGCGAAGATCTGCGGCGCTCCGAAAATCAGAGGATGCTCCTTCTCCCCAGGTAGGAAGCGGCCCACAGTGATCCAGGCGGGATTGCGCACGTTGGCAGCGTCCGTCGGGCCGCATCCGCCGTGGCCGGTTCCGTCGTTGTTGAAGAATACCAGCAGATACCGTCCGTCGCGCAGCCGGTAGAGGGGAGGAGGGGCCAGAGGGTTCTTCAGGGGTTCCCCGTCCGGAGCGTATCGCAGGGGACGCGGCTCGTCCCAGCTCCTGCCGCCATCCTCTGAGAGCGCAAAGTAGATCATTCCCCGCAGTGTCCTCATGACACAGATGAGGCGTCCGTCCGGCAGGGGCTGAACGGAGGGTTCCTGCGCCACGCTCACGCCCGGGCGCTCCGGACTCTCCACCCGCAGGCCGTGGGGTCCTGCAGGCCACGTGGTCACCACCAGCTTTGCCGGGTCGGACTCGGACAGGATATTCTCGAAGCGCAGGAAGCAGCATTCCGACATCCGGTGAAGCATGTCCGCGCCGGGGTCCACAGCATCGCTGGCCCACCGGGTGAAGCCAGCGATGACGCTCCCATCCGGCAGGGCAGTGGGATTCTGGTAGACGATCCAGACGCGAGGCACGGAGGGGTCCGGGTTGCTGATGGCGTTTGGCGCGATCGGATAGTCGAACGTCTCGCGGCTCCAGGAGATGCCGTCATCGTCCGAGAAGCGACCACGCAGCACACCCGTGTCGGCCGCGCGCCCGTCATCCACGCCCACGTTCTTGGTGTAGAAGCACCAGATGCGCGACCCGCCCCCCGGCAGCACACCGGGACAGGGGATCAGGAACTGCCAGCTTGCCATCCCTGTGCCGGGAGCATCCTCCGGGCCGGCCCCATCCAGTATTTGGGGATGGGACCAGGTCTTGCCGCCGTCAGCGGAGCGGCTGAACACGACGCGCTGGTTGTCCGCACCCTCCACGCTGGCCGACGTCCAGGTGGCCAGGAGCGCTCCGCCCGGAGTGGCGATGGCGTTCAGGTGCTGGTTCTGCCCGTCCGGTCCGCACGGGTCGTCCGGGGCGAAGATGACGATATCGGGCTGAGTCCGGAGATGTTCCTCTGAAGCCGTCAAGGCGTTGTCCTCCGTTTTTATAGTATTATCCTACGATTTTGTTATCCCTTCCCTGTGTCCGCATCGGAAAGCGCCGGAGGAAGGCGTCCGGCCGTTGTGCCCCTGTGTCGGGCGCGGCAAAGTACTGAAGGTTAGGGAGGAGAGGATGATGGGTACATCCCCCGTGACACTGCAGTATCTGCAGAGGCTGCAGGAGCTGATGGACTGGATCGCCGCGAATCAGCTGGAGGCGATCGAACGCGCCGCTGCGATCATTGCAGAGGCGACGAAAGAAGACCGTCTGGTTCACATCATCGGCACCGGCGTTCACTCCCGCCTGGCCACGGAGGACGGTTTCTTCCGCGCGGGTGGTCTGGCGAATGTCAACCCCATCCTGGCCCTCCCGATGGAGAGCGGCGTGCGCTATATCACGGCGCAGGAGCAGCGCGCGGAGCCGGTGGCGGCGCTTCTGGATATGCATCCCCTGAATGCGGGGGATCCGTTGATCGTTGCGAACCTGTACGGGATGAACGCTTTCACTATTGAGACGCTCCTGCAGGCAGAGCGCAGGGGGCTTCGCACCATCCTCCTGACCTCGCGGCAGTGCGCCCGAGAGATCCCGAAGGACCACCCAAGCCGTCACCCCTCCCGGATGGACGCGGAGGAGGCTCCTTCGGAGGTTCTGATCGACGTGCCGATGCCGATGGGGGATGCGCTGCTGACGTTCGAGGGGTGTCCTTTCCCCGTCGGGCCCAGCAGCTGTGTCCTGTTGAGCTTCACCCTGCATTCTATGATGTCCACAGCGGTGGCCCGACTGCTGGAGGAGGGGTTCGACCCTCCTGTGATCCGCAGCATCAATACTCCGGATTTCGGCGTAGCGAACGAGCGCCTCTGGAAGCGTTACGGGGGACGGGTCAAGCACCTGTGAAGCAAGACCTGGGATGAACAACCGGCCATTTGAGCAATCGTGAGCAGGGATCTGCGCCGCGCACGCGAGCTTGCTGCCCTCGCCGCCTGAGCTGCCGCCGTGCTACAATGCCGTTCGAAGGCAGGAGGCTGGCGAGTGCAGGTTCATCTGATGCGCCCGGAGGAAGCGGGCGATTATCACGCGTTCGTCCGCGACCATCCTTACGGGGACGTTCTGCAGACGGCGGCTTGGGCGCGGCTCAAGGCGGCTTCCGGCTGGAAGCCGCACTTTCTGCTGGGTCGCTCGCCGGATGGTATGGTCCGCGCGGCATGCCTCGCTCTGGAGCGCAAGCTTCCCCGCCTTCCTTTCGCCCTCCTCTACTGTCCCCGCGGCCCTGTGCTGGACTGGGACGATCCTGGCGCGTTCAGGGCAATGTCGGAGGAACTGAAGTCTCTGGCCTCCCGCCAGCGCGCTATTCTGGTAAAGATTGACCCTCCGGTGCCGGCCACGCATCCAGAGGCGGCCAGAGTCATTGACGCTTGCGGCTTTGTGCCCGTCCGCGACGGGGGTTTTGGAGGGGTGCAGCCGCGCTGCGTGATGAAGCTGGATCTATCTCCCGGGCTCGACGCCGTTTTTGAGAGCTTCAAGCCCAAATGGCGCTACAACATCCGCCTGGCCCAGCGCAAGGGGGTGCGTATCCGCGAAGGAAACGGGCAGGACGTGGACAGGTTCTACGACATCCTACTGGAAACCGCCCGGCGGGACCGGTTCCTTGTGCGGGGACGGAGCTATTTTCACGCTATGTGGCGAGAGCTCTCACAAGACGGCCTTATCCGCCTGTTTCTGGCCGAATACGAGGGGAACACCATCGCGGGGGCGCTCCTGTTCGTAATGGGCCGTCAGGCGTGGTACACATACGGCGCCAGCTCAAACGAGCATCGGAACGTCATGCCGAACCATCTGCTGCAGTGGACCATGATGCAGGAGGCATCAGCTGCCGGCTGCACGGTCTATGATTTCCGGGGAGTCTCCTGCAGCGGCGAGGATCCGGCAAGCGAGCATTTGCAGGGGTTGAACCGATTCAAGGCGGGGTTCAACGCCACGCTGGTGGAATACGTGGGGGAGTTCGACCTTCCGGTTTCGAAAGGCCTGTACGTCGGTTGGACTAAGGTGGCGCCCGCCATCGCCAGTCTGGTGCGCCGCAAGGCGGCCGCGCAGGGGGGCGAGCAGCCGCTGTGAGCGGGCACGCCTGGATCCGGGTGGATCTGGGGGCCATCCGGCACAACTACCGTCAGCTGCGGTCATTTTTCGGAGAGAGTGTCCTGCTCATCCCGGTCGTCAAGGGCAACGCTTACGGTCACGGGTTGCAGGCGGTGGGCAGGACGCTCGACCGGGAGGGGGCGCCGATGCTGGCGGTCACGCACGTGAAGGAGGCCCGCCTGCTGCGCGATGCGGGCGTGGAGTGCCCCGTCCTGCTTCTGGCTCCCCCGCGCGGAGAGGATGCAGCCAAGGCGGTCGAGCTGGGGGCGCACTCTTGTTTGATGGATGAATCCGGTTTGGAGGAGCTGGGGAAGGCTGCCTCGCGGGTGGGCCGTAAAGTGAGCGTGCATCTGAAGGTGGATACCGGGATGGGGAGGCTGGGAGTCCGGCCCGCGGAGGCTGCTCCGCTGGCGCGCCGCGTGGCCGCGTCCGAATGGCTTTCGCTGGAAGGGGTGTTCAGCCACTGCGCGGAAGGGTGGCGGGAGCCCGCCGTCGCCCGGCAGCTCCGGGTGTTCCGGGATTGCTGCAATGCTGTTCAGGCGGAGGGCATCCCGGTGGGCACACGCCATCTGGCGGCCAGCGCAGCGGCTTTGACCCTGCCGGATGCCCGGCTGGATGCGGTGCGGATCGGCACCCTGATCTTCGGGCAGTATCCTTCCCCTTCTCTCCGGCAGCGGCTTCAGAAGGAACTGGATCTTCGGGATACCTGGCGCTTCTGCAGCCGCGTGATCGCCGTGCGCACGCTGATGCCGGGAACGTCGGTGGGCTACGGTGCGGAGTTCCAGACATCGCGCGTTTCGCGGATCGCCGTGGTGCCGGTGGGGCTGGCCGACGGGTTGGGGATGGTCCCCGAAAGCCTGAACCGCGGCAGGATCCGAGGAGCCGTAAAAAGCCTTCTGCGGCCCCGGTTCACGCTGTGGGCCGCCGTCCGGGGCCAGAAAGCCCCCGTGGTGGGTAGAGTGGCGATGCAAATGGCCACTCTGGATGTGACGGATATCCCCGGCGTTGAGATCGGCGACGAGGTGGAACTGCCGGTCCGGAGACTTGCCGCCGACAGCTCCCTCGAGCGCATCTTTGTGGACGGGTAGATCGCTCCAGGCTAGGCAGCCCGCCGCTGCGACTGCTTCAGGGGGACGGTGAAATAGAACAGGGATCCCTTTCCCGGCTCGCTCTTCACTCCCACTTCGCCGCCCCAGAACTCCACCAGTTTCCTGACGATCGCCAGCCCGAGGCCCGTGCCGCGGAACCGGCGCGTGGTGAACTCTTCCGCCTGGTGGAAGGGCTCGAAGATGCAAGCCAGCTGGTCGGTCGGAATGCCGACGCCCGTGTCCGCGACTTCGAACCTGAGAACCGGGCCGCTTTGCCTATCTTCCAGAGAAACCCTGATAGCCGCCTCGCCTTCCACGGTGAACTTGACGGCATTCCGGCAGAGCTGATCCAGCGCCTGAAGCAGCTTTTGCCGGTCCACGTTCACGATGGCGGGGACTCCTTCCTCCACCGCCACAGAAAGCCGGATGCCCTTCTGCGCGGCCTCCTCCCGGCAGGAGTCCCAGGCTTCCTCCAGCACCTCCGGCAGGACGATCTCCTCCTCGGAGAGCTCCAGGGTCTCGGACTCCAGGCGGGAGAACTCAATGATGTCCGTCAGAATGGTCAGCAGCTTTTTCGCACTGTCCAGTGCGGCCTCGGCGCACTCACGCTGCTCCCCGGAGAGCCCGGTCAGCATCATGACGTCCAACATCCCGATGACGCCGTTCAAAGGGGTGCGTAGCTCGTGGCTGATGCGAGCCAGGAACTCGGAGCGCGCCTTTACGGCCTCCATGGCCCGGTCTCGGGCGATGGTCAGCTCTCTGGCCTGGGCGACCAGTTGGTCCCGCGCTTGCTCCAACTCTTTGGCGTGGCGGCGCAGCTCGAACTCCGCGCGCTTGCGGTCCGTGATGTCCGTCTTGACTGCGACAAAGCCGATCGGCTCTCCATCCGGGCCATGGATTCGGCTGATGTCGGCATGTTCGATGTAGAGCGAGCCGTCTTTGCGACGGTTGGTCATCTCGCCGCTCCAGCATCCCTCACCGAAGAGGCTTGCCCACATATTCCTGTAAAAGTCGCGGCTGTGCAGGCCGCTCTTGAGGATGCGGGGGTTCTTGCCCAGAGCTTCTTCTCGTGTGTAGCCGGTGACCTTCTCGAAGGCGGGATTGGCGTAGAGGATGCGCGCATTGAGGTCTGTTATGACGATTGTGTCCTGGGTGTGCTCGATGGCAGCGTAAAGTCGTAGTAGCTCCTCGCGGGATTGATGCAGCCGGTCTGTTTCCGAGTGCAGTTCGGCCTCTTTGCGGAAGAAATCCTGGACCAGGCGGGCGAGCTCGCCCATATCAGTCTGCCTGCTGGCCAGCGGGTTCAGCGTTGCGGGCTTGCCCTGCCGGAGGGCTTCGAGGATCAGAGACACCGGGCGGCAAACCATCCTCTGCAGCAGTAGAGCAAGGAGCACAATTCCCCCTGCAGCGAAAAGCCCGAAAAGAACCGAGTTACGCGCCGCTGCGGCTCGGTGGGCCGCAAGCCGTGGGCGTGCCACCTCGACAACCAGCTTGCCGAGGCTTTCTCCTTTTGCGCTGGGTAGGATGTTCCCGATCTCGACGCGGTCGATTCCCGGACGCGGGGCAGGTAGGCGCTCATCCGGCCCAGCAAGTCGGACACGTCCCCCGATCAGTGTTTCCAGTCTGGTAAGCTCGGCATAATCCCACCGGCGTGCGGAGACCACCCATCCGTTGATTTCAGCTTCGGGCCGCTCCCGCAAAGGGAGCACCATCACACGGATCAGGGAGTCTTTGTGCCGCACGAAGAACGTCTTTCTGTCCTGGCTATCCCAGTTTCGACCGGGGTCGGCAGCGACAATCTCTTCCATCGGCGGCAGAAGGTTTGGATCTCCCCGGATGGCGGCCGGACTTCCCGCACGGTCGAGGATGGCGACGGCTTGTTCCGTGAGGATGGCTCTGGTGGGGGCCGTCGGCAGAGTGAGGCGGCCTGTACTTGCGTCACCCCCTGTGTGACCGGCGCGAAGGTCATCAACAAGCAATGCGGCGTGCGCAAAAAGATCTTCTTCCTCCAGAGCCAGGATCCTGCGGGCCCTCTCCTCCAGCTCCCTTAAGCTCAGTGTGTCCATTTCGGACAGGTGCCGTTCCGTGCGTGCCCACCAGATGGCGGCAAGAGTAGCCCAGAAAGCCGTGAAAGCGGTCATCAGCAGGAAGATTCTCCTGCCCGTGGACGCCAGAAAACCCTGGGCGCGTGGTCCGGGTCTTGCCCTTGCGGTCTTACCTGGCATGTCCGTCTCAGGCCGCCTCCCCCACGGCCTCGGCTGCGGAGCGCTCCTCAGACGGAGCTGTCCGGAGCTTCACAGTGAACCAGAACGTTGTGCCCTTGCCGACCTCGCTTTCGACTCCAATCTCACCCCCCATCATCTCTGACAGCTTCCGGCTGATCGCCAGCCCCAGTCCCGTGCCTCCATACTTTCTCTTTGTGGAGGCGTTCACCTGGGAGAACGATTGGAACAGCTTGTTCATCCCTTCCGGAGGGATGCCAGGACCGGTGTCACGGACCTCGAAGCGAAGGAGCATCTCATCTCCTCCCGTGGATTGGCGGGACACCGTTACCTCGACGAAGCCCTCCTCCGTAAACTTCACCGCGTTGCCCACCAGATTGAGCAGGATCTGCCGCAGCTTGCCCTCGTCTCCCCACAGAGGGCGGGGCACATCCTCGGGAACCAGGCTCCTGAGTTCAAGGCCCTTCTGGGCCGCCTGTACCGAGACTACCTCGAAGCAGTCGTCCACCACTGCAGCGACGTCCAGCTGCAGCTCCTCCATTTCTGCGCGCCCGGACTCCAGGCGTGAGAGGTCAAGGATGTCGTTGATGATCGAAAGCAGCCGCACCGCGCACGAGTGCACCGTCTCTGCGAAATCGCGCTGGTCAGGCTGAAGTTCGGTATCGAGCAGAAGACCGCTCATTCCGATGATGCCGTTCAGCGGAGTGCGTATCTCGTGACTCATGACGGCCAGAAACTCCGACTTCGCCTTTGCCGCCTCCAGGGCCGCGTCGCGGGCGCGGACCAGGTCATCCGCCTGTTTCTGGAGCAACTGAGCCTGTTTTTCCAGCCGCCTGTGGGCCTGTTCCAGCCTTTTCGTGTGGTCCTGCAGCTCCTTTTCGGCGTTCTTGCGAGCCGTGATGTCCGTCACCATCGCAAGCGCGCCGAGGTATTCGCCGTTTTTCCCGAAGATGGGGTTGGTGGCGATGAGCGTCCAAACTTCCGAGCCATCCTTCCGGCGGAAGCAGTAGTCGCGTTGGTCTCGGAAGCCCTCGGGCCCCTCCTCCTTGTCCACTCCGGTGTCAGAGGCCTGCTCCTCCATGAACTCACTGACGGGGTGCCCGATCATGTCCGAGGGCTTCAAGCCCAGGATGGCCGCCATCTTGTTGTTGACGAATGTGGTGATGTCGGAGGCGTCCACCACCCAGATGCCTTCCTCCGCGGTTTCTACGATGCGTCGGTAGCGCTCCTCGCTCTCCCGCAGCTCCTGCTCGATGGTCTTGAGATGGGTGATATCCAGGCAGTAGGCGCGTATTCTCCCCAACTCCAACAGATGGGTGATTGACACCGCAAAAGTCCTGCCGTCAACCGTTGCTTCCAGAGTGGCGGTGTCCGTGCCGCGGACGTGCATCTCCTCGTGCGCGCGCAGGACAGATTTGACCAGCGGGTGTTCCGGAGTCTGCTTCTCAATGCCCGGAAACGCTTCCTGAGCGGCCGGGTTCTGATATGTCAGCTCGCCGTCTCGGGAGAGCTCCAGAATGGGGACCGGGCTGTGTTCCGGGAAAGATGCCAGCCAGTTCCGCTGCTCCTCCGCGCGTTTGCGCTCGCTGATGTCCCGGACAAAAGCGCAGTTGAACTCCCGGCCATTGAACTCCACGTGGTTGCAGTAAATCTCCACCGGGATCTGCCGGCCATCCTTCGCGTACAGTTCAGCTTCAATCCGTAAGCTCTTCTCGCGGCGGAGCCGTTCCCAGAGGAGCTGCGAGCGACTTTCATCCCAAGGTCGGTTTATATCCACCGAACGCATGGAGAGGAGTTCCTCCCGGGTGTATCCCAGCACTCGGGAGGTCGCCTCGTTCGCGTAGAGGATGCGGCGGTCCGGCGCCAACCAGATGACAAGGTCGGCGGAGTGGTCCATAGCGAACTGGGTCATGCGAAGGTCCTCCTCCACGCGCTTGCGCTCCTCGATCTCCCGGAGCAGGCTGTCTCGCTGGAAGAAGAATGTCTCCGTCAGGCGGGCCAGCTCTCCGAACTCCGTGTCCTCGGTGACCAGGTCTCCCAGCAGGGCCGGGTCGCCTTCCGCAAGACTCCGGGTCAGCCGGGAGAGGGGGATGCTCACCCAGCTTATCAGCACCCATGAGAACAGACCGACCACCACGGCGGCAGCCACGATGAGGGCGGCAGCACCTTTCGCCCGGATCTCGCTCCACGTGGTGGCCGCCACACCCGGGGCGGAAATGGCGAGAGTCGCCAAAGGGCGTCCGTCCCACCCGTGCAGATCCCGGAGCAGGTGGATCTCAGAATTGGTCGGGATAACAGCGTCTGCCTGCCGGGCAGCAACAGGATCATGCAGGATGGCCTTTGCGCCGAGCATGGTCTCTAGCTGAGACAGCATCGGCCGGTCCCAGCAGACCCCCATCAGGAGCACACCGTAGAAAGGTCCTTTGCGGGCCGTGTCCTTACTGGGCACGATGGAAGCTCCCCACACTTCGACAGGTCCTTCCGAGGAGGGGACGAAGAAGTGGAGGGTATGGGCGGGAGCTTTCCGGATGGCCGACGCGATCTCCCGGCCGGGTGGTAGACGGTAGGACGCTCCACTACGTCCCGTGTGGTAGCGGATCCTCCCTTCCGTATCAAGGATCCAGACCGCCGCCAGCTCAAAGGTTTTGATTACAGGATTGATATTCTCGTCAGCCCACTGCCTGTCATTCGACCTGAGGAACTCGACAGTCTCGTCCCAGTTCGCGTAGTCTCTTGCAAGAGTCTTTGCTTTTGCGCTATGCGCCTCTAGAAGACTGTCCAGCAGAAGTCCCTTGTTCCCCCGCTCCCTGAAATGCGCGGCCCGGACATGCCGGGATTCCTGAGACATCCATGAGAAGACAAGACCTCCAAATGTGACCGCAAGCAACAGCAGTAGCAGCGCGAGCCGCCTGCCCATGGTGCGGGAAGGTTTGAAATTTAGCTGACTCGACAATACCGGTCTCCGTGGACATCGCGGGCCGCCGGCGGGACACCCATGCCGGAATCTTCTCGCCGCTTGCGCTTCGGCCCGTACCGGTATTATCGGCAGCCGCTCCTGCAGGAAAAAGACCGCAAAGCATCTGCCTGCACGATTCTGGCCCGGGGATGTTAAAGAAAACCTGCGCTTCACACCTCCGCTTCGCGTCCATTCTCTTTTTGGGGG
Organism: Armatimonadota bacterium; assembly: GCA_025998755.1. Classification (NCBI taxonomy): domain Bacteria; kingdom Bacillati; phylum Armatimonadota; species Armatimonadota bacterium. The sequence goes on from AP024674.1 coordinate 2,612,745, forward strand.
AAGATGGCCGGAGGAATTCGCCGGCTTTTCGCAAAGCCGTCAACTGACGGTCCGGCCCGCGTCCACCTGAGCGGGCCGGCCGGAGCAGCACATCCCCCGCCGGCGGGAGATACGCCGGCGCCCGAAAGAAGGTAGAGATGGCAGAGACGGTCAGGATCGGCATCATCGGCTGCGGAGGCATCGCACGCGGCCACATTCAACGGCTTCTGGGCTACGGGGCGGAGATTTGCGCCCTTGTGGACACGGTGGAAGCGAACATCGAGCGTTACCGGAACGATTTCCCCCAGCTCAAGGCGGCGGCCACCTTCTCGGACTACCGCGACATGCTTGCGAGTGTCGAACTGGACGCCGTGCAGATCAACACCCCGCACGCGTTCCACTATCCGCAGATCATGGATTCGCTGGAGGCCGGGCTTCACGTGCTGACGGAGAAGCCGATGGTCTGCACCGTGCGCCAGGCGAAGGACGTCATAGCGAAAGCCGAGGAGACCGGGCGGACGGTGCTGATCAGCTACCAGCGCCACTATCAGCCGCAGTTCAAGTACATCAAACAGAAGATCGAGGAAGGCCTTATCGGCAAAGTCACCGCCATCGCCGCGCTGCAGGGGCAGAACTGGCTCCGCGGGACGGCGGGCACCTGGCGTCAGAAGATGGAGCTCTCCTGCGGGGGACAGTTGAATGATTCGGGAAGCCACCTGCTGGACATCCTGCTCTGGACCACCGGTCTGTCCGTGGACCGGGTGATGTCCTTCATAGACAACCGGGGCTCCGAAGTGGACATCAACTCCGGTACCACCATCTACTTCACGAACGGGGCGCTCGGGACCATCACGGTTATCGGCGATTGCCCGGTCTGGTGGGAGGATTTCACCGTGTGGGGCGAGAACGGCGCCATCTTCTCACGCAACGGTCAGATGACCGTCGCGCTGCAGGGAGAGAAGCCTTTCGAGCCCACGGACCTGCCGGAAGGCTCGGATCCGGACCGCAACTTCCTGGACGTTCTGGCCGGTCGGGATGTGAATCACACCCCGCCCGTGTGCGGGCTGCGGGGCATTGAACTCTGTGAGGCCGCCTGGAGATCCGCCGAACTGGGCCGGCCGGTAACCGTCGCGGAGCTTGGCTGACACCCCGAACCACCCGCCATCCTGCAAATTTCCTGTGCGGATGATGCAGGAGAGTTGCGAATCGGCAATCAAACCTGGAGAATGAGAAAGGGCCGTCGCTTCGGCGGCCCTGTCTTTACGCAGGGGGACGAGAGACATTGGACAGACAGTTCTACATAGACCTGGCTCGCTCGGGTCTGCGGATGCCCATCGGCACGGACCTGGTCCTCAGAGAGCATCCGGACCATGAAGAGATCGTGCTGGATGCGGAAAAGCTCGGGAAGGTGGTCGCGGAGGCCGCCGCGCGCTTCCGGACGCCGCTTGCTTTTCCGCTGATGGACCTGATGATCGAGAAGGCGGTGCTTCTGGAGGCGCTGGAGATCCCGGAAGCTGACATCAACACCTACCACTTCAGCGAGTGCCCGCCGAAGGAGGCGCTGGAGACCGTCCGCCAGAAGCTGCCCGCAACCCGCAACAGGCGTTTTCATGCCACGGTCGGCGCCGTGAAGTATGTCGCGGAGCAGACAGACCTGGTGCCCGTGGGGATGACCATCGGCCCGTTCTCTCTGATGACGAAGTTGCTGGCCGACCCCATCACACCGGTGTATCTTGCGGGCACCGGCCTGACCGGGGAGGACGATCCGGAAGTGGCGCTGGTGGAGATGGCCCTGGAGCTTTCCATCACGGTGATCCTGCATTCTCTGCGGGAGCAGCTGAAGGCGGGGGCAAAGGCGGTGTGCATCGCCGAGCCGGCTGCCAACAGGGTGTATATCTCCCCGAACCAGCTGGAGGAGGGATCCGATATCTTCGACCGCTACGTCCTCCGCTACAACCGGATGATCCGCGACCTTCTGGGAGAGCACGGCGCTGACCTCATCTTCCACTGCTGCGGCGAGCTGACGGATCAGATGGTGCAGGGATACGCCTCGCTGGACCCGGCCATCCTGAGCCTGGGGAGCTCCCGGAAGCTGTGGGAGGATGCGCGTCTTGTGCCGGATAATGTCGTGCTCTTCGGCAATCTGCCCACCAAGAAGTTCTTCTCGGACCAGGAGGTCAGCCCGGAGGAGGTGGAGCGCCTGGCGTGTGAGACCCTGCAGAAGATGCAGGAGACCGGGCATCCGTTCATCCTGGGCAGCGAGTGCGACGTGCTGAGCGTGCCGGGAAGCGAAGAGGTCATCAAGCGAAAGGTGGATCTTTTCCTGACCTGCTCCTGCCACTGAAAGGACTGTCTGGGGGTGACCTGAGGTCCGCCGGCCGGTTTGCCGATGATTCCTGCAAACAGATGTCCGGCAATCTGCGGCCGGCGGATAGTCCATCGGTACCTTACACCTTGACACGGCGCGGACCCGGTGGGATAATGAAGATGAGCTAACTTCCGTGTTTCGCGCAGGTTGCCGGATGCGTGGGTGCGCGCGCACGGAAAGCGCTGGTCCCCCGAGAGCGTGGACAGGTGGGAGCTGCGTCCGCTGCGATTCCTGTCAGAGTTTTCCCTCCCGCGCCAGGAGCCGCAAGAGAGGTCCGGAGTCAGCACCTCCGCCGTGGGCGGGGCGCTCCCCCGGGGGTCTAAAAGAAAAGAGAAGGTTGCCATGAGAACCATCAGAGAAAGCAGACTGGGCTTCACGCTCATTGAGCTTCTGGTCGTGATCGCGATCATCGCCATCCTGGCGGCGATCCTGTTCCCTGTGTTCTCGCGCGCCCGTCAGCGCGCGAACATGCTCAGCTGTCTCAGCAACCTGAAGCAGCTGAGCCTTGCGTTCAAGATGTATGCGGATGACCACGGCGGCCGGATGCCGAACAGTGGTGATTCCACAGCCGGCGGTCTGAGGCGTGCCGCAAACGTCCCGAACTTCTGCGGATCGTTCGGCGCCTATCAGAAGGCGGACGTCACACAGGGCAGCATTTTCCCCTATGTGAAGGCGGAGAAGATGTTCCTCTGTCCGTCCGACCGCAATCGCGAAGCGTCCAACATCATCGGGACTCCTGAGGAGAAGCGCAAATACCCGCTCTCCTACTCGATGAACAACTCGCTGTCGCTGATGAAGCCGGAGGCTCTGGCTATCCGGGTCAACGGCGTGGTCACGGACCTGCAGCCGACGCGGATGCTGCTTCTCATCCACGAGGCGCGCAATGGCCGGGACAATACCCAGAACCCGAACGCGGGCATCAACGACGGCATCTTTGTGCCCAACCCGGGCTATGCTCAGGACCTGCCGGACCGGGTGCATTACGACGGCACCACCATCGTCTATCTGGATGGCCACGCGGTCTGGAAGCGCTACGAGGAGCTGGTGCAGGAGCGTGACGCCGGCTACTGGCAGGCCATCCTCCCGTAAGCTTAAGGGATTCCAATCCCCTGACACAGTGTGGAAAAGGCCCCTGCTCTAATGAGAGCAGGGGCCTTGATTTTTTAACATCCGGTCTAAAGGCGCTTCCCGCTTTTGCACTAGACAGGTCTGATTTAACCTTCGGGCCTCAGCTCCTCCATTCCACCCATATACGGGCGGAGAGCATTGGGGATGGTGACCGAGCCGTCCTCGCGCTGGCCGTTCTCAAGGATGGCGATCACCGTGCGGGGCAGCGCGATGCCGCTTCCGTTCAGCGTGTGCACCAGCTCCGGCTTTGCGCCCGCCTCACGCCGGAAGCGGATGTTGGACCGCCGCGCCTGATAGTCCGTGCAGTTGGAGACGCTTGAGACCTCCAGCCAGCGCTCCAGCCCTGGCGCCCAGACCTCCACGTCGTACATCTTGCTGGCCGCCTGGCCGATGTCCCCGGCGCAGCAGTTCAGCACTCTGTACGGCAGCTCCAGCGCCTCCAGCACGGCCCTTGCGTGCCGAAGCATCTCCTCCAGGGCATCGTAGCTTTTCTCCGGCTCTGTGAACTGGAACAGCTCCACCTTATCGAACTGATGCAGCCGGATGAGCCCCCGTGTGTCCTTGCCGGCCGCGCCGGCCTCCCGCCGGAAGCTGGCGCAGTAGGCCACGTACTTCAGCGGCAGAGAACCGGGCGGCAGGATCTCATCCACATGGATGCCCGTGATGGGCACCTCCGCCGTCGGATTCAGCCACAGGTCGTCCAGCTGGACGTGATACATGTCGTCCGCGAACTTCGGCAGCTTGCCGCTCCCGTATAACACCTCGGACCGGGTCAGGAAGGGCGGATACATCTCCACGTAGCCGTGCCGCGAGATGTGCATGTCCAGCATGAAGTTGATCAGCGCCCGCTCCAGACGCGCGCCGCCCTTCTTGTAAAGCACGAATCCCGATCCAGCGATGCGCGCCCCGCGCTCGAAGTCCAGGATGTCCAGGGCTTCCGCAATCTCCCAGTGCGGGCGGGGTGCAAAGTCGAACCTGCGCGGTTCGCCCCAGTGGTCCACAGGGACATTACACTCTTCGGACAGCCCGTCCGGGACGCTCTCGTGCGGGATGTTCGGCAGCTTCGCCAGCATGGCTTCCATTTCGGATTCCACAGAGCGGCACTCCGCGTCCAGTCCCTTGACGCGGGCGCTGATGTCCTTCATCTCCGCGATGATGGCCGTGGCGTCGCCGCCTTCCCGCTTGATGCGGCTGATCTCTTCGGAAGCCTGGTTCTGCCGGGCCTTGAGCTGCTCGGACTGTGTGATCAGCTCCCGTCGGCGTGCATCCAGCGCCAGCAGTTCGTCTATGGCCGCCGCCTCGCCCCGCCGGCTCAACGCCTGGCGTACAGCCTCGGGCTCGGACCTGATGAGCCTAATGTCAAGCATTCCGCCCTCCGGCGACCGGGGTCATTGTATGCTTCTGCCGGAGTCCTTTCACGAGCGGATCACCTTCAGCAGCTCGTCGCGGTAGGCCGCCATCTGCTCTTGTGTGGGAGCCTCCAGCGTCAGTCTCAGAAGCGGCTCCGTGTTGGACGGCCGCACGTTGAACCACCAGTCCTCGAACTCCACCGTCAGGCCGTCCAGATGCAGCACGGATTTGCCTTTCGGCCCGTACAGATCCTCAAGCTCCTTCAGCTTGCCGGGCACGTCCTCCACCTCGGAGTTGATCTCTCCGGAGTGGAAGTAGCGCTTGATGGGGCGCCACAGTTCGGAGAGCCTGCTGCCGGTCTCCTTCAGCAGACCCACCAGGTGAAGCATGGCCAGGTCGCCGTTGTCAGTGATGTAGAAGTTCCTGAAATAGTAATGGCAGGAAAGCTCCCCGGCGAAGATGCCGCCCTCCTCACGCATCTGGCGCTTGATGAGTCCGTGCCCCACGCGGCACATCACCGGTTCTCCGCCCGCCTTCTCGATCTCCTCGCGCACCGCCCGGCTGGAGCGCAGATCGTAGAGGATCTTCTCTCCCGGATGATGCCGCAGGATCTGCCGCGCCAGGAGCGCGGTGATCATATCGCCCGGAACGCTTTCGCCTTTTTCATCCACAAAGCGCACGCGGTCCGCGTCGCCGTCGTAAGCCACTCCCAGATCGGCCCCCACCTCCACCACCTTCTTCTTCAGGTCTTCCATGGTGGACTCATCCAGCGGGTTGGCCTCGTGGTTCGGGAAGGTGCCGTCCAGGTCCCAGTAGAGCGGCACCACGTCCGCGCGCAGCCGCTCCGTCAGCTTCGGGACCACATAACCGCCCATGCCGTTGCCGGTGTCTATGACCAGCTTCAGTCCACTGAAGTCGTCAACGCCGGCCGCCTGGATGACAGCCTCGATGTAATCGTCCAGCAGGTCGCGCTGGCCCAGCACTTGACCGGGCTTCTCCGGCGTCTCGAACTGTGCCTCGTTGGCCAGCCGGCAGATCTCCTGGTTCGAGACGAAGCTGATGCTGGGAATGGCCTGTGGACCAGTGGGCTTGAAGCCGTTATACTTCGCGGGGTTATGCGAGGCGGTAAGCTGCAGCCCGATGTCCCCTCCCAGCGCGTTCACGCTGTAATAGAAAAGGGGAGTGCTGGCCAGCCCGATGTCCCACACGTCCACGCCCGAATCGTTCAGACCCTTGATGACAGCTGGGATCAGCGTCTTCCACGATTCGCGCATATCATGGCCCACGACGGCCGTCTTGCCCTTCAGCGCTTTCGCGAAGGCGCGGGCGATGTTGTAAGCCGCCTCTTCGTTGAACTGGTCCGGGTATGTGCCCCTGATGTCGTAAGCCTTGAAGATCTCCGGAGTGATGTTCGGCAATGCGGTAAAACCCCCTCGATGGCGCGGACCCCGGGCACGGGCGGCCCGCCGATCCGCTTCAAAACACGGCTGCCGCCCCGACGGGCGGCCCTGCAAGCATTCGGGATTATAGGAACGCGGAGCACCCCTGTCAAGGACGAAAAGACGCTCCGCGAGTCCCCTTCCGTTATACCCAGCCAACGCCTGGACGCATCGTGCTGCGGCTGATGCGGCTGTGGGCGCGCGAGGAAGGCGGCCGCAGGACCGGCAGGTCCACATCGCGCTCGAAGGCCCGGATCAGAACGTAGGCCAGATATCCCGCCCCGGCGGCCCAGGCCATTCCTGCTTCCGGCATCCCTGTCCCGTCCAGAGTGTGGCAGGCGATCCCTTCGTCCAGAGGGGCCTGTGAGAGCTGTTCCAGAGCCTCCGCGTTTCCGGTGAGCAGCTCGTTGGCGAGCTCCAGCAGGCAACCCCCTCCTGTAGCGGTGGAACTGCGATTCTGGCGGATCCACCGGACAGTATTCACATAAGGCCCGAAATCCGGGCGGCACAACTCCAGGTACGGCAAGAGCAGCAGACTTCCCTCCGGTTCGTCTCCGGGCTCGGATGTCCCCTCCAGATCGGTCCCAAAGCAGAACATCGGACCATACGGCCCGTCCATGATGCATCGCTCCAGAAGAGCGGAGCGGACCTCGCGTGCCCAGGTCTCGGTCTCGTGTTCCCGCTCCAGATCCCGGATGCGATGATACAGGTCCGCCAGATCCGAAAGAGCCCGCCACACCAGAGCGTTGCTGTAGGTGAGATAGGGCAGACGGGCGATGCGCCCGGACGGTGTCTTGCGGGTGTAGTAGAGCGCGGCGGACGGATGCTGGCGGCGGTCCAGAACGTCCAGCACGCGGTTGACGCCTTCCTGGATATCCCGGTCAAACAGGATGGTATGGTCGCCGGTGAGGTCCACATACATCCAGAGCGCCCGAAGAGGGGCCACCACCGCGTCCAGCGCGAGGCCGGGCTCCAGCGGGATGCCGTCCAGATAGCGGCGGAAGGATCCTGCGTTGCGGATCTGCACGCCCAGCGAGTATTCCAGCATCCGTCTGGCCTGCGGCGGGTCAATCATCAGCACTCCGGGGAAGCTGAATAGGCAGGCGTCCCGGTCCGTGTAAGACCCCGTCAGGTCGTAGCGCGGGGAGCGGCTGGAGGTGACCACCATCCTTTCCGTGTCCAGGGTCACCCCTGTGCTGTAAAAGTAGTTGTACAGGGCGTTCAGGTTCAGCCGGCCGGCGTGCGGCACGGCCGTTCCGCGGCACCCCACCACCCTTTCGGCCAGCCATCTCAGAGTGGATTTATAGAGATGGTCCCAACCGTGCTGCGCCAGGTCCTCTGCGCTCGCCATACCGCCGTAAGCCTCCAGGCCCAGCCCGACGAAGAGCGTCAGTTCCATCGTCCCACCGGCTTCCAGCGCCTGAGAGCGGACCGCCCGGCAGACCAGCGCTTCGTTCCGGGACGCTTCCATCTCCATTTTGGAGCCGGACAGCGGCACGCCTCCACTGAAGACGCTCCAGTCTCCTCCCACGCAGTGCAGGCCAAAACCGAACAGGGGCCAGAGGGCGCGGAATCCGAGATACGCTGTAGTGGTCGAGCGTTCGCGGATGCCGGCCCGCCTTATTCCTTCCATCGCGTGGAACGAGTCCGAGACCTGGTGCGTCCTGCCCCAGCTCACCTCGAAAGCAAGCTGAGCCCTGGTGGCCACTCCGGCCGTGAACTGAAGCTTCACAGCGAACCCCCGCCGGGCCGGAGGAGCAAGGTACTGGCACCGGATGGTTCCTTCCGGCCGCTCCAGTGTCATCTCCGGCACCCAGTGCCCGGCCATCTCCCAGGAGGCTCCGTCCAGCGCCAGACGGTGCCCGTCCACCAGCACCACAGGCTCCAGGAAGGCGGCGTCGCTGCCGGACACGCAGATGGCTCCCCGCGCCGACTCCAGCAGGAAGGACACGTTCTTGAGCGCGGCGGTCTGATGGTCTATGTCATCCAGAGTGACGAACTCGTTGGCGGTGGAGGACCGCCTGCGCGCCTCACCCGTCAACGGGCACATCCTCCTCGATGCGCCGGAGCACCAGCCCGCTTGCGAGCTTGGGGTAGAAATAAGTGGATTTCTGGGGCAGGCAGCGGCCCTCGCGGGCGTAGCGTGTGATGGTGCGCACCGGGATGGGCTTCAGAAGGAATGCCGCCTGATAATCTTGCTGTTGGACCATCTCTGTAGCGGAGTCCGCGTGCTCCACGTAGGCGATCCGCGGGTCCGTCTTCAGCCGGGCGATGTCGAAACCGAAGCGTTCAGCCAGAACCACCTGCTGGAGCAACTCGGCCCCGGTGGCGTCCACCGGCCACTGCGGCACAGCCAACCAGGAGCGGTCTTTCTCCACGCAGGCGAATGCCGAAGACGGGGCGGAATCCAGAGCCTCCTTCAGGTTCTCCGGGGCGCACTGCCGGACCGAGAAACGCCCGGCCAGCGCTTCCTGAAGGCCGTCCACCAGATCCTGACGGATCCCGCGCACCACCCGATGGGTGGGAAGCACGGTCAGCCCCGGATGGTCCGTCCAGCAGGCGGTCACCATCACCTGCCCCCACGGGCCGGCGGGCACCGTCCCTCCGCCCATCTCGCGAGCAAGCTCAAGCGCCGTCTCGTAGCGGTGATGGCCGTCCGCGATGATCAACTGCTCTTCGGCGAATGCCTCCCGGACGGCTGCGATGACTTCCGGCGACGCGCAGGCCTCCAGGGAATAGCGGACGCCGGAGCTGTCCTGTGCGGCCGGCGCCGCAGGGGTCCAGTTTGCAGCGCTGAGGGCTTCCCTTACGTGCCCGCCGTTGTCTTCGTACAGCATCCAGACGCTGTCCAGGTTGCAGCCGGTCTCCAGCATCAACCGCCGCAACCCCTCCTTCGGACCCTGCAGGGTTTTCTCGTGCGGGAGGATGACACCCTCATCATAGGGATGCAGGCGGGCAAGCAGGGTGATGCCTTCCAGCGACCGGCGCCCTTCCGGTATCTCGTAGTCCACCTTCAGACGGTAGATGGCAGGGGCGGGATCCTGGATCAGGATGCCCTGCCGCAACCAGTCCCGCAGGTATTCTCCGGCACGGGTGAACCGGTTGGAGGAGTCGTTGTCGCCGGGAAGCTCCTCGCCCAGCACCAGCCGGACGAAGGAGTAAGGGCTCTGACGGTGGAGGCGTTCGCGCTCCTGGGGGGATATCACGTCGTACGGAGGACTGATGAGCAGGGACAAATCTCCCGCCCTCTGCTCGTGGTACCGTATCCCTCTGAAAGCCGTTACTTCCGCCACTGGCTCCTGTCCGCGCCGATGTTCCCACGCCACTCACTGGCGCGCCGCGGCCGTCCGGGGCCCGCGGCGTTCGCGGCATTATAGCATGGCGTCCCGCAGGGCAGACCCGGCGTCATCCCGCTGCCAGCTGCTCCACCAGCGCCGCCACCTCCTCCGCGTCCTCGGCCTCTGGCAGCAGCTCCAGATACTGCCGCAGATGCCGCAAGGCTTCCTGGTAGTTGCGAAGCCGATGGAAAGCATACCCGATGTCCCGCAGAATCTCGGCGTCTTCCGGCAGCAGCTTCCGGGCGCGGCGAAGCTCCTCCAGAGCATCCCGCGCCCGCCCGGCCATCAGGAGCGCCCGCCCGAGCGCCCGGCTGGTCTCGCCTCTTGGCGCGTCCGACTGGCGGGCAGCCTCACGCAGCGCTTCGATGGCCAGCAGCGGCTTGCCGCTCGCCAGATGAGCCTCTCCCAGCCAGTAGAAGGTCTCCGCGGTGGCTCCCGGCAGAGCCGCGGCCTGCTTCAGCAGATTCAAAGCTTCCTTCATCTGGCCGTCCGCCAGCAGAAGGCGGCCTGCCTGGGTCAGAGGATCCGGGGATCCCCGGTCCAGCTGGACGGCCGCGCGGTAGTGATCGAGCGCCTTCCCCCTGTCTCCCATCGCTTCGACCACCCGTCCCAGCTCCGTCCTCGCCGCCCCGGAGCGTGGAAGATCCCTGACCAGTTGCTCGGCCGCTGCCAGAGCCTCCTGCAGTTTGCCTTCCTCCCGCAGGGATCGGGCCACCTTGAGCCGGGCCTCTTCGCTTTCGGGCAGTAGCTCGGCGGTCCGGGTCAGGAACTCGCGCGCCCGGTCCTTCTGCCCGGCGGCTTCGAACGCATCGCCCACGATCCTGGCGATCTGTGGATCCTGAATGTCCTGTGCCGCCGGGGCGATCTCCTGGATGATCTGATCGTTCTTGCCGGCCGCCGCCAGCGCGGCCGCCTTGTTGTAAAGGAGGTCAGTATTGCCGGGATCGGATTCCAGAAGCTTTCCGAACTCCCGGGCTGCTCCCGGGGCGTCTCCCAGCTGGTAGAGTGCGCGCGCCATCGCGGACCGGGCCAGCGCAAGATCCGAATCCAGCGAGAGCGCCTCCTGCGCGCTTTCCCTGGCCCGGTCCGCCTGCCCCAGAAGCAACTCCACCTCGGCCATGGCGGCGTGAGCCGCCGCGGACTCCGGATCCATCGCTGCGGCTGCCCTCAGCTGGCGGAGAGCCTCTTCATACTGCCCGGATTCGGCCAGAGCCGTTCCCAGCGCAAGGCGCAGAGTCGCCGATTCGGATCCGGTATCCGCCGCCTTTCGCAGCAGCTCCGCAGATGCCGCCGTGTCCCCCGCCATTGCGCGGCAGATGGCGAGTGTGTACAGCGCCGCTGCTGACCGGCCTTTCCTTGCCAGCTCCTCCAGGGCCGGGGCGGCTTCGTCATACTTGCCGTTGCGCGCAAGACCCAGCGCCCGTGACAGAGTGTCCGGAGCAAGCTCCTCCTCGCCTGCGCCGCCGGCAGCATACGGATCCAGCTCCGCGGCCTGCCGCCGGATCTGACCGGCCTCGGCGGTCCTGCCGGTCTGCTCCAGTTCGTCCGCCAGACGCGCAAGGTCTGCAGCGGCGTTCATCTTCAGTGCAGCGATGCGCTCCTGTGGGTCATCGGACTCCTCCGAGACCAGCACGGCCGGGATGCATCCCTGCTGCACAAGGCTGCGCAGGGATAGAGATGCAGGACCGGCGGAGATGGCTCGCACGGGATAGCGAGCCGCGGGGCGGGAGGTTGACGGACGCGTGGCGGTCAGAGGCTGGGGGGCCTGACTCCGGCTCCATTCGCGGAGGCGGTGATAGGCGCGGTCCACAGCAACGCTCCACAGCCACGAGGCGACCACCGCCACGATGAGCGCCACCATCACGGCGAACGGCTGGTAGTTGCCGGTGACGATCCCGCCGGCCAGCGACGCCAGGGTGACCGCGCCGACGATATAGCTGGCGATCTTCAGTTTGGAGGCGGCAGCCTCCAGATGCGCGCTCCTCAGGTCGGAGCCGGGTGTTTCAGCCATTAGGCAGGCAAAAACCTTTCCAGTTGATTCGTAACGGATGCGGGACGGCAGGCTGCGAAAAAGAACTAAAGGTCTTTTCGCAGCAAGAGGGAGCCACCGCTCTTTCCGGCCTCACGGAATTCGTGGGCTTGCCAGAAGGATGCCGGGCCGGACGGGTTCTTGCGGCTTTCCTCCGGAGCGATGGTCTGAACGGCCGGGAACCCCCTCTCCCTCAGGCTGGACTCCACCGCCTCCAGCAGACCCTTTCCCACACCCCTGCCCTGATGCTCAGGGGCGATCACGAAACACGCGATAAACGGGATATCCGGGTCGGGCTGCACCTCGGCTTCCTCCAGACCGGGAAAGTGCTTCGGCAGAGCGAACTGGGCATAGCCCACCACGGAGCCATTCTCCACGGCGGCCATAGCGCAGGGGTCGAACTCCGCGGACACGCGCCGGAACCAGTTGCGCTTCCGGGTCTCCAGGATCTCCGGCGCGTCGTTGCCCGTCCAGAAGTCAGAGGCTTCCCAGTGCAGGCACCGGGAGCACTGCCTGCGCTCCAGCATCTCGCCCGGCAACAGTTCCAGCCCGGACGAGCCGATGCCGCGGAACTCCAGAGTGGTGTCAGCCATCGCGCTCCTCCCTTCCCGGGCACTCCGGTCAAGCGGCCGCCCCTAGCGCTCACCGGGCCCTCCGCACAGTGTAGCGCAAGGCAGCCGACCCCTGCCAGAGCCGTGGCAGGAGAACCCGGCACCGCCCGCGAAACCTCTTCCGGCTGTATAGACCGGGCATCACAGGCGAAAGCAGGCAGGACAAATGAAACGTTTTCCAATCGCTGTTCAGTTGTACACCCTCCGCGACCAGACGGCGGCCGACTTCCCGGGCACCCTCCGCGAGGTGGCCCGGATGGGCTATGACGGAGTCGAGTTCGCCGGGTACGGGGGCCTTGGAGCGGGCGAGTTGAAGTCCCTGCTGGAAGGGCTGGGGCTGCGCTGCGCTGGAGCTCACGAAGGAATCGAGCGGCTGGAGCAGGCGCTGGATGAAGTGATCGCGTTCCACCGGGAGCTTGGCAACCGCTATGTGGTGGTGCCTTGGCTGGGCGAGGATCGCTGGGGCGGTCCGGACGGCTGGCGCAAGGTGGGAAAACAACTCGGGGAGTTCGGTGGCAGGCTGCGCGAGGCCGGGCTCCATCTGTGCTACCACAACCACTCGTTCGAGTTCCAGCGGTTCGACGGTGAGTACGGGTTGGACATCCTCTACGCCTCCGCCCCTGCGGACGCGCTGCAGGCCGAGCTGGACACTTACTGGGTGAAGCACGGCGGCGAGGATCCCATCGCTTACATCGAGCGCTACGCCGGGCGTATCCCGCTCATCCATCTCAAGGACATGGCTGCCGGCGAGGACCGGGCTTTCGCCGAGGTGGGCGAGGGCATTCTGGACATTCCGGGCATCTTCCGGGCTGCAGAGAATGCCGGGACGGAGTGGATCATCGTGGAACAGGACGTCTGCCAGCGTCCTCCTTTGGAGAGCGTGCAGCTGAGCCTGGAGAATCTCAGGAAGATGGGGTTGGCTTAAGGAGCCAGGGCGGCGGCCCGCTTCCGGGCCGCCGCCGACACGCGACGGCTTCTCAGCCGAAGATATCCTTCAACAGAAGCTTGGTGGTCTCCCGCCCCAGCTCCGCGATGGAATCCGTGATAGGGATCTCCTTCGGGCAGACGCGCACGCAGTTCTGCGCGTTTCCGCAGTCCTGAATGCCGCCTTTCTCCATTACGGCGCGCAGGCGCTCCTCTTTCGTCATCTTTCCGGTGCGGTCCACATTGAAGCGATGCGCCTGGTTCAGCGTGGCGGGTCCGATGAACGGCTTGCGGAGGCTATCATACTGCGGGCACGCCTCCATGCAGCATCCACACACCATGCACCGCGTCAGGGGATACAGCTTCTCCTGCTCGTGCTGAGGCATCTGCGGACCGGGGCCCAGGTCGTGCGTGCCGTCAATCTCCACCCACGCCTTCACCTTTTTGAAGGCGTCGAACATGGCCTGCCGGTCCACCATCAGGTCGCGCAGCACCGGGAACTTGGAGAGCGGCCGGAGCTCGATGGGTTGCGTCACCTTGTCCACAAGACAGGAGCAGGCCTGACGGGGTGTGCCGTTGATCACCATGGAGCAGGCGCCGCAGACCTCCTCAAGGCAGTTGCATTCCCACACCACGGGGCGCACGCGCTCTCCCTTCCGGTTCACCGGGTTTCGCTGGATGGCCATCAGGCAGGAGATAACGTTCATCCCCGGGGAGTAGTCCACCTCGAACTCATCCCAGTAGGGCCGCGATGCAGGGGTGTCCTGCCGCAGTATCTTCAGGTGCACTTTTCTGTCTGTGTCAGCCATTTTCTTCTCACTTGCCAGCATTCGGCGCGGCTCGCGGACAAATATCAGTCGTACTTACGGGCCACCGGCCGGATGAGCGACGTATCCACCGGCTCGTAGGAGAGCTTGGGCCCGTCCGGCGAATACTCTGCGATGGTCGTCTTCAGCCAGTTCTCGTCGTCGCGCTCCGGGAATTCGGGCTTGTAGTGCGCTCCACGGCTCTCGTTGCGGGCCTCCGCCGCCACGGTGATCAGCCGGGCCAGCTCCAGCATGTTCCAGAGCTGATTCGCAAACGCCACCGCCTGATTCGCCCACATTTGCGTGTCCAGCACGTTCAAACGGTGCCAGCGCTCGCGCAGCTCCAGGATCTTGTTCTCCGTCTCGCGCAGCTTTGCGTTGTCGCGGACGATGGTGACGTTCTCCACCATCCAGCGTCCCAACTCGTGGTGAATCTCGTAGGCGTTCTCTGTCCCGTCCATCCGGCCAATCTGCTCGAAGCGCTCCGTCCACCGGCGCTCTTCCTGCTCGAACAGAGTGGAGGGAAGCTCCGAGGCCAGCTCATCCAGGTCTGTGGAGTAGGAGACCACCGCCGGTCCTGCCAGCATGCCGCCGTAGATGCAGGAGAGCAGCGAGTTCGCGCCCAGGCGGTTCGCTCCGTGATACTGATGGTCCACCTCGCCGGCCGCATACAGGCCACGGATGTTGGTGGCATGATTCGCCGGGCTTCCGACGATGGGCATGCCCTGATCATCGGCGTCATAGCCCACCCAGAGGCCGCCCATGGAGTAGTGGACCGCCGGGAAGATGCGCATCGGCTCCTTGCGCGGGTCGTCACCGCGGAACTTCTCGTAGATCTCCAGGATGCCGCCCAGCTTCCGGTCCAGCGTCTCGGCGGGGATGTGCGTCAGGTCCAGATAGACCATCAGACCGCCGCCCACGCCCAACCCCTTGTTGACGCAGACGTCGTAGATCTCGCGGCTGGCGATATCGCGGGGCACCAGGTTCTTGAAGCGGGGATACTTCTCTTCCAGGAAGTACCACCGGTCCTCCTCGGGGATCTCGCGAGGCGGACGATTGTCGCCCTTGTTACGGGGCACCCACACGCGGCCGCCCTCGCCGCGCGCGGATTCGGACATCAGGCGCAGCTTGTCCTCGCCCGGGATGGCCGTGGGGTGGACCTGGATGAACTCGGGGTTGGCATACCGGGCGCCGGCCATGTAGGCCGCCGCCGCGGCGGAGCCGGTGTTCAGCACGGAGTTGGTGGACTGCCGGTAGATGCCGCCGGGGCCGCCAGTGGCCATCACCACTGCGTCTCCGCGGAAGGTGACCACCTTCATCTCCCACAGGTCCAGCGCCACGACGCCGCGGCACGTTCTGCGTTCATCCAGCACCGGGGCCAGAAAGTCGTGGTGCTCGAACTTGCGGACCAGCCCTGCCGCCTCGAAACGCCGGACCTGCTCGTCCAGGGCGTAAAGCATCTGCTGTCCGGTGGTGGCTCCCGCGAACGCCGTGCGGTGATACAGTGTGCCTCCGAAGCGGCGGAAGTCCAGGTTGCCTTCCGGCGTCCGGTTGAAGGCCACTCCCATGCGGTCCAGCAGGTAGATGATCCCGGGCGCGGCGTAGCACATACCCTTGGCCAGCGGCTGGTCGGCCAGAAAGTCGCCGCCTTTGACGGTATCGAAAAAGTGGATATCCGGCGAGTCGTTCTCCCCGCGGATGTTGACCGCCCCGTTGATGCCGCCCTGGGCGCACACGGAGTGTGACCGGCGGACCGGCAACAGGGAGATCAGGTCCACACTGTATCCGGCCTCCGCGATCTTGATGGTGGTCATCAGTCCCGCAAGGCCGCCGCCAACCACGATGAAGTTCGGTTTTGCCATAGTTTCGGATATCCGTTCTGTGGGACGGCGCCGGGGCCCGGCCGATGCCTCGGGCCGGAGCGCGCCTCCCTTATTTCTGCAGGAAAGTGACCGCGTCGCCCGTGAACGCCAGTAGGGCGTTCACCCCAACGAAGGTCATTGCCAGAAAGACTCCGGCGCAGGCGTAGGTGGACCACCTCTGAGCCCTCGGCGTCACAGTGATCCCCCACGTCACCATGAACCCCCACAATCCGTTCGCGAAATGGAACGTGGCCGCCGTGACCCCGGCGATGTAGAACCACATCCAGGCGGGCGACGAGAGCTTGTGCTCCATCAGGCGGAACAGGTTCTCCTCACCGGCGAAGCGGGTCGTCCAGACATGGACGGTGATGTAGACCACCAGGAATACCCCGCTGACGCGCTGGAAGAAGTACAGCCAGTTCCGCAAATAGCGGTGCCGGGCCACGCTGACCTCTGCCGAGAACACGATCCACATCCCGAGAAGGCCGTGGAAAATGATGGGCAGAAAGATGAACAGCGCTTCGATGACGTAGAGATAGGGCAGGCTGGTCAGGAAGGCGACCTTCTCGTTGTAGGCCTCTTCACCTCCGAGAGCGAAGGAGTTGGTCAGGAAGTGCTCAAGGAGGAATGCTCCCACCGGCACTACTCCGGTCAAGGAGTGCAGCCTGCGCAGAAGGAAGTTCTGTCTGTCCAAGAATCTCAACTCGGCGCTCCGTCTGGCCGCCCCTTGCGGGGCAGGCGGGTGGTCAGGGCGATGGATCCACAAAGATTATACCGCGACTTTGTGAAATATGCCACACAGTTAACATTAATGGCGCCGCCATCCGCCGCTCCGGGAGCGCGGGGAGCGGCAACCGCTGCGGGAGAGTTCCTCATAACAGATGACGATGCCTGCCTGGCCAAGCTTTCGGTGCGGCCCAAGTCAGGGTCTTTGACGGCTGATATGCCCGCGGCTAAAATGGAGGAACCCTTCAGACTTATATCCAATGCGAACTGTTCGCTGCAAACCGGTGGAGGAAGGCAAACTATGAGCAACGCCATTGAGGACGCCATTTACCATAACTACCTGGAATACTTCCACCACGCCGAGGAGCGCCGGCGCTGGAACGTGAAGCGCGACATCCCGTGGTCGGAGGCCAATACTCAGATCAGCGATCTTGTGGCCGACGTAGTGGAGACATTCTGCGCGGTGGAGTCCTTCCTGCCGGACTACACCAGCAAGATGCTCCTGATGATCCGCAAGAGCCGAGGGCGCGCCTGGTTCCACATCAACTGGGGCTATGAGGAGAGCAAGCACTCCATGGTGCTCCGCGAGTGGTTGATGGCATCCGGCAAGCGGACGGAGGCCCAGCTGAAGAAGCTGGATGAGGATCTCTGGGAGTCCGAATGGGACCTGCCGTTCGGTACGCCGCGGCAGATGATCTGCTACACCACCATCCAGGAGCTGGCCACCCATGTCAACTATCGCCAGTTGCGCAAGGTGGCGCAGCGCGAGCACGATCCGGCGCTGATGAAGCTCCTGCTTCTCCTCGCCAAGGATGAGGCTGCGCACTACGGTTTCTTCCTCAAGGCTCTGCAGGTATTTATGGAGCACGACCCGGCCGGCACTGTGGAGGATCTGGCCTATGTCTTCAAGCACTTCCGAATGCCGGCGGGTAGCGAAATCCCCGATTACGACCAGAGGGCGCGCCAGCTGGCGGAGCACGGCATCTACGGCCCCCGGGAGTATGTTTCGCTGGTCCGTGAACCGTTGCTGAAGAAACTGGGACTCACGCGGGACGACCTGCGGCCGGCCGAAGAGAGCCTGCGCAGGGCCGAGGAACGCGACCGCGGCGGGAAGCTCGTCATAGCCCGCTGAGGACTCGGGAAGAGGGTCCCTGATTAGGGGGAAGCGGATGGCCGGGCTGCAGCGTTTCGGAGTTTCGATGGACGAAGAGCTCCTGCGGGAGTTCGATGCGCTCATCGGCCGCAGAGGCTACTCGGTGCGCTCCGAGGCCATCCGCGACCTCATTCGGGAGGAGTTGGCCCGCCAGGCGGCTGCGGATCCGGGCGCGGAAGTGGCCGCCTCGCTCACCATCCTTTACGATCATCATGACTTCGAGCGCTCCAACCCGCTCAACCGCCTGCAGCATCAGCATCACCACGTCATTGTCTGTACCACACACGTCCATCTGGATGAACATACCTGCCTGGAGGTGATCATCCTGCGCGGGAGGAGCTCGGAAGTTCGCGCCGCCGCCGATGCGCTCATCAGCCGCAGGGGGGTCCGCCAGGGCCAACTTGCCTGCATTCCGGTGGACCATCTGCCCTGATTTCGCCGGTTCCCGGGTCTTGACTCGGGGGGGCGTGCGTGTTACATTCTGACAGGTCGTAACACCAACGGCCCACAGCATAAGGAGAAACGGGCAGATGAGAGCGCGAATCTTGCTGGCAATTGTTTGCATTCTGAGCTTCGGTGCGTCGGTGGGAGTTGCTGCCGACAGCATCTGGGACTACCAGGCGGTAAATGCCGACGGAACGGGCAGCCACCCGCTGGTTGGAGCGGATCCGCTGCCGGAGAACCGGGTGACAGTGGAAGGGGTGGCGCTTGCCGGAGTGGCGGAGATCCTCAATCCGGCGGACATGTATACCATCTTCATCCAGGATGATACGGCACGGAAGGGGGGCATTCAGGTCTGGTCCGGGCGCTTCTATCAGGGTCCTCAGTGGCGTCCAGCCGAGTATGTGGACTTCCAGGCTGGGGACCGGGTGCGAGTGACAGGTCTGCTGGCCAACCACAACGGCAAGGTGTTCATCAATGACCGTCATTCAGGGTCGCCTGAGACCCGTTTTTCGGTGACGGTGCTGGGCCATGTGGGGCTGCCGGACCCGGAACTCATCCCGTCCATCAGCAACTGCAACTTTTTCGATCCCACCCGCAGGGACGGAGGCGAGCGCTATCAGACCCGCCTTGTGATGCTGCACGGCGTCCAGGTGGGCGAGGGACCCTGGGCCAACAACAACCTGCTGACCATCAGCGATTCCACGGGCAGTGTGGGGCTTCTGCTCTCCAGGATGGGGGATTTCACGGGCAACCCCAAGCCGCAGGGGCCTGTGTCCGTGGTCGGCATCATGGACCAGGAGGACGCAACCCCGCCGTTTCATGATGCTTACCGTGTCTGGGTGAAGAAGCAGGCGGACGTGGCGGTCGCCCTGGGTTCCTGCCGTGAGGTGCAGTCGGTGCCTGCCGGTGAGAACGTGGCGCTGGCCGGCAAGGTGGTGTCTCGAGTCTTCGACGGCTTCTTCTACATTCAGGATGAGGGCCGTTCCGGGGGTGTGCGCGTGCTAAGCGGTCGGGATGTTACCGCCGGAGAAGTCGTGAGCGTTCTGGGGCCGGTAGTGGAGGAGGATGGAGAGAAGGCTGTAGCCGCCCGCTATATTGCATTCGGCAAGTCGCGCGCCATGCCGCTGACGGTGGGCGGAGGTCTGGCCCGCCTCGGCACTTCTCTTGGCCCAGACGGCCTGCTGGTGCGTGTGCCCGGAACCGCCGGGCCCGCCACACAGGATGGATTCACGCTTCTGGAGGATGGCGGGCAGTCGGTTCCGGTGAAGCTGGCTGGCGGCGCTCCTCCCCAGTCTGGGACCCGCGTGGCGGTGACCGGAGTCGCCGCGAATCGCAGTGGCGTAAAAGAGATCGAGACGGCGCATGGAGGGGACATCCGCATCCTTGAATGAAACTCGCACCGGCTTCACTCTGATCGAGCTCCTTGTGGTGGTGGCCGTCATTGCGCTGCTGGCGGCCATCCTCTTTCCCGTGTACGGCCAGGCCAAAGTCCGCGCCAAGGTGGCCAGAGCGCACGTGGAGCTGAAGCAGATCGGCGACGCCCTGGAGATGTACCGGGAGGACCACCGCGCCTATCCTCCGGCGCGCACTTACTGCATGGGCGCGGCGATGCAGCTCGAGGACTACAACGAACTGCCGCCCGAGCTGCGTCGCGGGTACCTGGGGAACCAGAAGATGGAGGATCCGTTCAACCCCGGCCGCAGCTACAAGTATCTTGCCCCAGGTCCTGGATTCTCGAACGGGCAAAAGACCATCCTGGCTATCTGGGTACCCCGCGACTATCCCCAGGAGACCGGCGGATATGTCCCCTACTATCGCGCCGACCAGTCTCCTGTGAAGTGGGGGGTCTGGAGTGTGGGCCCCTCTGGACCGGTGGACGTGTTCACGTCGGAGGAGCGCCTTCTGCCGGTGGCGCCGAAGTGGTGGTATCCGGCCAATCGTCGTGGCATCATTGTCCGCCTGAGCGACGGGCGACTCTCGGGGTAGGAGCGGTGGGGGCTTCCGTTGGCGAGCAGAGAGAGTTCTTCGACCGGCTTGCGCCTGGTTGGGACGCCGCGGAGCGGCCGCATATCGGGGAGCGCCTCCAGCGTGTCGTGCGTGAGGCGGGTATCGCTCCCGGGATGCGGGTACTGGATGTGGGCACGGGCACAGGAGTCATCATCCCGTACCTGCTGGACGCCCTTCAGGGTGCTGGCAGCGTGACGGCTGTTGACATCTCTCCGGGCATGCTGGAGGTCGCCCGCGGGAAAGGGTTTCCGGACTGCGTGCGCTTTGTCCTTGCTGACGTAACTGTTGCGGATTTCCCTGACGATTCGTTCAGCTGTGCGGTATTGAATGCTGTTTTTCCCCATTTTGAGGACCCTGTCAGGGCCCTGGCCAGCATCCGTCGCATGCTTGTCCCGGGTGGAATTCTGTGCATCTCCCACCCGGTGGGGCGCGAGGCGGTGAACCGTGTCCACAGGGAGGCGAGCGGCGTCGTCAACGGCGACATCGTGCCCGGTCCGCAGGAGATGTCGGCGATCCTGGCGGGAAGCGGCTTCACTTCCATTTCCGTGACCGATGAGCCGGAATTTTATCTGGCGCTCGCCCGGAAGCCGCTCTGATTTTTCCATTCCCCCGCAAATGGCCTGCGAAATCCAGTTAGCTGGAGCAAAAAGACGCTAAAGTCAGCAACGGAAAGAAGGAACTTTTCCAGGTGCCGGGAAAGCTTTCCTTGTTTCGCTTCGGGCCACGCAAGAGCATCCAGTTCTGGCGGCTCTCTGCCGAATCCATGGTGGTCCGGAAGTTACCGTTGGCAGCCGGTTTCCCCGCCCCGCATGGTGCGCGAAACGCCTGTTCGATGTGAGGAGCTTTTGCGCGGACTTTTACCGGGATCCTCGCAGGACGGCGGCAGTTGGGCGTGTTCGGGAGCCGGTGGCCACTCTTGGAACCGGAAAGGAATCCGGAGGGGGAATCACACGATGAGGTTAGCACGCAGGGCGGCTCTTGCCGCCATCCTCTTGGCGGTGCTGGCGAGCTGCCCGGCTGCTGCGGAGGAGGAGGTCACCCGGCGCATCTCCAACGAGCTGGAGCTGAACTACAACAACGTGAGCGGAGCCGGGGCCGCTCAGTCCACCCTGACTGAGAAGTTCAACGTGATCGAGAACATCCAGCTCAACCAGGGGGTGGATTCTGACAAAACGAGCTACTGGCTCAACCTGGGTGGGCGGGGTACGGATGACCGCACGGTGGACCTGCGTCCGCTGGCGCTCACCAATCTGCAGTTCAAGATGGGAAGCGGCCCGAACCGGTGGACGCTGGGTGATACTTTCGAGTTCTTCTCCCAGTACACCCTGAGCTCATCGCTGAAAGGCGTGGCCTACACCTTCGACAATGAATCCGACCGCGTGCCGGCGTTGACGCTGATCTATGGCTTGGGGTATCCGCGCTGGGACAGCTTCTATGGCCCTACCCCGGTGAAATCCATCCGCCGGCAAGCGTACGGATTGCGCGCCGCGCAGCAGCTTGGCGACGCCTGGACGTTCGGTCTTCAGCTGCTGCAGGTGGACGACAGTAAGCGCGTCAACCCGACGGACCCGCTCTATGAAGGTCCGGTTTACGGATTCGACTGGCAGTTCAAGCCGTTCGAGGGTCTGATGATCGCCGGTGAGTCGGCGTTTTCGAACGCGGACGAGTCGCCGGGCGTCGGCGCCGCCGAGATCAGCCGGAACGGCAGCGCTCATCGCATCGTCTTCGATGGGCAGGGCGATAACATCCGTCTGAACGTGGAGTATGAGAGAGTCTCGCCCGGTTTCATCACGCTGCTCGGATCCGCCACCTCGGACCGCGAACGTGTGCGCGCCCGTTGGCGCCAAAGGAACGGCAAGAACACCACGATGAACCTGGGCTTCATCTGGTTCCGCGACAACCTTTCGGACCAGAAGGCCTTCTCCACGGCGCACTGGCGCCCCGAGATCAGCTTCGCTCAGCGCCGCCTGTTCAGACGGGTGTACGCCTCGGGAGATGTGGCCTATCGCTACGACACCTCCAGCGGGGGTGGTCGGAAGGCCAAGAATCACTACTTCGACCTGGGATACCGGGACCGCTTCGGGACGATGGACGTCGAGACGCGGGCCGGCCTGATCGACTACAACACGGATCCCGGCGTCCGAGAGTCTAACGAATACACGCTCAACGCCACCCTAGGGACGCGCAAGACGATGGGCAGTGTGATCTACCGGCCGCAACTGTTCCTGGGGACCTGGCTGGCCAAGGACGATCTGACCGGCTTCGAGGACCGGGTCTATGAGACTTCGGTGGGACTGGGTCTGGACTTCCCCGAGTCCAACATCTCGGCCAACGTTAAGCTGGGCACACATCGCCTTCTGCGTGATGGCGGAGACGACAACGACCGGCTTTTCGCCAACCTGGGTGTCTACTGGCGCCCGCCAGCGAGCTTGGGCATTACGGATCAGACCCTGTATTTCAGGATCGCTTTTAACGACTACGACAACACGGACGACTCCAGGGACTTCACGGAGACCACCTGGGCCGTCGGGATAAGGTTCGATTACTGAGAGGATGGATGCAGCAATGCGAACCCGTGCGATACGGCTTTTGATCGTCTTCCTGCTGCTTGCCTCGGCGTGCAGCGGGGCGGACGCCAAGTGGTGGATCTTCGGCAAGTCCGACGAGCCGGTAGACTTCCATTACCTGTACATCAACAACATGTCGTTCATGGAGAAGAGCGAGAAGATCACGCTCTTCCGCGACAGTCTGCCCGAGGGCCGCGTCATCATTCGCGGCAAGGCAAAGACAAAAGCGGGCAAGGTGGGGTCCGTGGAGGTCAGCATAGACAACAGGGAGACTTGGCAGAAGGCGAAGCTGGGCGATTCCGGAGCGTTCGAATACAGCTTCAAGCCGGAGCTCGGCAAAACGTACGACCTTTACATCAAGGTGGTGGACACCACCGGAAAGTCCAACAAGATCGAGGACACCTATCGGCAGATCACCCTCTCGGACCGCGATCTGATGGCGGCCGTACGGGAGGCGCTGCAGAAGCTGGTGGACGCCTATTGCCAGGAGAACCCGTCCGCGTTCATGGCGCTGGTCAGCGATGACTTCGCAGGCGACGCGGTGCTGCTGGACCGCGCCATCCGCAAGGACTTCACTGCTTTCGATCAGATAGACCTGCGCTTCAACATCTCCAGCGTGGCGTCCGGAGCGAAGGGCCGGATCTATGTGTCTCTGCTCTACAACCGCTTTATGCTCTCCGCCAAGAGCGGGGCGTCCTTCACAGACAAGGGAACCACGGAGTTCGTCTTCGAACAGAAGGATGACGGGCTGCTGGTCTGGAGTATGAAGAACCCGCTGATCTTCGGGCTAAGCGACGCGGGCAACGTGGCCACCGGGACTGTCTACACCGGCGGCAACGACACCATCATCGTGGTTGATGACGCGGGCAATGTTCAGGAGGTGCCTTTTGATCAGGGCATCAACATCATCGCCGGCGGAGGGGGTGGAGCGGATTTCGCCAGCCTCAGCAACCTGCGTGTCGCCGGTGGCGTGAGACGCCACTATCTGGACCTGGAATTCGATACTACGCTGGACCCGAATAGTGTTCCGCCGGGCACCTATGAGACCATCGTGGAGGAGAGCCTGAGCGCCGGTGGTCCGTGGACGGAGGTGGAGCGTAAAGATCTGGACACTTTCGTGCGCGTGATGTCGGACAGGATTGCGCAGCAGGCAGTGATGCTGTATTACCGGGTGCGCATCCAGCGCCTGGCTGACGGCGCCCTCAGCCAGCCGTCGAATGTGGTCCAGTGGGACAACTCGTTGTGATGATCGCCAAGCGGTGACGCGGCGGCTGCGTCGGTCGAAAAAGATCTGCGCGGCCGCCGCTCCCCGCACAGGGGACCTTCCTTCCGCAATCAGCACTGCCTGGGAGGTGCTGAAATGATGTCTGTCCGTTTCCTGCGTATTCTGCTATCCACCGCGCTGGTTATCTGCGCGGCTTCCGCCGTTCTGGGGCAGGGTGAGGAACCCGAGCCGGACCCTGAAGCGCAATTTTTGGATCAGCTTGCCACCAACGGGATTCCCGCCGCCTACGGCGAGATCCTCTCCGCTCTGTCCGACAGCGCCGGGGACGCGCTGAAAGAGGCGGTCAAGAGCAAGAGCGGCGAAATTGTGAAGTTTGCCAACCAGAAGGTCTGGCGCGACAAGATCTCCGCGCTCAACCAGGCCATCGGGCGCGCGCTGGCGGTGCTAGATGTCTCGGGAAAGATCTACTCGGAAGATTACTATGAGGCGACTATCTCCGCCGGATTGACCTTCATCAGTGAGCTTGCGGGCTCGGAAAGCGGAAAGGCCCTCCTGCAGTCCTATGGCATCACGGGTCCCATTGTCGCCACCGCGCTGACATCGTTCACCATATGGCGCGAGTCCGCGAAGGCGCTCAGCGAGGCCACCATGGGCCGCGAGATGGAGAGCCTGTATGGCACCATCGAGAACATGACACGCAGTCGCGGCCGGACCCTGGGCGAAGGAGACCCGTTCCCGGTTACCCCCGAGAATGTGGAGAAGGTCTGGAAGCGCATTGTCTCGGATCCCGCTTTCCGGCGGCTTTTCCAAGCTTATGTGGAGGGGGAGCTCCAGAAGGAGTTCCCCGGGCCGGGCTTCTGGGACAAGGTGGATGTTTATATTGCCGATCCCATCATCTCCGCCGCCGCCGGAGGAGGAACGCCCGCCGATGGCTTTGCCGCTGCCGCGGCCGATCCTAACACTCCGAGCCGAGAGAGCACCGCTGCGGAGCGGCTGGAGAAGGTCCAGCAGCAGAAACTGATGGCCCAGCACGCGGAGATGAAGCAGTATGTGGCCGGGCTGATCGGATGGCTGAACCGCGCTGCCAAGGTGCAGGAGCAGCAGGTCATAGCCCGTCAGGCTTTTGCGCAGATGAAGGCCAAGATCGAGGCCGGCGGGATGACCATGGATCAGTATTTCGCGAAGATCCAGAAAGCCCTGGATATGGGCGGTGTGGTGGAAGCCTACCTCAAGAACTGCATGCCGGCCATCGAGAAGGCGGCGAAGGAGGAGGACTACGAGACCCTGCAGGCCCACCTCCGGATGTCCCGCGACTATGTCCGAGACGTTGTGGCGTGGCTGCCCGCGACGGGTCCCACCGCTGAGTACCGCAAGCAGCTTTTCGAGGGACTCAAGGCTTCTTACAAGGCGGCGGCCGATGGTATCCGGGCCATCAAGAAGCGTCTGGCGCAGAAGGTGGAGAAGCCATCCCCTCCGCCTCCCGCCCAGGGACAGCAGGTTCCCGCTCAGAGCGTGGACCCGCTGAACTACTATGTCCAGTATTTCAAGCCGCTCATAAAGCCGTTCGACTGGGGTGGAAATACGGATCCGCAGCGCGCACTGAAAGGACTGCGGGATGCCATCGCCGCGGGTGAGTTCAAGCCGCCGGACAACCTGTATGCCTTGCCTGCGTCGAAAAAGCCCCGGGCGGATGCCATCCTGGAGGGCTGGCAGAAACAGAACTGGGCGGTGGCCTTTGGCGGAGGCGCTGGCGCGACACTGCCCGTGCCGGACGGCAGCGCGGAGCAGAGCATCGCCGCGTATGAGCGCAAGTTGAAGGCCGACATCGCGGCACAGGCAGGGAAGACACCAGACGACCTTGCCGCACTGCGCCAGTCGCTGAAAGCTCAGGGCGAGGCCATAGAAGCCCGCTACAGGGAAGGGGAAGCCATGGTGTTTCCCTCCAAGTATGGCAAGAAGCCGCCGGAAGGTGAGACCCCGGAGCAGGTCCGGGCCCGGATTGAGGCCGGACAAGCCATTATGCAGGAGGCCGGGCGGATGTCGGCAGCCCTTCAGCCTGAGCGGGAGCGAGAGGCTGCAATAGTTGCCGCCTGGGCGGCCGCCGGCAAAATGGCCGAGGATGCCGCCTCAGCGGAGGTTGCTGCGGCGAAGCTTGCGCATGCGGAAGTCGGCTCTGCAATGAGCTCCGAACTGAGCCTGGCTCAGATGAAGGCGCGGGGCGTTGCCTCGCAAATGAACGTCATTCTGGGCCGCTTGAAATCCATCCCCCTGCCTCCGCCTGGAAGCCCATCGGCTGAGGATCTGGTTCCCGCGCTCGGGCAAGCCCGGCGGACGATCGATGGCGAACCATACACGAAGCTCGGGGCCATGAACAAGCCTCCGGACAGCACGGTCGGAGCAGGTCTTGCCGCGGCAGCCGGACAAATAGCCGGCGGGCTTCGGGAGCGGGCCATGATCATCCGCAACGATGCGGCCCGGGCCGAGGCGGAGGCGCTGGCCCTGGCGGAGGCCTACGAGCGGGGTGAGAAGGAATTCGATGCCCTCCTCTCTGAGTTCGCGGAAGACCTGCAGGACATCCGGGAGCTTGTGGATCCGGCGTTTCTGGCCCAGGACGACTGGGTGAAGCGCCGGGATGCCTCTCAGGCCGCAGCCCGCAGCCTGCGCGCGGAGGCGCAGGCGCTGACAGCTCGAGCGGATCAGGAGGCCTCCAACCGTGAGGTCGACGCGTTCTGGCTGCAGCGCGCGGCTGTGAACTTCCAGCGCCTGGTCAGTGTCGGACAGAGCTACGGCGTGGTGGAAGAGGCGGGAAGCTACGGGGCAGGCGGCTCACTGCGAGTCCCCTTGATGGACGACCGGGGCATCGCCGCGTCGGTGCCGTATCCGCACTATGTGACTCAGGCTGAGAAGAACGAGGCGCTTACCGACATGCGCGCCATCTGGACGTCCACGAACCTGTCGAAATTCGCGGAGACCATCGCTCCCTGGTTGAAGGACTTGGTGGAGGGATACTTCCAGCAGCTCGCTCAGGCTCCCGGCTTCCCGGAGGAGAATTTCTTTGTCAGCTCTCGTGACGGCGGCCGTGCCGGGCTTCCCGTGACGAAGAGCGGCCTGGCCCGCGCTCAGGAGCTTATGGCGAAGATGCAGCCGGGCACCCCGGCATTTGAGGAGGGCTGGAGAGCGCTGTTTTCCATCGTCCCCCTGGAGGTCTCTTACGGCGGTTCGTCCGCCGCGTTCCGGGATGTGGTGGTACCCTCTCAGTCGCCTCTTTCGGCTCCGTATGTGGCTTTCCGCAACAAGTTGAAGGAGCTTTACGCCCAGCATCTGCAGCTCGCAGACACAATGCGCGAGGAGGAGCGCAAGAAACAGGCTGACGAGGCCCGGCGGATCCTGCCCGGGCTCATTGCCGCCATTCGTCAGAGGTTGCAGGATGCACAGAAGCTGGTTGACGCCGCCATGGAGGCGCAGACCGGCGACCGGGCCGCCATCGAGCAGCTGTATCGCCGCCTGGAAGACTTCCACACCAACATACTGACCTCGGAGCCCTATCCGCGCATGACCCAGGCCTACGGGGCGCTGGGAAGCGCGGAAGATCCGCTCTTCAAGGATGCCGAGAGCGCGGCGAACCAGGTGGGCGTCATGTCCGGCCGGCTGCATGAGGCCAGATCCCGGCTGCAGGATCTGTTGAACAAACCGGAAGACCGCTCGGCGGAGCTGAGAGAGTTCTACAACCGCTTCAAGCAGGCCTATGAGTCACGGAGCGAGGCGCGGTTGATGGGACTGATCGCGGATTCCTGGTCGGCCGGGGACGGCACCACCGTGGACGACCTGCGGGACCACTTCCGCAACATGTTTACCGTCTTCAACGAGATCCGGGTGGCTGTCTCCAACGTGCAGGGGCAGAAGGTGGGAACCGACCGTTGGCAGGTCACCTACGACATCACCATCACCGGGCGCATCTTCGACAACAACATCAAGCACGAGGAAAAATCCTCGGTGACGGAGGAGGTGCAACTGGACCCCCGCGGCGGCAAGATCGTCAAGACACTGCAGGGCCGCTTCTGGTATGTGCAGTAAGCCGCAATAAGCCGGGCAGGGTGGGCAAGACGCAACGGCCTCACGCCATCTCGTCCCGCTCGTGGCGAGCCGCTGCAAGGCAAGCGCCACAAAGAAGAGAAGTCCCCCGGCTTTCGGGCCGGGGGACTCCCGTTTGTTCCGGAAGCTTTACGCTGTGTTTGTCAGGGCTGCCAGTAGCCTGCGTCACGCTCCGCCACAAGCTGATCATAGCTTGCCCAGCGCGCGTGCCCGTCCAAATAGGAGATAGTTGTGCCGTCGTAATGCACACGGTCCGGAATATCACGCGCCTCACCCGGACGGGTGATGAAAATGCCGTCGTTGATGCCCACGCTGGTAACTCCCGTGGTGGAATCCTTCGGGTTGCGCGCCTCATGGATGAGCAGCAGCATCCGCGTGGGATCCTTGTCGATGGAGGCCACCTTCATCTTATCCAGCGATGAGTTCATGCTGTAAGACAGCGGGAAGTCGCGGATAGTCTTGCCCGGCGGCGGCGTCACGTTGGCTGGGTTAGCCTCTCGGTTGCGGTCCATCGGGCACAAATAGACTTTCGCAGAGCGGACATAAGGCCAGAGCGTGCCGTTCTCCACGTATACCCACTTCTGGCGGTCGCGGACGCTGCCGCACCAGTTGGGGACGGAGTCGCTGCCCCATCCCACGTCCGGCAGACGTCCGTGATAGTCGTCCGCATACATCAGCATGGCATTGCTCAGCTGCTTCAGGTTATTGATGCAGCTCGCAGTGTTCGCCCGCATTCTCGCCCTGGAGAATACGGGGAACAGAATGGCTGCCAGGATGGCAATGATTGCGATGACCACCAGCAGCTCAATGAGTGTGAATCCTCGTCTCTTCATCGACGTCCCCCGCTAACAACGCCGGCGCGACACGCATCAAGCACCGACATGTCTAGAGTAAACCAGCCTTTGCCCCGTGTCAAGGGCTGGTTGTGTCCGGGACTCCTCCGGACGGATCCCGGAGTTCCTACTGGAGTGCCATATTTTCGGTTCTCCAGCTTCTTTACTTCAGGGTCGGTGGCGATGGGCGGAGGCATGACCACTGTTGACGGCGGCACGTTTTCCGGCTCAGGCCCTCACCCATAGGGAAAGCGTCCCTCTCGTGGCCTTCCTCAAACTTACACCGCGTTCCCAGCAGGGCGCCGTCTTCGGAATGGGGTGCTCACCTCAGTAGGGCCACTCGGGACGGATGTAGTAGTCGTTGAACAGATTGAGCCACTCGTTCTTGGGCTTTCCCTGATTGTATGGATGGTCCTCCGGGTAGCGGTACTGCTCATAGGTCAGCGTCTGGGTGTGACCGTCCGCCATCACGACGTTGTATCCGAAGACCGGATACTTCATCGTGTGCCACTGGGCGTTCCAGTCCTCGGGCTGAGGACCGGACTCGCTGACCTGCAGCGGATCCATAAACACAATGGCCCGCGCCGGGACGGGAATGGAGGAAACTTTGGCCGGGCGCCTGAGGCTTGGCTTCCCTCCCGCATACCAGTCAATGCTCCAGTTCTTGATGGCGAGAGGAGTCCGGTAGGTGTAGCTGGAGCCCAGCCCGCGCGGGTGGGTGGAGGCCGTGGTGCGGTACAGGTTCTTCACCACGGGGGGCCAACCCGTGCCGCCAGCGTCCGGGCGACGCCAGCGCAGTCCCTTATCGGCCGGGTCGCGCCACGCCTTGTTGTCCTTCACGTAGGCCTCCATGCACTCCCAGACGAACGGGATGTCCCGGATGGTCTCCGGCGGGCGGTCGTGACGGTCTTCGGCGTCCACCCCGAACGGGGCTAGGTCTTTGTTGTCGTCCGCATACATGCGGAACGCGACGCCGAGCTGCTTCAGATTGCTGAGACACGCCGCGGATTTGGCGCGTTCGCGCGCCTGCGCGAACACGGGGAAGAGCACCGCCGCCAGGATCGCGATGATGGCGATCACGACGAGGAGCTCAATAAGGGTGAAACCGGCAAACTTTTGTCTTGCCATAGCCGCTTCCTCCGCAGACAACGGCATTATACCACCGCGATTTGTGGAGAAGAAGCGGTCTGACAGAGGTTTATTCTTTTCGCAACCGGCCGGAAATCAGAGCGGCGAAAAAGGCCGTCTCCGGGAAAGAGACGGCCTCTAGCGTTCGGGCGAATGCGGCCTGGGGCCAGCGCGGTCAGTCCGGGTTCTGCAGCCCGGGATATGCGGTATGGAAACTGACTTGGTCATCGTGCCCGTGCAGTCTGTCCGCCATCAGCACCGGAACGTTGTGCTGCAGGAACAGCAGGGCATAAATCCCCAGATAGGCGACGATGGTCAGCCTCAGCATGCGCCGCACAAACTGCGGACGGAACTGCCTGCACCATTCCGCGATAAAGATCGGCAGAAACAGCAGACAAAGCTTGGCCAGAACGAAGGCCCCCACGCCGAACTGGAGATAAAAATCCATCAGCGGGTTGCCCTCGCGGGCTGTCGCAGTTGAGAGCAGAGCCAGAGTGACCACGAGGTCCACAAGGCAGATCGCGACGATGATCTGACTTTCGCGTGTGAATGACAATGCAAGATACCTCGCTGGTCGTATCAATGACCTTGTGCCTTCTGGGAATGCGGCGACAGCCTGTGCACTTTGCGGGGAATGTCGGATAGCTGCTGGCATGGGCTTTGTTGCTCCGGGTTCTAAAAAAATGCCGCTGCGTTGGGGGAGACGGGCGCAGCAGCACGGATTATCGGCGGAGCGCGTTTCACTTTTCAGATAGAATGATTTCAGGCGCATCCGCCGGCCTGTTTTTCCAAGGTTTTTGTGGGAAAGGCGGGCCGGAGGCGGAAAGGAAGGAAGTCCTATGGCACCGAGAACTGGTAGCCGGGCTGGCGTATTGAGCATCGTTTGCGCAGCGGTTCTGATGGCCGGCGGCGGGGCCGCGGTTGCGCAGAGAAGCGGGGCCGATGTCTCCTGGCAGGATGATCCCCGCCTGGAGCGCAAGATTACACTGGAGCAGACCCGCGTCACGCTCGAGGAGCTGCTGCGTGCCGCCTCCGAGGAGGCGGATATGTTCCTCATCCCTTCCTCTGAGAAGCGGTTCTGGAAAGTGCGCGAGATGCCGGTGTCGGTCCACGCTCGCGACATCACCGTCCGAGAGTTCATGCGGCAGGTGGCGGGGCTGCTGGACTTCACCTGGTCGCGGGCCGGGGAAGATGGCCGCTGGACCTACACCATCTGGCAGGGCGCTAACGCGCGGGACCGGGAGGCGCGTGCCCTGCGCGCCAAGGAGGAAGAGCGCGCCGCACAGCTTCGACGCGGCTGGGACACACTCACTTCGTCTCTGGCGGAGCTACAGAAGATGAGCCCCTCCGAGATCGAGAAGGCTGCGCAGGCGGATCCGCTGCTGCAGTTCGCCGCTCGCGATCCCATCGGGCGTCCCTACACCGCGCTGATCGGGTCGCTGGGGCCCGCCGTGATCGAAAGCGTGCTGAGCGGACAGGAGTACCGCGTTCCCTTCAACCGCCTGCCTCCTGCGCAGCAGCAGAACCTGCAGGACCTGATGAGCGGGCTGCGCCAGCTGTTCCAGAAGATGGATCCGTCCGGCCGGGCAGGTGGCGATCAGACGGAAGTGGACTGGAGCCGGGTGACGGTGCGCGTCAGCCCGGCGCCGGAGGGCGTGGCGCACTCCGAGATGATCCCCGGGGGGCTTCTGGGTATGATCGGACTTTCCGGCGACCCGGCTCTGCGCATGATGTCGGGATTTCCCATTCTGGATCCCACGAGCGACGTGGCCAAGACACTTGCCAAGGCTGTGGTCCGCGTGAACGCGGGGGAGGATCCTCAGAGCGTCTTCGAGCAGATGGGCCGGGAGATGATGGAGACTCTGCGCGGGGGGGCCTCCTCTAAACAGGATGCGCAGAAGACGGCTTCTTCGGAGCTTGACCCCCTGCTTGCTCAGGAGATCGAGATCCAGCCGAAGGAGGGTCAGCCGGACGCGGGCGGCGCGCTGGCCGATTTGCCGGAGAAAGCCGGGCTGAACGTCTTCGCGGAGGCCTGGCGGGTACCGAGCGCCCAGGTCCGCACGCAGAAAGGGCGGGTGGTGGACATTCTGGATGCCGTGGCCAGCGCGTTCCGGTGCGACTGGGAACTGGACGGGACCTCCATCCGCATCCGCTCCCGCAACTGGGCGGAGCGGCGGGCCGCCATGGTCCCGAAAGCGGACATCGAATACTGGAAGCAGGCAATCGAGGATAACGGGTCGTTGGGAGTGGACGACCTGGCCCACATCGCGCGCGTGTACTCACCGGAGCAGTTGATGGAGATGATGGTCTCCGATCCGTCGCTCGGGATGAACATTGGCGCGCTGATGGACCCCCGCCGTAAGAGGGCGCTGCTGTTCTATGGCAGCCTGGACTCTGACACTCTCTCCGCGCTTCGGAGCGAGGCGGGACTGGATCCCCGTGGCCTGTCTCCCACCCAGCTCGATGCCCTGGCTTTGCTTTTGGAGGAGACGGGAGCGTCCCGCAGTGAAGTGCTGGTAGAGGGCACCCGGATGCGGCTGGAGGAGGAGGGTGGATCGGTACTTTTCGAGATTCAGTATCCACCCGATGGGTCGCTGACGATACCTCTCGCATCCGGCCGGCGGGGAGCGATGGGCGGAAGGGGGGGCGCCTCTTCCCCATAAGGGTAGCGCTGAGAATCCGGCGATCGTCGCAGGAGGCGGCCCCGGCGCCCGCGAAGAATTTGCGCGGAGCCGGGATGGTGCGTCCGGGGGAGTGTTACTGAGAAGGTTTCGCGGCCGGGTGAAGTGTCCCGGCCATCGCTGAAAGACTGGGAGCTACATCGGAATGAACATCAACCCACCGGTCAACCGGTTGCGCAGCCCTGCGCCGAAGATCGGCATCCGTCCGTGCATCGACTGCCGCTACGGCGGCGTGCGCGAGTCGCTGGAGGATCAGGTCATGGGAATGGCGCGAGCGACGGCGCGTTTTCTCTCGGAAAACCTGACCCACGCCAGCGGCCTCCCTGTGGAGTGCGTCATCGCGGATATCTGCATCGGGGGCGTGTCCGAAGCGGCGAAGTGCGCTGAGAAGTTCGCGAGAGAGGGAGTGGGGGTCTCGCTGACTGTGACGCCGTGCTGGTGCTACGGCTCCGAGACGATGGACATGGACCCGCTGATCCCCAAGGCTGTCTGGGGGTTCAACGGAACGGAGAGGCCGGGAGCTGTCTATCTGGCGGCCGTTCTGGCCGGGCACGCGCAGAAGGGGCTGCCTGCCTTCGGCATATACGGGCGGGACGTGCAGGACAAGGGCGACACATCCATTCCGCCGGACGTTCAGGAGAAGCTGCTGAGGTTCGCGAAGGCGGGGCTCGCCGCCGCGACGATGAAGGGCTCATCCTACCTGGCTATGGGCGGGGTGTCCATGGGGATCGCCGGCTCCATCGTGGATCAGAGCTTCTTCGAGGAGTATCTTGGGATGCGTGTGGAGTCCGTGGACATGACGGAGTTTGTCCGCCGCATCGAGGAGAATATCTACGATCCGGAGGAGTACGAGCGGGCCATCGCCTGGGTGCGAGAGCGTTGCATGGAGGGACTGGATCCCAATCCTCCCGAGAAGCAGCACTCCCGCGAGCAGAAGAACCGCGACTGGGAGTTCTGCGTGAAGATGGCCATCATTGCGCGGGATCTGATGGTGGGGAACCCTCGCCTTGCGGATCTGGGATTCCCGGAGGAGGCCGAAGGGCACAACGCGCTGGCCGGAGGCTTCCAGGGACAGCGCCAGTGGACGGATCACTTCCCGAACGGTGACTTCCTCGAGGCGATTCTATGCTCGTCGTTCGACTGGAACGGAATCCGGCAGCCCTATATCGTGGCTACCGAGAACGACTGCCTGAACGCGGTGGCCATGCTGTTCGGGCATCTACTCACCGGGACCGCTCAGATGTTCTCCGACGTGCGCACCTACTGGAGCCCTGAGGCCGTCAAACGGGTGACCGGCTACAGACTTGAGGGACTGGCCGAGAACGGGATCATCCACCTGATCAACTCCGGGGCTTCCGCGCTGGACTGGACGGGACAGCAGGAGCTGGACGGCAAGCCCGCTCTGAAGCCGTTCTGGAAGATCAAACCGGAGGAGGCGTACCGGTGCCTGGACAACACCCGGTGGTGCCCGGCGAACCTGGGCTACTTCCGGGGAGGCGGGTTCTCCAGCGAGTTCCTGACGCGCGGCGGAATGCCGGTCACCATGAGCCGGGTCAATCTGGTGAAGGGCCTCGGGCCGGTGCTTCAGATTGCTGAGGGCTGGACGGTGGACCTGCCCACGGAGGTGGGGAAGGTGCTGATGAACCGCACGGATCCCACCTGGCCCACCACCTGGTTCGTGCCGCGCCTGACCGGATCGGGTCCGTTCCGGGATGTCTACAGCGTGATGAACAACTGGGGTGCCAACCATGGTGCCATCTGCTACGGGCACGTGGGGGCGGATCTGGTGACGCTGGCATCCATCCTGCGCATCCCCGTGGATATGCACAACCTGCCTGAGGAGCAGCTCTTCCGGCCGGCGGCGTGGTCCCGGTTCGGGGCGCTGGAGCCGCAGGGCGCCGACTATCGCGCTTGCGCGGCGTACGGGCCGCTTTACCGGTAGACAAGAGACCCTAAGCTCTTCAAGACGCAGTAACGTCCGGGTCCCCCCGCGCGCCCGCCCGGGGGGACCCGGCTGCATCGGAGGAAATGCGGCACTCGCGAAGGTGATATAATCCTCAGGCATCCGCATAAATCCAAAAAACTTTTAGGGACAGGAGCCTGCCCTGATGCCGGTCTCAGACGTTCTCAAAGTGGGGATCGTCGGCGCGGCTGGAAGGGGCGCCAGTTATTTCGCCCCCTTCCTTGCCAATCCGCGCACGCACCTGGAAGCGCTCTGCGACATCAACGACGAGCGCCTGCAAAAGACGGCGGCCCGGGTTGGTGTGCAGAAGCTGTACAACGACTACGCGGAGATGCTGGAGCAGGCGGGAGTTGACGCGGTGGTCATCGGGACGCCGATGCCGCTACATGCCCCGCAGGCCATCGCTGCCCTCAAGCTGGGGATCCACGTGCTCTCCGAGGTTCCCGCTGCGGTGAGCATCGAAGAGGCCCGGGAGCTGACTCTGGCCGCCGCCCGCAGCAGCGCAAGCTATATGATGGCCGAGAACTACTGCTACTTCCGCGAGAATGTGCTGGTGGGAAGGATCGTGGAGGCCGGCCTTTTCGGCGATCTGTATTACGGCGAGGGGGAGTACATCCACGAACTCAAAGGGCTGAACGAGATCACCCGCTGGCGGCGCAGATGGCAGACCGGCATCAACGGATGCACCTATCCCACTCATAGCCTGGGACCGGTCTATCAGTGGATGAAGGAGCGCGTGGTCAGCGTCTGCTGCGTGGGATCCGGACACCACTACCGGGACCCTCGGGGGGACCTGTATGAGCAGGAAGACTCCATCAAGATGCTCTGCCGGATGGAGAAGGGAGGACTGGTGGAGGTCCGGCTGGATATGCTCTCGAACCGCCCGCACAATCCGGCTTACTACTCCCTGCAGGGAACAGATGGGTGTTACGAATCCTCTCGGGGGACGGGTGGGCATCCGGTCATCTGGCTGGCGTCGCGCTCCTCGGGCTTCGAGTGGACCCCCCTGTCGGAGTTCGAGCAGGAGTTCCTGCCCGAAGAGTGGCTGAACCCTCCGAAGGAGGCGCTGGAGGCCGGTCACGCCGGCGGAGACTACTGGGTGGTGGAGGATTTCGTGCGCTCCATCCTGGACGGGCATAAGCCGCCCATCGGCATCCACGAGGCGATGGACATGACCCTGCCTGGGCTGGTCAGCCAGCAGTCCATCCAGCAGGGGAGCTGCTGGCTACCAGTACCGGATTCCCGGGAGTGGGTGAGCCAGGCGGGGATGATTGACTGAAAGCGCCGCGGAGCCCTATAATGCCGCAGGCGCCTGGCGGGCCGGAGCGCTGCCGGGGCTTATGGAGGAAGTTCGGACATGAGGTCTGTTGGTGTCGGGCTTTGCATCGCTCTTCTTCTGACCGGTCCGGGCGCGCCCGCCCAAGCTGCCGCCCGCGCGGTGGCGTTTCCCTCGGGGCAGGCGCTTCTTCGCTCGCCTGCGGTGGATGGCGTCTACGACCCTGTGGAGTGGACGGACGTGGCCCGGCTTCAGACACCGGCCGGAGACTATGTGGTGGGCGCAGGCTGGGACTCCTCGCACGTTTATTTCCTTCTGGACGGCCCCGCCTTCGACTCTGCCGTGCTGTATGTGGACGCTCAGGGGGACGGCTGGCTGAACGGCCCGGACAACTACGAGCTGACGCTCACTCCTGTGCAGGGCGGGCAGGTGGAGGTCGCGGCGAAGATCTACAACTCGCTGGTCAGCGTCCCGGCGCAGGCTCTTTCTCCGGCCATTGTGGACTGCCAGGCGCGTAGCTCCCTGTTCGAGGGACGCCGGACCATGGAGGTCGCGCTCGCGCGCAATGACGCCACCGGTCTACGCCCGGCGGCGGGGCAGAAGATGGCCTTTGGCTTCGGCGTGCGCCTGCCGGGCGAGCAGCGCACGGCCCCTGAGGATCCGCGTGGGCAGCTGACGGGCATCGTTCTCTCCAACAACCTGGTCTCCGCGCCGGAGGGGATCGTGATGGATATGACCCTCAAGGATCGCACCGTCACCGGCGGGCAGACGGTCAGCGGCGATCTCTTCGTCACGAACACCGGGCGCGACCCACTTCCCTACGCCGGCCTTGAGATCGCCGGGGAGCGCCGGCTGGCGGATCTGGTCAACCGGCTGCAGATCCCTGCCGGGTCCATCGAACCCGGAAAGAGGCTGAAGCAGGGCTATTCGACAGCGTTGCCGGTGGATGCCCCGGTGGGGGCCTATGCCCTGCAGGCCACGCTGGATCTGGGCGACGGGCGGCAGGCGGTGCTTTTGAGCGGCTTCGAGGTGCTGGAGACGCTGGAGGTGCGAATGGAGCCCGGGGACGGTCCGGTGATGCCCGGGCAGGAGCGCCGGGTGGCGGTGGTGGTGAAGAACAATTCGCCGCGCGCCCAGAACGGCACGGTGCAGCTGGAAGCGCCTGTGGAGCTGGATGGGTGCTTCGACCGGGCGTCCAGCCGCTTCCTGGTGCGCCCGGAGGGCCAGTCCCGGGTGGAGTTCCGGCTGCGTCCCAACCGCAACACACAGGCGGGCGAATATGAGCTGAAGGCCACCGTTCAGTCCGGTTCCTTCCAGCGCACGGTCTCCGGAAAGGTGCTGATCGGGCGGTAACGGGGGCGTTGCAGGAATATGGCGGCTCGGGCGGGAACACTCATCTTCGAGGAGGAGGGAACCCGCAATGGGAACGGAACCGAATGCCCTGAGGGACGCCATATCGGAGGCGCTTGCCCTGGGCAAGAGCGACCCGAACGAGGCCAGCACCTGTCTATGGATCATCGTGCCCCTCCTGGAGGCAGCCGGCTACCAACGGCATGAAATCCAGCCTCAAGAGACGGACCCAGCAGGCAGGAAGCCGGACTATACCATCCTGCCGGATTCGGAGCACACCTGGTTTCTGGAAGCCAAGGCGTGGGCCGTGGATCTGAACGACCAGCACGTGCGGCAGGCGCTGATCTACGCCTACACCAACAACCGGCGATGGGTGGTGCTGACCAACGGCCGCGAATGGCGCCTGTATGACAACAGCATCCCCGGCGAGCTGAGCGGAAAACTGGTGGCGAAGGCGCGGCTGGAGGATGTGGACGATGTGGAGGAGTTCCTGGCGGCCATCGGGCGGCAGTCCGTGACGGACGGAACGATCGAGCGCTACGCGCGGGACCGGCTGCTGCGCGCCGCGCTGGAGCAGGAGCTCTGCGACCCGGCAAGCGACCTGGTGAAAGCCGTCTGGACAAGGCTGAGATCCCGCCCCGGTCTTTCGGGCATTACCAGAGACCAGGTTGCGGCGTTTTTCAGCGGCAGGCCGCCAGGTGACGAGACAAGACCGCCGATGGCGGGTTCGTTCTCCGAGGAAAGCACATCTG
This sequence comes from Armatimonadota bacterium, assembly GCA_025998755.1. Taxonomy (NCBI): domain Bacteria; kingdom Bacillati; phylum Armatimonadota; species Armatimonadota bacterium. The sequence goes on from AP024674.1 coordinate 2,650,776, forward strand.
CTAACCCGCCGGCCTTCGCAGGACGTCCTCAGGATTTCCCCGGAGGAAGGTTCACCCTTCAGGTATTGTTGGAGCGGTCAGAACATCTTGTGAAAAATCGCAATCCTGGGATTGTCATCTTTCCCGATGGCAGGCAGGAGACGGTCTCGACGTGGAAAGATGCCGCCTGTGCGGTGGTCAAGTGGGTGGGGGAAGCAAAAGGTCTGCCGCCACTTCCCTTCTCGGCAGTTTACGATAAACGACGTTACTTCTTGAATACTCGGCCGGGCCACCCCAACCCAAAGACATTTCACAGGTTTTGCGAGTTGAGCACCTCCGCGGGGTCCGTCTACATGGACGTGAACCGGAACGCCACCCACCTGGTGCGCTCGATTGTGTCTCTCTGTGAGACAGTGGGGGTGGTGCCTGAAAGCATACAGGTGCAGGTAAAACCCGGGTGGCGGCCGCCTGTAAGGCGATGACGCGCCTGAGGGGATCTTATCGTTGAAAACGTCCCTGCGCTCCCGTGTGTATGCCGTTCTTGAGGGCGAAGCTGCATCCTCTCCCGTGGGGATGGCGGTTCACGGAATCCTCCTGCTGCTGATTCTCTCCAACGTCCTAGTCTCGGTGGAAGCATCGGTCGTCAGCATCGCTGACCGCTACGCGCGCTGGTTCGATGCCTTCGACGCTTTCTCCGTGACCATCTTCACCGTGGAATATCTGGCCCGGCTCTGGTGCTGTGTGGAGGATCCTCGGTTCCGTTCGCCTGTGCTTGGCCGCTTGCGGTTCGCGCTGGGCTTCTTGCCGCTTGTGGACCTGGCGGCTGTCATATCCTTTTCCGGGGTCCTGCTGGCTGGGGGCGCTGACTACCGTTTCCTGCGCGTGCTGCGCATCCTGAGGATTCTCCGGATCCTTAAGCTGGGCCGTTATTCGCAAGCATTGCTGCTGGTCGGGCGGGTGGTGGCCGCGAAGAAGGAGCAACTCGCGGCTGCTCTGGTCTGCGTTTTTGTGCTTATTACAATCGCCGCCGGCTTGATCTATGAAGTGGAGAGGCAGGCGCAACCTGAAGCGTTTGGGAGCATCCCTGAGAGCATGTGGTGGGCCGTGGTGACACTGACGACGGTGGGGTATGGCGATGTATATCCCGTGACTCCCGTGGGGCGGGTCCTTGCGTCATTGCTCGCTCTGTTTGGAGTCGCCATGTTCGGGCTGCCAGCAGGCATCCTGGCCTCCGGTTTCATGGAGGAGTTATCTCGCCGACGAGGTGACATCGAGACCTGTCCTCATTGTGGCAAACCTATCCGCTAACGCATCCCCCCGCTAGTACCAAAGACACATTTCCCCTTGCCTGCGCCGCCGCTATACTCAGGAGCGGGGGAAAAGCCTGCGAAAGGCCGCGGCGAATTCGGCAGGGGCGGAAATGGGCGGCCCGCCCGCCCCGGACGGCGAAATATGGCAGATCTTGCACGGCGCAACCTGTTGGCGGCGGTCCTGTTGGCCGCCCTGCTCTTCCTCTGTGCCCCGACCCGTGCCACACCCGTCTGCCTTACCTGCCATTCTGCCCCCACCATGGGCGAAAAACGCGTCACTCGCGAAAGCCTGGCCGGCTCGCCCCATGCTTCTTTGCAGTGCGTGGAGTGCCACGCCGGCATCCCGGCTCGGGCGGAGATGCACGCCGTGCCCGCTCCCCCACCGGATTGCGCTTCCTGTCATCTGCCCCCGGGCCGCAAGGGAGCGCCACTGGCGACAGCAGTGCATCACGGTCGGAAGGGGGCGGAAGCTGCGGCGTTGCCCTCCTGCCAATCCTGCCACGGCGCTCACGAGATGCGCCCGGCGGGTCACCCTCGCTCGAAAGTCAGCCGCCAGAATGTGATGCAGACCTGCGCCGCGTGTCATGGCCCCGGCGGACCGGTCGCCGCCCGTACCGGCGAGCGCAGGGTGCTGGACTACCGCGACAGCGTCCACGGACGTCCCGATCCTGACCGGCCCGGGCTGTACCCGGCCGTCTGCACGGAGTGCCACGGCACGCACAGCATCCTGCCGGGATCGGACCCCGCGTCCACCGTCAGCAAGGTCCGCGCGGCGGACACCTGCGGCGCCTGCCACACCGCCGAGCTGAAGGAATACCGTGACAGCATCCATGCAAAGTCGCTCGCGGCAGGTGGCCTCGACGCCCCCTCCTGCGCCGATTGCCACGGCGAGCACGACATTCAGCGCGCCACTGCTCCGGGTTCGCGTGTTTCCAGGGTTTCCATCGTTGAGACGTGCGCCCGCTGCCACGAAGACAAGACCCTGATAGACCGGTACGGGCTGCCCGCCAACCTGGTGAAGTCCTATCGCAAGAGCTATCACGGCGTGGCGAACCGCTTCGGGGAGGTGGAGGTGGCCAGCTGCAGCAGCTGCCACAATCCCCACCGCATCCTCCCGCAGAGTGATCCGCGCTCGTCCATCCACCCGGACAACCTGCCCGCCACGTGCGGGCAGGAAGGATGCCACCCCGGCGTGGGGCGGAACGTGGCGCTGGGAAGCGTGCATCTGGATCCGTCTCCCACGCGGGACCGCGCGGTCTACTGGGTGAGCATTCTTTTCGGCATTTTCACCTACGGCACCATTCTGGGCTTGACTTCACTGGTGGTGCTGGATTCGTTCCGGCGCTGGCGCACGCCGAAGTCTCTTCGCCAGCGGGAGGACAGCGCGGATCCTCTGGACCAGGTGAAGGTGCCGCGCTTCACGCGGGTGCAGCTGCTTCAGCATCAGATCCTGCTGACCACGTTCATCCTTCTGGTGATCACGGGGTTCCCCATCAAATTCCCGGACTGGACGATCTCGCAGTGGATCATCAATGCGGTGGGCGGGGTGACGGCGCGGGGGGCCATTCACCGGCTTATGGGCGCCATCCTGCTGCTGGCCGGGGTGTGGCATGTGCTCTGGGTGGTGACCAGTCCGCGCGGCTGGCGGGAGTTCCTTCGCATGCTGCCGGAGCGCGACGACCCCGGGCGCGCTGTCGGCATCCTGAAGTATTTCTTCGGGCTGAGCAAAGAGTTTCCGCCTTCCGGGAAGTTCTCGCTGTACGAGAAGTTCGACTATATGGCGGTGGGGTGGGGCTCCGTGATCATGGGGGTGACCGGGCTCGCCCTATGGTTCCCGCACATCGCCCTGCAGATCGCTCCGAAATGGGCGCTGGATGTGTGCCATGTGGTGCACAGCGATGAAGCGGTGCTGGCGTTCCTGGCTATCACCATCTGGCACTTCTACCACGTGCACTACAAACCCACAATCTGGCCCATGAACACCACCTGGCTGGACGGGCAGGTGCGTCTGGGAGATCTGAAAGAGGAGCATCGTCTGGAGTACGAGCGCCTGCGCGCCGAACTGGAAGCCGGGGGATTGCCCGCAGTGGAGGAGTCCTCTGAACCCGCCGGGCCCGAGGCCGCGCAGGAGTCTGCTGTTGAAGAAGCGGGCAAGCCGGAAGCATCGGAGGAGCCTTCAGCTGTTGCTGCTGAGGAAGAGGCCGCTCACGCGATTCCCGCAGAGCCGGAAGAGGTGGAGACGGCCACACCCGCTGCACAGAAAGAGATCCGCGAGGAGGAGCCAGACGCGGAGGTTGAAGAGCAGACAGGCCCCGCTCCCGCGGAGCCTTCCGGGCTGCAGGATGCGCCGGGAGAGGAGGAGCAGCGGTGACCCCCGAGCCAGCCGGCAATGCCCGCAAGAGCGTGCGCGTCCGCATTCTGGCGGCGGTGGTGGTGCTGTTGATAGCCGTGGGCGGCGCGCTGACCTACGCCACGGCGTCTTCCAGCCCCATCGTCTGCACCCGCTGCCACGAGATGCGCGCCCACTACGTGAGCTGGAAGGCATCCGGGCACAGTCAGGTGCCCTGCGAGGAGTGCCACGTCCAGCCCGGGTTCTGGACGATGGTGCGGATGAAGTTCCAGAGTGAGGCGCTCATTACCAAACACGCGCGCGAGCCCCGCTCCGGTGAGCTGGTGCGGGCGAATGTCCCGGACGCCAACTGCGTGAAGTGTCATTCCCGGATGCCCGATGTGGTGACTCGCGGAGGTGTGCAGACTACGCACCGGGGGCACATCGAGCGAGGCATTCCCTGCATCTACTGTCATACGGATGCGGGGCACGCCGCGGAGAAGACCGACGCCAAGGCGGCCATGGCCCGCTGCACGGCCTGTCACGACGGGAAGCAGGCGAGCGCCGATTGCGCGGTTTGTCACGTGAAGGAGGTTCCTCAGCCCGCTCCTGCCAGCCACATCCAGCTTCAGCAGGTGGATCTGAACCAGATGCCGCACCCGGAGGGCTTCCGCAACCAGCACGCGGTGGTCGGCCGGAAGCAGGCGGCGCAGTGCGAGTCCTGCCACCGGCCCTATTTCTGCGAGTCGTGCCACAGCGGCAAGATACCGGCTTCCCATTCCGCGAAGGACTACCGACGGACCCACGCGGCCGAGGTGGCCGCGGGGCGCACCGACTGCACCCCGTGCCATACGCAGAAGTTCTGTCTGGCGTGCCACGTCACGGCGCAGCCGGAGTCGCACCGGAAGGGATGGACGAGGGCGCACGGGAAGGCGTCTCTGAAGGCGGATGCCCGCTGCGGCGTGTGCCATCTGAAGAGCTGGTGCGACGAGTGCCACGGGATGCCGATGCCGCACCCGGCGCGCTATGTGCAGACTCATCCCGACCAGGCATCAAAGAGCCCGAAGCTTTGCGAAAAGTGCCATTCGCCCTCTTACTGCCAGGCGTGCCACTCGCGCAGCAAGCCGCGCTCGCATCTGACGAAGGGGTTCCTGGACGGCGGACACGGCCGTCTGTGGCGATCCAACCAGAGATCCTGCGCCACCTGCCACACGTCTCAGAAGTTCTGTGACGACTGCCACACCACGAAGCGGCCAGCCTCCCACGGCCCGGCCTGGCTGGTGACGCACGGCAAGCCCGCATCCGCCCCGGAGGCGAACTGCTCACTGTGCCATACCCGGGAGACGTGCGGCAAGTGCCACGGACAGGGAGGCAAGAGACCCTCCAGCCACGGGGCCAACTACGTGATGGGGCATGCGAAGGACGCGAAGGCAGGTATGGCCTCGTGCGCGCTCTGCCATGAGGCAAGCATGTGCAACGCCTGCCATAAGCCGCTCGGCAAGCCGGAGATCAGCTTCTGAGACTCGGCCTCGCGGCAGAGGATGTCAGGCGGCCTTCGACAGCTGCGCCTCGGAGGAGTTCAGAAGCCCCTGCACCAGGGATACCAGCGCCCGGTTGTCCTCGATCGGCTTTGAGACGTAGCCGTCCGCTCCGGACTGCTGGAGAAAACGCTCCCGATCCCCCCTCAGGGCGTGCGCGGTGGTCAGCACCACGGGGATGGATGAGGTCCGCGCATCCTGCTTGAGGATGCGGGTCAGCTCGATTCCGTCCACCGGGACACCTTCGTATTCGGTGTTGGACAGAGAGACGTCCATCAGGATCAGGTCCGCCTGACCTTCCGAAGCGATCCTGATCACCTCATCGGCGTCCTCGGTGACCGTCACGGCGAAGCCGCCCACCCTTGTCAGCACCAGCTCGAACAGTTTTGCGTTTATCTTGTCGTCTTCGACGACCAGAATGTTTGCCATCAGATATCCGTCTCCGCTGAGTCAGTGCAAAACCCCGTTCCCTCCCTGGACGGGGTGGCCGCTCGCGGGCATCACTCTCAATGATTGGCATTCCTGACGCGCTTCAACAGCAGGCCGCCGAGGTGCCGCAGCCAGGGCACCGTCTCGCGCCTGCCAGGGGAACCCGCGCACTCCCGACCACGTTAGTTTTGCCGTACTCTGAGGAGGTTCCGATAATGGCAATAATCGCTGAAGGCCAGAAAGCGCCGGATTTTTCGCTTCCCGCATCCACCGGAGAGACAGTCTCCCTGTCGCAGTTCCAGGGGAAGAATGTGGTCCTCTACTTCTATCCCAAGGACGACACTCCGGGCTGCACCACCGAGGCATGCTCTTTCCGCGACAATCTCAGCGAGTTCGATGCGGCGGATACCGTGGTGCTGGGGGTCAGCCGGGACGACGTTGCATCTCACCAGAGGTTCAGTCAGAAATACAGCCTTCCTTTCCCGCTCCTGGCGGATACGGACGGCTCCGTGACGGAAGCCTACGGGGTCTGGCAGGAGAAGAATATGTACGGCAAGAAGACCTGGGGCATCGTGCGCAGCACATTCATCATTGACCGGGACGGGGTCGTGCGCAAGGTATTTCCCAAGGTGAAGGTGGACGGTCACACCGCCGAGGTTCTGGAGTTCATCCGGAGCAATCTGCAGTAGCTTTGCCGCATCCCGCCCCCGCGGAGCGCGGAACCCGCGAGGCCGGGGCGTCGTCTTACTGAATGGCAGTTAGCGAAGCGGAACGCTATTGAGCGGGGTCCTGGCCGAGGCATCGACCGGACCCCGCGGGCCTTTTACACCAGAGGAAGGCCGTGCTTATTTCTGCTCCAGCTTGTCGGTGAGGGTGTAAAGCATACCCAGCAGCGGACCCCTGCGCACCCAGGCGCGTCCCACGCTCTCCGGGATCTGAATGTCAAGGCCGGCCTCCTGGAACCACCGGCGGAGCTGATTTGGAGTGATGGATTCCAGCGGCCGGAACTCCCCCTGCTGCAGCTCGCGCTGGAACAGTCCCCGCTGAGCCAGGGCATTGATGGCTGCGGCGGCCGGATGATCCGCCGGAACGTCCACGAAGGACCCTTTCACCCTTTGCGGGCGTTTGGACCACAGCCCCAGCCGCCGGGCCAGGTCCAGGTACTGGGCCGCCTCGGCCCGGGTGGCGGGCACGTTCTGCTTGGAGAAGTAGGTGGGGAACATGGAACCCCCGTGCGTCGCGAAGAACTGGATGGCCTTCGCGTGCGGGTCTGTGAACTGCACGTCCTCAAAGAACATCAGTACCGCGCCGTCTTCCAGAAGCTGTCTCTGCAGACGCAGGATGTCCACCCGGCGGACGTCCACGCCGCTTTTGATGGCAAGATGCGCGGCGGTTCCTCCGGCCTGGCCCATGGCCATCCAGCAGGGCTCCATCCTCAGCGTGCTGAACCCCATATGCGTCCCGGAGATGGCCCCCGTGACCAGCAGGCCTTCCACTTTCTGAGGGACGATGACACCGTACGGCACCTGGTACGGCTGAGAATACTGCCAGACCCCCAGCAGACCTTCCAGCACCGGATATCCTGGCTCGTATTTCCGGGTGGCGTGGCTGTCCATCTCGTAGGAGCCGCATCCGATGGACGTGCGCTGGACGGGCGTGCGGTCCAGACGGGGATCCAGCAGGCAGTCCTGAGCGCGGAAGTCGTACTCTCCCACGATCCGCCGGGCCTCGCGCACATAAATCTGGCGGGGAAAGTTGCCATTGTCCGTGTACTCATCGGCTGCCAACCCCCACCTGCGCGCCTCCGCCCGGAAGCTCTCCGGCAGGGTGGGGTCGTTCTGGCAGAAGTAGAGAAGGCCCAGAGTGTAGTCTCTCAGGCGCTCGGCGAACTTCTCGCGCCATTCCCAGCTTGCCTCCGGGTATGGGTAGTTCTCCTCCGGCAGGTCGGTGGAGAGAAGCGGGATGGTGTGGTTGTTGGTGTCGCTCTTCCCGTTCGGCATGCGGACCACGTGGACCACGTCGTGGAAGCTCTTCACCTGGCCGGCCCAGATCTGCCGCCGCAGGATGCGATACTCCCGCGGGTCGTAGTTGGCCGGCTTTTCAATTGCCACCCGGTTTCCCGGCCTGTCGGTCAGGCAGAGGCGGTAGTTGTAAGCCTGAATGCGGTCATCGCCTTCGCCGGTGGACTCGTCGTCATAGTAGACTTTGTCCTGGTATCCCCAGTAGATGACGCCCGCATAGGGCTCTCCGTGCAGGCTGCGCGGCTCGCGCCCCACACGGTACGGCACGCCCGCCATTGCCGCCAGGTCGCCCTCGTAGGTGGCGTCAATGAAGACCCGAGCCCGCACCGCATGCCGCTCACCCGTCTCCAGGCTCCGGAATGTGAAGGCAATCAGGCGGTTGCCCCTTTTCTGCACGGATTCCAACTCGCAGCGTCGGAAAACGGTGATGCGATCCTTCTGCTCCGCCAGCATCCGTTCGAAGAGCAACTCCGCGACGTGGGGCTCGAAAAAGTATCCGCTGTTGCAATCTTTTACCTGCTGAGAGTCCTCTCCATATTCCTTCGCGTAGTAGTCGCGAACCGAGCGCACGAATTCCAGAAAGATACCGCCCACCGCTCCGCGCTTCTTGATGTCAGTTGCGCCCAGGCCGTTGGCCATCAGGCCGCCGATGTGCGCGTTGCGGTCCACCAGCACCACGGTGGAGCCCAAGCGGGCGGCAGCCAGCGCGGCCGCGATCCCGCTGGGCGTGCCACCGTAGATGGCGATATCGGTGGAGTGGGGCTCGCCTTGCGGGGCCGCCCCAGTCGGGGCCGCAATCGCCAGGGCTCCCGTCAGGATAAGCAAAAGGGTCTTGACGTTGAGTCTCATGGTGTCACGGTCCTTTCCTCCCGCTCGGGGCGGGCACGTGGCAGGCTCCTTTGCTGCCGAACGCGGACATCGCCTGCCTCGTTGTGTTTGCACAGGATACCCTTACGCTCCCCCGCCGGGCAAGCGGTGTGGCTTGCCCCCGCCAAGGGAGGGTCTGTATAATCCTGTAGCAACGCTTAGCCTCTTTCGACCGGGAAGGCGCACGGCACTTTCACATGACCGCCAGACAGACCCCCATGCAGCGACAGTATGCGGCCATCAAGGAGCAGTATCCGGATGTGCTCGTCATGTTCCGGATGGGGGATTTTTACGAGATGTTCGATGAGGACGCCGAGAAGGCCGCACCCATCCTGGAGATCGTCCTGACCCGGCGCGACGGCCGTCCGATGTGCGGTGTTCCCTATCACGCGCTGGAGCGCTACATGGCCCGGCTTCTGGCGGCGGGAATGCGGGTGGCCGTCTGTGATCAGGTGGAGGATCCCAAGAAGGCGAAGGGCCTGGTCCGCCGCGAGGTCACACGAGTTGTCTCGGCCGGTACCGTCCTGGAGGACAGCTTCCTTCCCGCCTCGGCCAACAACTTTCTGGCAGCCCTTGCCCCCGGCGCATCCTCATCGGGCGTGGCCGTGGCGGACGTCTCCACCGGAGAATTCCTGGTCACGCAGTTCGCGGGAGAGAAGCATCTGGGGGAAGCTCTGGCAGAGATCGAACGCCTGAGACCAGCGGAGTGTGTCATCTCCGAGCGTGACGAGGATCTCGCCGAGCCGCTTCGAGCCGCGGGTTGCCGGCTGGTCACCCCTGTCTCGCGGAACGGCGCTTTCGCCGCAGGACCGCGTCAGACCCTGTTGGAGCATTTCGGGGTGGCGAGCCTCCTCGGTTTCGGTTGCGAAGATCTGGAGCAGGCCCAGGAGGCTGCGGCGCTCATTGTGACCTACCTCCGGGCATCCAACCCGGGAGCTCTGGCGCATCTGCGTTCCCTCTCCACTTACTCCGCCGAGCGCTATATGCAACTGGACGCCGCGACGCGCCGCAACCTGGAGTTGACCGTCTCGCAAAGCGAGGATCAGCAGGCCACACTGCTGCGGGTGGTGGATTGCACGCGCACGCCTATGGGTGCGCGCCTGCTGCGGAGGTGGCTGGAGCAGCCGCTTTTGGACCTTGAGGCCATCCGCGAGCGTCAGGGCGGCGTGAAGGCGCTGGTGGAAGACGTTCTGCTGCGGGGCGATGTGCGGGATCTGCTTTCCGGAGTGCAGGATGTCGAGCGGATCGTTGCGCGGGCCTCGTCCGGCGTCGCGGGACCGCGCGATCTGCTGGCGCTTGCCCGGTCGCTGGAGAGAACGGGCGACCTGGCCGGGGCGGCATCGCGGACTGAGTCGCCCCTTGTCCGGGAACTGGCGGAGCGTTGCCGGCCGCCGGAAGGAGTTGCGGAGGAGATCCTCGCCGCCATTGATGACTCCGCTCCCCTCCACGTGCGGGACGGCGGGGTCATCCGGGCCGGCTATTCCTCCGAGCTGGACACACTGAGGGATGTGGCGCACGGCGGGCGCGAGTGGATCGCCCGCATCGAATCGGAAGAACGGGAGCGCACCGGCATTAAGAGCCTGAAGGTGGGCTACAACTCGGTGTTCGGGTATTACATCGAAGTCTCGAAAGCCAACACAGCGCTGGTGCCGGATCATTACATCCGCAAGCAGACCACCACGAACGCCGAACGCTACATCACCCCCGAGCTGAAAGAGCACGAGGCCACCGTGCTGGGGGCCCAGGAGCGCGCCGTGGCGCTGGAGCAGGAGCTGTTCGCGCAGGTCCGGGGGGCTGTGGCGGCGCGGGCTCAGGAGCTTCTCGGGTTAGCCCAAGCCGTGGCGGAGCTCGACGCGCTGGCGAGTTTGGCCGAGACCGCTCACACCAACCGCTGGGTCTGTCCGGAAGTAGATGATTCCGATGAGATTCTGGTGCAGGCCGGGCGCCATCCGGTGGTGGAGAAGAGCCTGGGGATGGGAGCGTTCGTCCCCAACGATGTAAAGGTGGACACCCGCGACGACTGCCTGCTCATCATCACGGGGCCGAATATGGCGGGTAAGAGCACGTATCTGCGGCAGACGGCGCTCATCGTCCTGCTGGCCCAGGCCGGCAGCTTCGTCCCGGCGGACCGCGCAAAGATAGGGGTGGTGGACCGCATCTTCACGCGCATCGGAGCGCGCGATGAGCTTGCCAGTGCCCGAAGCACGTTCATGGTGGAGATGACGGAGACCGCCAACATCCTCAATAACGCCACCTCTCGCAGTCTGGTGCTGCTGGACGAGATCGGCAGGGGGACCAGCACCTACGACGGGCTTTCCATCGCCTGGGCTGTGGCGGAGTTTCTGGCGAAGGCGCGCATCAAGACGCTGTTCGCCACGCACTACCACCATCTGAACCAGCTTGCGTCTCAGCTGCCGGGCGTCCGGAACTACCGGGTGGCGGTGCGGGAAGAGGCGGACCGGATCATCTGGCTGCACCGCATCATGCCGGGAGGGACGGACCGTAGCTATGGAATTCAGGTGGCCCGGCTGGCCGGCCTGCCGGAGGAGGTTGTTGCCCGCGCGCAGGAGGTTCTGAGGGATCTGGAGGAGGACGAGGGCAACGCAGGGGTCGCGCCGCGCCGGGCTCCGGCACCGGCCCAGGTGAGGCAGCTGACGCTTTTCGAGGCAGCCCCTTCGCCGGTGGTGGAGAAGTTGAAGAAGATGGACATCTCCACCATGACCCCCGTGGAGGCGCTCACCGCCCTGTGGCAGCTTCAGAAAGAGGCGGAGACAGAGTGACAACTTTTGCTACAATGGCTTCGGGCAAAAATCCGGAGGGGGTGGGGTGATCTCGGAGAGTGTCCCCGCAAGAAAATTAGCGGAGGTGCTGCCGCAGGGAGAGCCCGCGTGTGCCTCTGCCTTCGGATTGGTGGCAAGGAGTAAAGCATCCGACGGCTCGGACCTCTCGGAATTTGCAGAAGCTGGTAGGTTGATCCCTTTCGCAGTCCGCTGGCGATCCAGCATTGATCCTGGCGGCAAGCTTCCGCTCGACCGGGCGGACGCTGTCAGCCGTAACGAAGGCCTGGTGTCCCGGGTTGCTTCGAATATGGACCAGGCAGACGTCAGTTGACTGCCGTAAAGAGGATGATTCTCAATCAAGTGTCAGACCCGTCCTCTCATAATCCAGAGGCACGAGAAGCGCGGCGCCCCTCGATTGTAGTCCTTCCTCCGGAGATCGCCAGCAGGATCGCTGCGGGGGAGGTTATCGAGCGCCCGGCGTCGGTGGTGAAGGAGCTGGTGGAGAACTCCCTGGACGCCGGGGCGCGCCGCGTCAGTGTGCTGCTGGAGGATGGAGGGCGCGACCTGGTGGAGGTCTCCGACGACGGGGAGGGGATGACCGCCGAAGAAGCGCTCCTGGCTGTGGAGCGGCACGCCACCTCCAAGATCTCCTCCGCCGAGGACCTGTTCCGCATCACCACATACGGGTTCCGCGGGGAAGCCCTGCCAAGCATCGCATCCGTCTCGGAGTTCGAGCTGGTCACGCGTCCTCGCCATTCTGAGGAAGGGACGCGTGTTCTCATCCGCGCCGGAGTCACGGTGAAGCATGAGCCGGCTGGAGCGCCTCCCGGCACGACGGTGCGGGTGTCGCGCCTGTTCGAAAGCGTTCCCGCGCGCCGCAAGTTCCTGAAGAGCGCTCAGACCGAGCTCGCCCGGAGCCTGGACTTCGTCCAGCGGCTGGCGCTTGCCCGGCCCGAGGTATCGTTCTCGGTGCGCCACGGTGAGCAGGAGAGTTTCAGCCACCCGGGTGGCGATATTGTCACTGCCCTGGCCAGCGTGTTCGGGCGGCAGGTGGCGCGGGAGCTGATCCCGGCGGAGGTGGAGTCCGTTCTTTCTGTTCGCGCGTTCCTTGCGCCGCCCACGCGGACCCGTCCCAACCGTTCCCAGCAGTATCTCTTTGTCAATGGGCGGCCCATCTCAAGCCGCCTCCTCTCGCACGCCGTGGACGAGGCATATGCCGGGCTGCTGCCTCACGGACGCTTCCCGATCGTGGTGGTTCTGCTGGATGTTCCGCCGGATCTGGTGGACGTCAATGTTCATCCGCGGAAGGCGGAAGTGAAGTTCGTGCGGGAGCGGGAGGCGCATTCGCTGGTGTTCCACACGCTGCGTGAGGCGCTTGTGGGGAAGGGACTGGTGCCCAGTGTGGCCCCGTCACCTGCAGGGCCCGCCCTCGTGCCACAGGGTCCGGGATTCTCCTTCGAGCCCGCGCCTCAGGCGGTGGGCGGCGGATGGCTGCAGCGTGATCCCGCTCCGCACCCGGATGCGCACCGGCTCTACGCTCCGCCGGAGCACAACCGGGAGACCTCTGGCCCGGAGCCTGGGACTTCCGTTCCGCCGGAGTCGTCCCACATCGCGGACCAGCGGCTGGATCCTTCCCGCCTCCGCATCTTGGGACAGGTGGCCGGGACTTACATTGTGGTGGAGACGCCGCAGGGACTGGCCATCATAGATCAGCATGTCGCGCACGAACGGGTGCTCTACGAGCGCTTCCGTTCCCGCTCGTCCTCAAATCCCGTGCAGATGCTGGCTGTTCCGGTGACGCTGGAGTTGTCTCGCAGGGAGGCGGGCATCGTGATGGAGCGTCTGCAGGAGTTCGCAGACTTGGGCTTCGTGCTGGAGCAGTTCGGGCCGGAGGCCGTGCTGCTGCGCGGCGTGCCTGCCGGCCTGAAGCTCTCTGATGTGGAGCAGACGGTGCGCGATATGCTGAGCGAGGTGGTGGAGCTGACGCTGGACCGGAAGATGCTGGCCCCCCGTGAGGCCGTGGTCACCAGTGCGGCCTGCAAGGCGGCCGTCAAGGCCGGAGACCGGATGTCCGAGCCAGAGATGCGGTCGCTGATTGAGCAGCTTCTGCAGTGCGACAACCCCTACGTCTGTCCCCACGGCCGCCCCATCATGGTGCGGCTGGACCGGGAGAGCCTGGAGAAGATCTTCCAGAGGTAGCGGAGGTTCCAGGAGGTCCCTCCAGAGCATCTGTCGGCCTATGGATGGCTGGACCCCGATGCTCGGGGTTGGGCAGTCGCAGCGCCTCCCTGCGCCGGCAGGTAGACGCTGGCCAGCTCCCGCGCCTTTGCCGTCATCCATTCCACAAACTCGGGAGGGCGCAGCACCTTAGCGTTTCCCGCGAAAGTGAGCACCCATCTTCCGATCTCCTCCAGACCTGCCACCTCTGCGCTGAAGACGACGCTGCCGTCCTTGCGGTCCACCACCTCCTGGGTGGGGTGTCTGTGCGTCTCTTTGATGCGCCGGGCTACGGAGGCGTCGAACAGGATCTCCACCCGCACCGGATCCCCCGTCATGACCTCCCAGCTGTTCTTGTAGAAACTCTCCACGGAGAAGTCTTTCGGGCGGTTGAAGGTGCGACCGGAAGGCGTGGCGGAGACTACGCGATCAAGCCTCAGCTGCAGGACCTGTTTGCGCCTGTGGCAGTAGCCCAGAAGGTACCAATGCCGGCTGCGGAAGACCAGAGCGTAGGGATCGTACTCGCGATCGGCAGGCTGAGGCGCAGAGACGGACCAGTAGCGCAGCCTCAGTGTCTCCTCCGCTAGAAGGGCCTTTTCAATGTCGGGTAAAAGGTTCTCCTTCAACCTTACCGGCGTGGAAACGGAGGGGGCCAGGTAGACTTTTCCCTTTGCCTGCTCGCTGTGTTTGCGGGCGATGCCGGACATCGTGGTCTCCACTTTCCGCAGCGCGCTGCCTGCGCTGCGCGCCAGAGGCTCGGTCTTGCGAAGCGGTGTGGCCTCCAGCGCCATCTTGATGGCGAGCACCTCTTCAGGGGTGAAGTTGATAGGTGTCAGCCGCGCGTCACTGCCGATGCGGTAGCCGTTCTCGAACACCACATCCGTGTCCAGCTCGGTGGCCAGGTCCTGGATGTAGCGGTAGACGGTTCGCTCGGAACGTCCCAGCTCCGCGCCGATCTGGGCGGCGGTCAATCCGGGACTTTCCCGCAGAAGCTCCAGCAGACGAAGCAAAAGGACGGATTTTTTTGACATGATCCTCGTTCCCTCCCAAGCTGGCTCCTGAATCTGTCCGGCTTCTGCATTATGACATCCGAGGGCCTTTCCGCGGAAGTACAGGCTGGCCTGCCTCGCTTTGCGGCTGCTCGCTCCTCCCGGAGCTTCTGCACGGTTCCGCCAGCAAAGCAACACCGCGTTTGAACTTTTCTTCTCACAGGAGAGCGCTGGGACGGAACAAGTCATTCGGTGAGGGCGCGCCAAGGGCGGGAGCCGTCTGGTGCCGACGGTTCCGTCTGCGCGATGACGGGAGGACACCCAACTCAGCATAAAGCCAAGGCTGGCCCCTGACGTCGCCGAGAGATGGCGCAAAAGCGCTTGGGATAGCTTTTGCGAATGTGGAAACATCTTGATAGCGGCGAACAGGGAAAGGAGACACCGGATGTCGACTGTCGGAATTCCTGGGGCTCAGGAAGAGCGGACAATCAAACTGACCCCGCGAGAGATCGAGGTGCTGTCCCTGGTGGTAGAGGGAAGGACCAGCAAAGACATCGCGGACGCCCTGTACGTGAGCAAGAGGACTGTGGACTTTCATCTGGCCAACATCTATGAGAAGCTGCATGTTTCCAACCGGGTGCAGGCTTTCCGGCGGGCCACCCGCCTGGGGCTGATCCCGATGGACTCGCTTCTGGCCGGTTCCTGAAAGCCGCTTCCGGCCTGCGGCCAGGTCGCCGTCAGGCTGCGAAGATCCGCTTGCGCAAGACAATAAGAATCGGCGCCCGGGCCACACGGTCCGGGCGCCTTGCTGT
Source organism: Armatimonadota bacterium (assembly GCA_025998755.1). Taxonomy (NCBI): domain Bacteria; kingdom Bacillati; phylum Armatimonadota; species Armatimonadota bacterium. The sequence goes on from AP024674.1 coordinate 2,666,047, forward strand.
ACAGTGCAAAATGCTGGCAGGCTCCCTTCTCTGCAGCGGGAGGGCTAAGTGTGGTATACTAACGCGGCTGCGGACCGGCGCAGCAATGGTCCGCAGATCCTATCTCGGGACGCGGCAGATTCTTCAAGGACCGGGGATGCTTCGAGGAAAAGGATTTCGTCTGGCGGCGTTGATAGCCCTGTGCCTGCTCGCGGAGACTGTCGCGGCGCAACCGGTCTCCTCTCCCGCGCGTGAAGACAAAGAGCGTTATACGGTCACGCTCCCGGCACCGCCTGATGGAGGTCTTTCCAGATCTCGTTCCGCCCAGCCCGAAGCGGGACAGCCCGCTCCTGTCCCGGCACCGCTCGCCCCTTACCCTGCGACGCAGACCCCCATCGCCGCTCCCACGCAGCAGCCAGCCGCAGTGCCGGGCACGCCGATGCAGCCCGCCTCCGAGCCGGGCGTTCCCTCTCCCGGCGAGCGTGCGGAGATGTTCCCTCCTCCGGAGCCGGAGATCCGGCTGTTCGGCCACGATTTCTTCGACCGCGTCACTGAAGGGTTTCAGCCGATCCCGAACCTGCCGCCGCCGGCAGAGTATCCACTGGGGCCGGGAGACACCGTGGAAGTGGTTCTCAGCAGTCCCGCCGGACAGGAGACGGTGCTGGCAGAGACCGTGGACTCTGAAGGCAGGCTGCGCATTCCCAGCGTCGGATTCGTCCGCGTGAACGGGCTGACCATCGGGGCGGCCGAACGTGTCATCGCGAAGGAGACGCGCGCCAAGTTCCCGTCTCTGGCCGCACAGGCCCGCATCCTCTCCATCCGTCCCATTCAAGTTTTCATTATCGGGGAGGTGAAAAAGCCGGGTGCCTATATCCTGCCCGGCCTTTCCACGCTGTTGAACGCCCTTTATGTGGCAGGCGGTCCGACAGACGCGGGGTCGCTCAGGAGGATCACTGTCCAGCGCAACAAAAAGACCGTAGCCACCACTGACCTGTACCGCTTGCTTCTGGACGGTGACCGCAGCGGGGACATCACACTTCAGAGTGGCGATTCGGTCTTCGTCCCGGCCATCGGCCCCACCGTCACGGTGAAGGGAGAGGTCCGCCGCCAGGCGATCTACGAGCTGTTGGAAGAAACGAGCGTTCGCAGCGTGTTGCGGATGGCGGGTGGGCCCAACGGTCTTGCGTCGCTCAGTAGCGTCCGGGTAGAACGCGTGGTCGGGGGATCACGCAAGTTCCTGGTGGATCTGACGCTTTCTTCGCCGGATTCTCCCGACTGGGAATTTCCGCTACAGCACGGAGACCTGCTGCTGATTCAGCCTGTGCTTCAGGATGCCGTCAACCGGGTGGAGATCAGCGGCCAGGTGCGGCGGCCGGGAGAGTATGAGTTTACGGAAGGGATGCGCATCTCGGACCTGGTGCGGCGGGCCGAGGGCTTTGCAGATGTCGAGATCTATCTGGAGCGGGCGACGATCCTGCGCAACCGCGAAGACGGATCCACGGAGATGTTGAGCGTGCATCTGGGGCGCGCGATGGCCGGGGACGCGGAGCAGGACGTTGAACTGCGCCCGAAGGACCGGGTGGTCGTCTATTCGGTGCAGGAGGCGGCGGCGCTGGATCGCACGGTCACCATCTCCGGGCAGGTCAGCCGTCCCGGGCGTGTATGACCGGGTGGACGGGAATGCGGCTGCGGGATCTGCTCATCGCCGCGGGAGGGGCCAAGGCGGAGGCCCACCGTGTGGTGGAGGTGGCGCGCCAGACCGAGGCCGGCCAGCAGACGCAGATCCTCAACCTGAATCTGGACCGCGCCATGGCGGGCGAAGAGTCCGACAACATCCTGCTCGCTGACGGGGATCAGGTCTCGGTGAAGGAGGTCTCGGACGCGCGCCGGACGCCCAGGGTGGTTACGATCACCGGCCGGGTGCGCTACCCGGGAACATATGCGCTCCTGCAGGAGGGCGAAAGGGTCTCCAGTCTGATCGCCCGCGCCGGAGGGCTGGCGGAGGAGGCGTTCCCGGAGGGGGCCGTGTTCGTCCGGAAGACCCCGGCGCTCCTCGCGGAGCGGCAGCTTGAGGTTGCCGCCGAGATCCAGCAGGCGCAGAAGGATCTTGCCGAGCAGATCCGCGAGCTGGAGATGGCGAAATACGGCATCTCCCCCACAAGGCGCACCGCCACCACGGCAACTGCCCCAACCCCGTCCATACCCTCCTCCGTGGCCGCGAGGGCCGCCGAGGCGAGTGCGGCGGCTGCCGGGCTGGCACGTGTGGCGGCGGAGGCCGGCAAGCTCGGCGCAGAACCGGTGGGCGAGGTATCGCTGGAGGAGGCACGGACAGTCGAGAGCGTCGTGGCCAGCATGCGGCTGCCGATCGACCTGCCGAAGGGCCTTCAGGAGCCGGGGTCGGCCGATGACCTGCCGCTGGAGGACGGGGATACCCTGTATATCCCGCGGCGTCCGCTGGTGGTGTCTGTTGCCGGCGCCGTGGTCAGCCCTTCTGTGGTGGTCTTCCGGGAAGGGTTGACCGCCGAGGACTACATCCGCCAGGTGGGAGGCTATGCGCGGGATGCGGATCGGGGGAATACTGTTATCGTGCGTGCGGGCGGCGAAGTTCGCCGCGTGAAGGAAGCCGGGCCTGTCAGGCTGGGGGATATCATCATCGTCCCTCCCAGAGCTATGAGCGCTCCGCGCAGCGGCTGGGAGACGATATCGGACTTTACCCGGATTCTCGGGAATCTGGCGCTGACTTTCCTGGTGATAGCTGACTGATTGCGCATAGGTGAGGTGTAACCGGGCGGAGGACTCCAGGCGCAGGAGGAAACCTCCGGTTGACAGCCTGTAATGCCTATAACTAGAATGCCTCAGCTAGGGTGCACTTTTCCGGGGTGGCGGTTAGGACCCTCCGGCCCACGCCTGAGTCAGGGGCGGCGAGACGACCAGAAACGGAGATTGCGAATGGAGCTACTGCACAGCATTACGGGGCGGCAGATCAGGATCACGGTGGTGGGGCTGGGCTACGTGGGGTTGCCTCTGGCGGTGGAGTTCGCCCGCAACGGCGTCCAGGTCGCTGGTTACGAGGTGGACGACGCCAAGCTCGCCCGCCTGCGGGACGGCGAGAGCTATATCCGGGACGTTTCCTCAGAAGTCATCAGGAGCCTGGTGCTCGACGGACTCCTTCTCCCCACCTCCGACGACAGGCACATCGCCCTGTCCGACGTGGTCATCATCTGCGTCCCCACGCCGTGCGGACGGGATAATGAGCCGGACCTGTCGTTCATCCGGTCGGCGGCGCGGACGGTCGCAAGTCGGCTTAAGCGGGGACATCTGATCATTCTGGAGAGCACCTCCTTCCCCGGCACCACCGAGGAGATCCTGCAGCCGGTGCTGGAGGAGTCCGGTCTTCGGGCAGGACGGGACTTCCACCTCGCCTTCTCGCCGGAGCGCATTGATCCGGGCAATCCCAAGTTCAACGTGCGCAATACGGCCAAGCTCGTGGCCGGAACCACGGAAGAAGCGACTTATCTGGCGGAGGCCGTCTACTCTCTGGTGGCCGAGAGGGTGGTGCGCGTGAGCAGCCCCCGCGTGGCCGAGATGGCCAAGCTGTTCGAGAACACGTTCCGGCACGTCAACATCGCTCTGGCCAACGAGATGGCGCAGGTCTGCGAACGGATGGGTATTGACGTCTGGGAGGTCATCAACGCCGCAGCCACCAAGCCGTTCGGGTTCATGCCGTTCTACCCGGGTCCGGGAGTGGGCGGGCACTGCATTCCGGTGGATCCGCAGTATCTTCTATACAAGGCCAGGCAGTACGGCTGCACGCTGCGCTTCGTGGAGCTCGCCAACGAGATCAACGACGGCATGCCGGATCGCGTGGTGGACCGGGTGCGGGCCACTCTGGAGGAGCTGGGCAGGGATCTGGCCGGCTCCCGCACGCTGGTGCTCGGGGTGGCCTATAAGAAGGATATTGACGATGTGCGCGAGTCGCCTGCCCTCAGGGTCATCGAGCGCCTGAAAGCGCGCGGAGCATCGGTGGAGTATCACGACCCGCTTGTTCCGGAGTTCGAGGAGGGCGGTTCCGTCTTCCATTCTGTTGAATTGACACCTGAGCGGATCCGTTCGGCGGACTGCGTGATCATCTGCACGGATCATTCATCGCTGCCTTACGAACAGGTGCTTCGTCACGCCCGGGCCATCATTGATACACGCAACGCTCTGGCCCGCGTGTGCGCTTCGGCACCGTCGCCGGCTCTGAGGGAGGACGGAAAGCGCGTCCTGGCCGAGCGCTGAAAGGGGACTGCTGCCGGGGTGTCGGTCCCGGATCTTTACCATCCTCCTGCAGTTGCTGCCCCGCAAGCAGCATTGTCCCATCCCAAAGCCTCTTGACATTTTAGGCGTGGTATGTGAAAATCCTCACAAAGTATGGCCCGCAAGGGTCGCGTCACACATTCTGCGAATGTGGTGCAAATGGTACATCATAGACACCTGAGCGGAAGAGCCAACCCGCGGGATAGCGGGATCGGCCCTCGCGCCTTACGGCCGCTCTCCCATTGTGCCACCCCAAGGAGGAAAGGACCTGTACGATGATCCGACACCCGGAGGCAAGACAGTGGATTGAAGAGATGATCGCCCTCTGCAAACCGGACAACGTCGTCTGGATTGACGGTTCGGACGAGGAGCGCAGAAGGCTTGAGGAAGAGGCTTTTCGGACCGGTGAACTGCACCAGCTGGATCAGCAGAAGCTCCCCGGATGCGTGCTGCATCGAACGGCCCATAATGACGTCGCCCGCACGGAGCACCTGACGTTCATCTGCACGCGCAAGCAGGAAGATGCCGGCCCCACCAACAATTGGATGGACCCGCAGGAGGCGTACAACAAGGTGGGGGCGATGTTCGACGGCTCCATGAAAGGCCGGACGATGTACGTCATCCCCTTCATCATGGGCGTACCAGGATCCCCATTTAACAAGATCGGCATTGAGCTGACGGACAGCATCTATGTCGTGCTGAACATGCGGATCATGACACGGATGGGGAAGGTCGCTGCGGACGAGTTGGGGACTGACCGGGAGTTCACGAAGGGGTTGCACTGCCGGGGTGAGCTGGACATCAACCGTCGCTACATTCTGCACTTCCCGGAGGATAACACCATCTGGAGCTACGGGTCTGGATACGGGGGCAACGTGCTTCTGGGCAAGAAATGCCTGGCGCTGCGAATCGCCAGCTATCTGGGCTGGCAGGAGGGCTGGCTGGCGGAGCACATGCTCATCGTGGGCGTCCAAAGTCCGGACGGCGAGACCACTTACATAGCCGGCGCCTTCCCCAGCGCCTGCGGCAAGACGAACCTGGCCATGCTGGTTCCTCCGGAAAGCATGCCCGGGTACAAGGTCTTCACGGTGGGGGACGACATCGCCTGGCTGCGCATCGGTCCTGATGGCAGGCTTTGGGCCGTCAATCCGGAAGCCGGGTTCTTCGGGGTATTGCCGGGCACCAGCTACAAGACCAACCCTAACGCCATGGAGACCATGAAGCGCGACACCATCTTCACCAATGTCGTGCTGACCCCCGAGAACACGGTCTGGTGGGAGGGTATGGGCGTGGATCCTCCCGCCCGCGGAATAGACTGGAAGGGCAACGAGTGGACTCCGGACTCGCCCGAGCCGGGGGCTCATCCCAATGCGCGCTTTACGGCTCCGGCGCGCAACTGTCCGATGATGGATCCCCGATGGGAGGATGCCGCCGGCGTGCCCATTTCGGCCATTCTTTTCGGCGGTAGGCGCGCGCGGCTGGCTCCCCTGGTGTATGAGTCCCTGGATTGGGAGCACGGCACGTTTGTGGGAGCCACCATGGCCAGCGAGACCACGGCGGCGGCCACCGCAGCCGCCGGGGTGCTCAGGCGGGATCCCATGGCCATGCTGCCCTTCTGCGGCTACAACATGGCCCGGTATTTCCGGCACTGGCTGGAGATGGGCAAGAAGATCGCCTCGCCTCCTCGCATCTTCCACGTGAACTGGTTCAAGAGGAACGCACAGGGCGAGTTCCTGTGGCCCGGCTTCGGGGACAACCTGCGCGCGTTGGAGTGGGTCATCCGCCGCTGCAAGGGGGATGTGTCCGGCACGGAGACTCCCATCGGTGTGGTTCCCGCTGCTGACGAGCTGAACCTGAACGGCCTGGATCTGGAGCCGGAGGCCGTCCGCGAGTTGCTGGCGGTGGACCGGGACGCCTGGCGTGAGGAGGCGGACAGCATCGAGGAGTTCTTCGGCAAGTTCGGAGAGGAGTTCCCGCAGGAGTTGAACGCTCAGCTTGCGGCCCTGCGCCGGCGTCTGGGCTGAGGGGCCGGCCTCAGCCCATTTGAGACATTGCCAAGCCGGGGGAGCAGCACTGTGTGCCTCCCCCGGCCCGTATTTGACAGACGCAGCCGCCGTGGGGTAGACGGTCTGAAATGATGCAGACCGGCACGCGTCTGACAGTTTCCGTTTACAGCCTGCCTGCGGCCCTCCCTGGGCCTGAGAACCCGCTCCCTGTGTTCCGCCACCGCCGAAGGCCGGCGTGCTCCCTGAGATTGGAAGGGCTTCCCCCTGAAGACCGGGAGAGGATCGGCTGGGAGACGTCCTTCCGCGTGCTGCCCTACCGGATGCAGGATGATCTCTTGCGCGAGCTTCGTCCCGAGCATTTCCATTCGCTTGTGCTGGAGAACGATCTGCTGCGCGCGGAGTTCCTGCCAGAGATGGGCGGCAGGCTGGTGTCACTGCGCAGTCTGGAGGACGGCCGCGAGCTCGTGGAGCGCAACCGGATTTTGCAGACGGCCAATCTTGCGTTGCGCGGCGCATGGTTTTCCGGCGGTATCGAGTGGAACGCCTCCCATCCCGGGCACCACTACCTGACCTGCTCCCCAGTGTTCGCGGCCCGGGCTCCGGCCCCCGGAGGAGGTCCCGCGCTGCGCCTTTACGAATGGGACCGCGTGAAGGGCCTGACTTGGCAGCTTGACTTCTGGCTGCCGGAGGGGGCGCGCCGGTTATTCGTTCACGTGCGGCTGGTCAATCCTCACCCGTTCGAGCTTCCGGTATACTGGTGGACCAACATCGCGCTTCCCGAACTCCCGGACGGCCGCGTCATGTGTCCGGCGCGGTCTGCCATTCTGGGGAGCGGTGGGGCGCTCAGGCTGGTGGATGTGCCCCGCGCAGTGGATGTGGATCTCAGCCGCCCGGCCAGCGCGCCGTTTGCGCAAGAGGTGTTCTTTCGGGTGCCGGAAGGGTCCAGGCCGTGGATTGCGCAGGCCGATAGCGAGGGCCACTGCTTCGTTCAGACTTCCACTCGGCGCCTGAGGGGGCGCAAACTGTTCGTATGGGGGCAGTCTCCCGGCGGGCGCCGTTGGCAGGAATATCTGGGCGAGCCCGGGAGCGCCTACATCGAGGTGCAGGCCGGACTCGCGCGCACTCAGCTGGAATGCGTGCCGATGCCGGCGCAGGAGACCTGGAGCTGGACGGAGGCGTTCGGAAGCCTCCGCGTGGATCCCTCCCCTGCTCATTCGGAGGACTGGTCGCAGGCGGTGGCCGAGGTGGGCTGCCGCCTGGAGGAGTCTCTGCCTGAGGGCGAGCTTGAACGCGTTCACGCTGCCCTGGAGGAGACGTCACGGATGCCCTGTCAGGAGCTCCTGGCAAGAGGCTCCGGATGGGGGGCGCTGGAGCGCGAGCGCTGCCGGATCTCAGGTCAGCCCTGCGGGATTCCCGCCAACCTGTGCTTTCCAGAGGATTCGATGGGTCCGGATCAGGAGCCGTGGCTGGAGCTTCTGCGGAGCGGCATCCTGCCGGAGCGCCCTCCGCAGGAGGAACCCGGACAATACATGGTGCAGACGGAGTGGCGGGAGGCGCTGGAGCGCTCCGTACGCGGCAGAAAAGGCCGCCACTGGCTTTCGTTGCTTCATCTGGGGGTGGCGCGGATGGAAGGCGGGGACTCCAGGGGAGCACGGTCAGCCTGGATGCGTTCAGCCGAAGAGACTCCCACCGGGTGGGCGTTTCGCAATCTGGCCGTTTTCGAGCAGAGGGCCAGGCGGCCTGACGCGGCTCTGGAGCTCATGCGGCAGGCGTGGGAGTGCGGGCCGCGCATCCCTGCGCTGGCCCTGGAACTCGGCCGGTTACTGCAGCGCCAGGGCTGCGCGAAAGAATTGCGCGAGTTCTGCCGGAGCCTGCCCGCGGATGTCGCGTCGAACGAGCGGGTGCAGCTTATGGCGGCATGGTCGGCGCTGGCCACCGGTCACGAGGACGAACTGGACGGTTTCTTCGAGCGCGAGTTCGCCACCATCCGCGAGGGCGAGGTCACGCTGACGGACCTCTGGTTCGAATGGCAGGCCTGGAAGATCGCTCGACAGGAAGGACGGGTGCCGGACCGCGCACTGCGCCTGCGCTTGCGTCGCACTCTGCATCCGCCGGCCCACCTGGACTTCCGGCTGTCGCCGGAGGCTGACGAAGGCTGAGCGAAACGGCTATCCCGCAGGCGGAGTCAGCCGCCGCACGGAGAAGTCGAACGGCCGGGGCAAACCGTCCATGGTCACTCTTGCCCTCAGCGTCCCGTGCCGGCCCGGTCTGACCTCGACCTGCGCATTCGGGAGTTCCGTCTTCTCCGCTTGGATCAGCATAGCAAAGACGGTGTATGCCGATCGGCGCCGTGCTATCAACATCGGCCAGGATGCTCCCCCGAAGTCGTCCCGTGCCGGAAAGCGGCAGAGGATGACTTCTGTCCCCGCTCCGGCGCGGCCCAGCCTCTGCGACGCTCACCGTACGGACCGCCAGGGCAGGGCCGAAGCGCACCTCTGCGGCACGGGAAGATCCCGGTCCTCCGGCCACGGGATGGCATACTCCACGCCCGGAATCAGGTCGAACAGATCATCCGCTACGGGCGACTCCCCGTCCTGGTCCAGACACACGCCCCACACGAAGACATCGCTGCTGAAGACAGCGTTTGCCCCGTCGCGCTTCACGCTCACCGCCGGATCCGCGAACCGAAGATCCTTGAAGCGCTCGATGAACAGGCGGTTCTGAGCCACCTTACGGCCTTCCCGCAACAGCAGACCGAATGCCCCGGACCTCGCTTTGCCCAGTGCTTCCCACTCGAGCCAGCGGCTTCTCGGCGACGAGAGTGGACGCATTCGGAGCCAGCCTGACATCCAAGGTTTCGTCCACGGGAAGCCCTCCCTCCAGCAGGAAGAACCCGAGCCGCGCCTGCCCTTTCCATTCTTCGGGTGTGTCATTCACGCCGAACCACCGGACCCGTCCGTCCTCCACCACCGGCACGATATGCACCGGGGCGAACGCGCGGCGCACAGGGTGATAGGCCAGCTTGCGGCGGAGGTAATAGTCCACAATAGTCCATCCGTGCGAAGCAGGCCAGCAGTCGTTGTACATCCAGAAGATGGCGCTGGATGTGCTGTACATCCTCCGCCGGAAGTTGTTGATGTACTCCTGCAGCCCCTCCGCCTGCAGCACGCCCGAATAGAAGACGTAGTCTTCGAAGGTGACCTCTTCTTCGCCCTTCCCCAGCCAGTGGCGGAAGATGCGATAGCAGATCCCGCTCTCACCCCAGTAGTTGCAGGCGTTGTCGTGGAACTCCCAGACCGGGGAGAAAAGCCGCCGCTGCCCTTCGGGCAGGAACTGGCGGAGTGTGGCCGGTGAGGTCGCTCCGAGCACCCCGCCTTCGTTGGGGAAGCGGCTCACATCGCTTCGGTAGGCCCAGAAATCCGGGCCGTGCTCCTGCAGAGTGACGTGCCAGGGATGCTGATCGCCCGTTGTGGGATCGTTCGGACGACGCAGGCCCGTGGAATAGGGCGAACTGGGCCAGTAAGGACGCGAGGGATCTTCGCGCTGGACGATCCGCGGTATCTCCAGGTGATACAGGGCATAGTCCGGCCAGGCGCGCACCTGGTCGTAGCCCCACTCCCAGGCCCCCCATTCCAGCTCGTTGTTTCCACACCAGACGAGCAGGCTGGGATGGTGGGACAGCTCCCGCACATTGTGCGCCACCTCCCGGCGGATGCTCTCCAGGAACTCGGGATCACCGCCCGGATACTTGGAGCAAGCGAAGATGAAGTCGTGCCAGATCAGCACCCCCAGCTCGTCGCAGGCGTCCAGAAACCGGTGGTCCGCGTAGAGTCCTCCGCCCCAGATGCGGAGCGCATTGAAGTTGGCCTCGACAGCCAGCTCCACCAGTCTGCGGTAGCGCTGTTCATCAGGCGCACAATAGATGCTGTCCGGCGGCACCCAGTTTCCGCCTTTGGCGAAGATCGGGCGGCCGTTGACTTCCAGAATGAAGTATTCGCCTTCCACCGGATGCGGATCCTGATTGATGCGCACGCTCCGGATGCCTGTCCTGCGCTTGGCACAGTCCACGGGGCGACCTTCCTGAACCAACTGGATCTCCACCGCATAAAGCGGCTGATCTCCGTGCGGCCGGGGCCACCAGAGCTTTGGAGCGGGGATGTCCACGGCAGCCGGGACGCGCGTCACATCTTCTTTCAACTCGACATCCACGGTGGTTTCCGCTCCCACCTCAGGCACGCGCACGAGGAGCGTGGCATGGGAGTTCGCGTCAGACACCCGGTCCACGAATGCCACCACGTGGATCTTCGCGGCGGAGTGGTCTTCGGACAACTCGGGGTAGATGGTGACGGCATCCAGACGCGGGGCATCCGTCCATTCCAGGCGCACGTTCCCGTGGATCCCCGCATTCACGAGGCGCGGGGCCCAGTCCCAGGAGAAACTGTACTGCGGCTTTCGCAGCCAGCTCCTCTTGTGCAGGAGATGGTCCATCTGCAGCGAGTAATCGCGCCCAGGCTTGTCGGAGACCGAGTAGAGCCCGCTTTCCACCAGCACGCAAAGCACGTTCTCGCCTTCGCGCAGCCGGCCTGTCACGTCCAGACGGCAGGGCACGAAGCGGTTCGCGTGCGAGCCGATCTCCTGGCCGTTCAGGAAGATGCGCGCGCACAGGTCCAGCGCTTCAAAGACCAGCCACGCCCGCTTGCCTGTGGCCTCTGCCGGGGCGTCGAAGGTGCGGCGGTAGAGCCAGTACTGCTCCTCCACCCATCGCTGCTCCTGCGCGTTCAGCCCGATGTTATAGTCGCCCACCAGGCCGGCCCGCTGAAGGTCCAGGTGAATGTCCCCCGGAACCTGCGCCGGAAGGAATGTGCGCAGGTCGGCCCTTTCGCCCAGAAAACTCTCCGGGCCTCCGTGCTGCCCGTCGAATCCGCGCGCCATCCACGCGCCATTCAGATCAAGCTTCTTCAGCATTCCAGCTCCTCGCGGGCGGTCTCTTGGCACCTGCCGCCCGCGGGATGGTAGCACGGGCACCTCCTTCCGGCAACAGCCTCCCTGGCTATCCCGGGGGAGTAAGCCGGGCGCTTCAGATGCGGATGCCGTGGACCAGGTCGCAGTAGCGCCGGACGCGCGAGACCGCAGTTCCCGGCGTGACGGGACTGCCCAGACTCATAATGAAACGGCTGCCGTTTGCTCGCCCCGCGGCGAGCTGCCGCCTAACCTCCCGCTCCAGATCCTCATCCGTCCCGTCCTGCAATATGCTGATGGAGTCCAGATTGCCCAGCACGCACATTCTTCCGCCAATGCGCTCGACCACCTGCTCAATGGGGATCTCAAAGCCCTTCTTCCCCTCCTCCAACGCCAGAGCATCTGCCCCCGTGTCCAGCAGGCAGTCCCAGTGACGGCCCGGATTTCCACAGAAGTAATGGATGCTGTGCATCCCCGCTATGCGGATGGCCTCCGTCAGTCGTCTGACGAACGGCAGATTGAAGGTGCGGTAGTCGTCCGGGCGGATCATGTCCAGCATGCACTCCTCGATCCAGATCCCTTCAGCCCCCACAGCCCGCGCCACCTGGACACCCACAAGCTGGTGCTCCAGGTTCCGCTCGCACGCCCTAAGCACCACGTCCGGCGAGTCGATCAGAAGCATCATCATCCCTTCGAATCCCCACCGGTCGTAGCAGGTCCAAAGGGGGGAGCTGACGTGGGAGATGGGGAAGAGCTCCGCGCCGAAGTCCTGCAGGCAGCGGCGGGCCAGTTCGTCGCGCCCCTCCCTGATAATCCTCTCGGGAAGGCTGGGATCGGGTGGGGGGATGCAGGCATCCACCTCTTCTACTGTGGAGGGCAGGGAAGACGGCTGGATGGTGAGGGGTTCGCTGGCGTCCGGGATGCCGCTGACCCGTGGCTCCTCCAGACGGCGCTCCTCTCCGGTGCGCCTGTCGATAGAGAACACGCCTTCCGACCTCTCCTCTATGCAAAGCGCCTCGCGTTCCTCGGCGCTCTTGGAGGGACCGACGGCGAACCAGTCCTGCCCCAGCACCTGCGCCGCATCGCGCCTCCAGCCGAGCTGCTGGTCGATGTTCGGGGAATGCAGATGCCACCACGGTCGCGGGCTTAGCTCGAACCAGCGGTCCCGGAAATAGATTCCTTCATAAGGGATGACGGCGGCAAAGTCGGAGGTGCCCTCGGGAGAGAGTGCGGCAAGGATCCTTTCGCGCGCAGTCAAGTCTGAGTCCATCCTTTTGCGGTATTGCCGAATGGCTCTTCAGCCTCCGGGCACCCGGATTCCTGCCCGCATCTGGCAGAATTGCCGTCGTCATTCTCGCCCTCATCCGGACGCTTTGCCGTTCGCAAGGAGATGGCTTCCCGCCGCCACTCGTTCGGACGGCTCGAAACCACATCTGACGGCGCGTAACCTCGATACGCTAGGCTGACGCGTTGCTGCTCGACCACACCAAGGACCGTGTGAGAGCTATGGCGCAAAACCCAGGATGAAGCCCTTCCGTTGTCCCGGCAACCCAACAAGGGAGGCCCGTCCCAGCGGCTTGCTATGGTGAGATGTCGGTGTCCCGAGATACCTTCACCTGACGCTCCATACCCGGCTGACGCACCGAGGAGATCCCGGACACCACCGCAAACTCTCCCACCCCCGGACGGTGGAACGTCCCGCTCTCAACCCATACTCCACCAGGCACGCTCCCGTCACTCAACCGGAAGCCCGTGCCCGACACCTCCGTCACCACTCCCCATACCCGCACATACAGCCCGACGTTGTTCAAACCCAGTCCGCCCGACACTCCCGGCGTGAACGGACCCAGCGCGGTTCCTCCCAGATCCCGACCCAAAACCGCCAAGGGAACCGGCACAGATCCCGCAACCGGGGAAGACACAACCTCCGCATCCACCAGAGTGCGCTCTCCACCAACGCTTCCCATCAGACCACGCAGACTCACACGGTGACCCACACCCGCAGGAGCAGCTCCCTCCACGCGCAGCCCCGAGGAGCGGTCCACCTCCTGCACGTAATAGTGATCCCCGAACACCGCGCTCACCACCACCGGCTGCAGAAGAACCGGCTCACCGTCTGCCAGCATCTTCGCCACCCCCACCCTCACCGGCTCAAGCTGCGCCACCGTCACACCGGCAGATACCACCGGAGCCGTCTCCCAGCCGAAGTTGTCCACAGCCTTGACCCATACCTGATATGTCCGGCCGGGAACAAGGGAAAGGGGAATGGTCACACTGGTGTTCACACCTGCCGATGTCCATCCCAGGACCTGGGGGCCGTCTTTCTCCGTGACGCGGTAGAAGTAGCCTGCCAGGCCAGCCTTGGCGTCTGTGCTCTGCCTCCAGGAGGCGCGGATCCGGGTCACCGAGGCCTGCACGGGCCCTCCGTCGTCCACCGGGCCCGGACTTGTGGGCGGAGAGGAATCCACGCTCACCACCTGCGCCACAGTGGGACCGAACCAGGTGCGCAGCTCGTGCACCATTCTCCAGTCCGTGTAGTAGGCCAGGTCAGTGAGGGGAGCGTTCATCGGAATCTGGAAGGTGACCATATCCCCGGGGCCGACATTGCCAGGGACTGTTACACGGATGACAGTGGCCAGTGGGTCGGAATCCCCCACAGCTCCCAGGCGAAACTGGTGCTGCTCGTTCCAGACGCAGCCGCGGTTTCTCAGAGTTATGGAGACGGTGAAGCTGCTCCCTCCTTTGACCAGGGAGGGGATATTGTGGCTGACCACCTCGTAAGAGCGCAGATCCCACGTCGGCGTCACTCCGAAATAGTCGCATATCCCCTTGTAAAGCCCCCACTGCGCCACGGAGCGGAACACGGGATCCACCAGATACTGCGCGTCCTTGCTGCAGTTGTCGTGGAACGCCAGTTCAACAAGGCAGGCCGGCTGGTTAGGGATGCGAATCTCTCCGTAGGCGCCCGCCGCGTCACGCGGCTGGCCACTGTTGCGAATCGGCCAGGAGGAGTCATAAGCGGCACGGATGGCGGCCTCGATGCCATTCTTCGCTTTCTGGGCCAGGCTCAGGCTGTTAGCAACGTGGGCTGGCTTCTCCATAGCCGTGTCGTAGTAGACTTCTGTGCCGCTTGCCGTGCCGTTGAAAGCGTTCGTGTGGTGGGAGATATAGATGTTGGAACCAACGTAGTCCGCATAGAGCGGCCGGGCGCGGATATCGTCATTGATGTCTGAGGTGGACGAGTCCCAGACGCTGGAAGGCAGTCCCAGCTGCTGGAGCCAGTAGCGCGCTGCAAGCCGCCACCAGTTGTTGCCCGTCGCGCTGTGGCAGCAGACCGTCTCGTTCAGTTGACGGGGCACGTATACCGTCGCTCCGTCTTGGGTAAGGTAGCGATGAAGGAACTGCATCAGCCGGATGCTGTTCAGATCCTCCCGGATGGCCTCACCAAGCCCGCAGGTCTCAGGGCGTTGATAAACCCAGCTTGAGCCGTTCCAGTAAAGCCCGTGAGACGGGCCGATGGTGATCTTCTTCCCCGAAAGCGCTCCGGATGCCGGGAATACGATCGCCTCTTCCCCCTGTCCTCTCACGTCAGGGGCGGGAGGCAGGTATGAGGCCAGCGGACGTCCGTCGCACTGCAGGCGAATATCGGAGATGTCCTCGAAGCTGAACAGTGTGGAGCGGAACTGGTTGAAAATCTGGGCCAGACGGGCATCGTCCAGCCCGTCGAGGATCTCGGGGGAGAGCTCAACCGTTAGTCTCCGATTCTCGCGCTGCAGATGGATGAGTCTCACGCCGGGTGGTATCGCCGAGGTCAGGGCAAAGGCCAGATCTTCATCCGACGGACCTGCCAGCAGCTGTTCCAGGACAGTGCGGACCGGGTCCGCGCCGTCGGGAATGCTGCGCTCGGAAAGAGCGATGGCTCCGAAAGCGTCATAGAACGCCACCACTCCCGTCGATGCCGGAGCCGTCCCGGCGGCCAGTGCCATCACAATGAGTGCGAGCAAAACCAGGCGCGCAAAGCGCATCATTGTCTCAGATCCTCCGTCGTAAGACATCGCGGGCGCCTCTCCCGCCAGGTCCGTCCACCCTTTCTCTTTCCACAATGCCGGCGTTGCCCGGCTCAAACTCAGTCCCGCTCCGAGCCGTGTCTGCTCCACTCCCCGCAGACCCCTAAGCTGGTCGAGTAGCGCGGTGTGAGGCGCGCGTATCGAGACCACGTAGTGCCGGGTGTGGTTTCGACTCGCCCGCCTCCGGCGGGCGGCTCAACCACCGTATGACACAAACTCTCCCCGGGAGTCGCTACGGCCAGATGTCGGTGTCCCGAGATACCTTCACCTGACGCTCCATACCCGGCTGACGCACCGAGGAGATCCCGGACACCACCGCAAACTCTCCCACCCCCGGACGGTGGAACGTCCCGCTCTCAACCCATACTCCACCAGGCACACTCCCGTCACTCAACCGGAAGCCCGTGCCCGACACCTCCGTCACCACTCCCCATACCCGCACATACAGCCCGACGTTGTTCAAACCCAGTCCGCCCGACACTCCCGGCGTGAACGGACCCAGCGCAGTTCCTCCCAGATCCCGCCCCGAAAGTGCCACGGGAACCGGCACAGATCCCGCAACCGGGGAAGACACAACCTCCGCATCCACCAGACTGCGCTCCCCACCAACGCTTCCCATCAGACCACGCAGACTCACACGGTGACCCACACCCGCAGGAGCAGCTCCCTCCACCCGCAGCCCCGAGGAGCGGTCCACCTCCTGCACATAGTAGTGATCCCCGAACACCGCGCTCAGAACCACCGGCTGCAGAAGAACCGGCTCACCGTCTGCCAGCATCTTCGCCACCCCCACCCTCACTGGCTCAAGCTGCGCCACCGTCACACCGGCAGATGCCACCGGAGCCGTCTCCCAGCCGAAATTGTCCACAGCCTTGACCCATACCTGATACGTCCGGCCGGGAACAAGGGAAAGGGGAATGGTCACGCTGGTGCTCACACCCGCAGATGTCCATCCCAGGACCTGGGGGCCGTCTTTCTCCGTGACGCGGTAGAAGTAGCCTGCCAGGCCAGCCTTGGCGTCTGTGCTCTGCCTCCAGGAGGCGCGGATCCGGGTCACCGAGGCCTGCACGGGCCCTCCGTCGTCCACCGGGCCCGGACTTGTGGGCGGAGAGGAATCCACGCTCACCACCTGCGCCACCGTGGGACCGAACCAGACCCCAAAGCGGTCGTGCACCATTCTCCAGTCGGTGTAGTAGGCCAGGTCGGTGAGGGGAGCGTTCATCGGAATCTGGAAGGTGACCATCTCTGCGGGACCGACGTTGCCCGGGACGGTCACGCGGGTGACAGTGGCCAGGGGGTCGGAATCCCCCACAGCTCCCAGGCGAAACTGGTGCTGCTCGTTCCAGATGCAGCCGCGGTTTCTCAGCGTGATGGAGACGGTGAAGCTGCTCCCTCCTTTGACCAGGGAGGGGATATTGTGGCTGACCACCTCGTAAGAGCGCAGATCCCACGTCGGCGTCACACCAAAATAATCGCACACACCTTTGTAGAATCCCCACATCGAGCTGGACGTATAGACCGGATCCTTCTGCGCGGGGACATCCGTGTCGCAGGAGTCGTGAAACCCCAGCTCCAGCAGACAGGCGGGCCGCCGGGGATAGTGGATCTCAGTGAACGCCTGGTTGGTGCGGGGCGTACAGTTGTTCCGGCAGGGATAAGACGGGTTATAGACCGCGCGGACCGCCGCGTAGATGGCCGTCTGACTCTTCTGCCCAAGGCTGAGGGACTGAGAGTAGAACCCTCCCAGTTGCGTGGCATCCACGAACATCTCGATGCCCGTCGGACAGGATGTTCCATAGCAGTTGCCCTGGAAAGCGTTTGTGTGGATGGAGAGATACAGGTCGGTGCCGTCGTAGTTGGACGCCTCCGGGCGCGAGCGCCGGTCGTCGTCGACCTGGCTTGAGGTATAGTTTGGATCCCCCGGAATGCTGTTGGTGATGGGGCTATACACCGAGCGCGGGTAGCCTTTGTCATACAGATAAAAAGGCGCGCACATCTGCCACCACGGCTTCCCGGAGAGGGGGTGATTCCCCCTGTTCTTGTTCGGCTCGCGGGTGTGATGGATGATGGCCCCGTCGGCCTGAAGATAGGTGACCAGCAGGTTCGCCAGTTCCAGGTTGCGGAAGTCCTCCTGCTGATGGTCGCCGCATGTGATGCCCCGCTGCGTGGTGAAGTAGCTGCCCGTCCAGTAGTAGCCGTGCCCGGGGCTGATAGTGATGCGCTTGCCCGCAAGCGCCCCGGATGTCAGAAAGATCTCCGTCCGCGGAGCTTCCTCCACAAAGGGTGAGGTCATCCGCAGCGACGAAGTGGGCTGCCCGTTGAACAGCACCCGCGCATCCAGGCCGTACGCGTCAGCGGTCCAGAGGAACTGTTCCTGAATGGCGTCAATGACCGTGTCCGGCAGCGGCGAAAGCAGCCCTGGCCCCGCCAGGTCCACCTCCGCCACGCCTTCCCGGATGATCACGGAGCGGACCACGGTACCCGGCGGAATGGCGGATGTCAACCGTTGCTGGAATCGCTCCGCCGCGGTGGGGCCTTCCGCCAGCGCCGCGGCAGCGGAGGGGAAATCCGGGGCATTGCGGGGGACGGTTATCAGGGAACCTTCAGAGCTGAGGAACACCACCGTGCCGGCTGCGGCCGGAAACGTGGCTTTGGCGACCAGGACACACGCAAGAAAAAAGATGCTTCGCTGCAAGGCTGAACCTCCCGCGGACCTCTCCTCCAGAGCGCGGCGCGCTTACAGATGACGCACTCATCTTCAGTATACCAGATGAAAGGGCGCGGCAAGGGAAACCGGTTACACAAAAAAAGGGGGGGCGCCATTCGTGGATGTGGCGAATATCTCTTGACAACGGCCGTACAGCGTGTTAGTGTACAGTTGCGCTTGTGAGCGAGTTTGCGCGAAGGTGGCCCGCGAAAGACCCCCTTCTTCCGGTCTCTTGGCAGCTCCCCCTGCTGCGTAACGGGAGACAGTCCCTGACAGACCGCCCGTGCCGCGGCAGTGGCGGGCAGGAAACATCCGGCAGCAAAGCTGCCGCTTCTGTTGAAAGGAGGGAAGGCCATGCATACCCTCATTGCTGGCCTGCAGAGATGGGCTGCCGTCCCAGGTAGTCCGGGCAGAGGGAGGCGGCTGGCCACGGTCGCGATCGTATGCGCCGTTGTGGGCCTCATTGTGGCCGCGCCCGCGTCTGCTCTTACCGTCATTTCGCATTCCGCCAACACCGATGTCATCGTGGGGGTTCCCTACAACTCGCTGGAGTTCGAGAATCCCCTGACAGGTCCAGAGATGGTGCAGGGCTACGACCTGATCCAGTGGCGGGATGCCGATTACTCCCTGGCGGAATGGCCGCCGTCCTTTGATGACTGGACGGTCAATGACCCGTTCCGGATAGACGGGGACGCCAACGAGGTTTGGTTGCGACAGAGAGGGCACTCGGCTTCCACCGCAACCACCATCCCAGGTTCCATCGTTTCCATCCACCTGGTTGGAGACGACAATGACGGAGTGGCTCAGGTCATGGTGGACGGCGAGGAAGTGGCCCGGCTGGATATGCACTCGCCGCAGCATCCTGAGACCGCGTGCGTCATAGTGAAGGGGCTTGCGCATAGCCTGCACACCATCGAGGTGCACGATCTCGGCCCCGGTGCAGCCGGAGCAGACAATGATGACGTGGCTGTCTTGGGCGCGGGAGTGCTTCGAAAAGGCGTGGCGGTCAAGTGGGACCAGTCGCCGGAGGACAGGGAACCCCCGCAGGCGTGGCTCGGCTGGAACGAACTCTCAGTGGATGGAGGACAGCAGATCGCCGCGGATGACTGGCGCTGCGACACCGAGGAGCCGGTCACGGACATCCACTGGTGGGGTTCGTTCCTGAACTGGACGAGACCCGAACCGCCTCCGGACATGCCCAGCCACTTCCACATCGCCATCTGGACGGATGTGCCCGCCGGGCAAGATGAGCCCTGGAGCCATCCGGGACAGGTGATCTGGGAGACCGACTGCTATGAGTTCAGCATCACTCCGGAGGGCTTCGACTTCGACCCGCGTGACGAGTCGTTCGAGACCTGCTTCCGGTTCGACCAGACGTTGAACGAGCAGGAGTGGTTCCGCCAGACCTCTCAGCAGGGCATCTACTGGATCAGCATCGCCGCCGTGTATCCGGATGGCATGGTGGTGGAGCATCCTTGGGGGTGGAAGACGCGTCCACGCGTTCCCGAATCGCTTGCGCCGGATGACGCGGTCCGCATCTTCATTCCAACTGCCCCCCGGCTGGGTGCCCAGTTCGAGAAGGGCGAGCCCATCTTCTGGCCCTCGCCTGAGCAGAGCTGGGATCTGGCCTTCGAGCTGACCACAGGAGGGTCTGCAACAAACAAGATTCTCCAGCCGCCGGATCCACGACTGCCCGGCGTCCACGCCCACGACTGGAGCGGATTCATGATGCGCGAGTGGAGCACCCTCGCGGACGACTGGATCTGCCTGGGTGGGGCCATCCTCAGCTTCGAGTGGTGGGGCAACTACGAGATGGACGAACTGGGACGCGAGAGGCGCGGGGAGGGAATCCGCAGCTTCCATCTCGGCATTCACCGGAACATGTGGGGGCTGCCGTTCATGCAGCCCGGTCCCGAGATGTACGGGTTGGATATCCCGTTCTCGATGGCCAACGAGACTTTCACGGGGTTGTTCAATCCGGAAGGGAGCCCCATCTACCACTATGAGGTCGTGCTGCCGCAGCTGTTCCTTCAGGAGATCGAAGAGTGGTACTGGCTGAGCCTGACAGCGAACTCCAACAGCTTGCTCGCTCCGGCCTACTGGAGGTGGCAGGAGCACTCCCGGCAGCCATATCCTCTGTTTGCCTCCGCGGTGCAGTCTCTCTCGGGCGGCCCGTGGCAGCAGATCAAGTGGGGATCGGATCCTGTCCGGTATACCGACCTGGCGTTCGCCGTGAACTCAGGCGTCAGCACTGGACAGATCATTAAATGGTCGCAGCCACCGGTGCCGGTGGTTCCGCCGGGACCATTCTTCAACGGCTGGAACGAGCGGTCCATCCGGGGCTCAGATCAGATCGTGGCGGATGACTGGGTCTGCACCGGCGAGCGACCGGTCACTGACATCCACTGGTGGGGATCGTTCATAGGCTGGAGCAGGCGCGACCCGCCGAAGATGCCGGATGCCTTCGAGATCGCCATCTGGACCGACGTGCCGGTGGGACCGGGGCAGCCCTGGAGCCACCCGGGGCGGGTCATCCATCGCATCATCTGCGAGGACTTCCGCTGGACCTTCGCAGGATGGGACGTGGATCCGCGCAACCCGGCCGCAGCTCCTGAGGCGTGCTTCCTGTTCGAGCAGGATCTGAAACGGGAGGACTGGTTCTGGCAGAGGCCCGGAACCAACATCTACTGGATCAGCATCTCGGCCATGTATCGCGACGGCCAGGAGCCGGAGTATCCGTGGGGATGGAAACTGCGGCCACGGCGGGAGTCGCCGGATGATGCGGTGCGGATCTTCAAGCCCACCATCATTCTGCCCGAGATCCCCTTCCAGGCCGGGGAGCCCATCTTCTGGCCCACCGAAAGGGAGAGCTGGGATGCGGCGTTCCGCCTGACCTCCGTGCTGCCGGGCGATCTGACGTTCGACATCTTCAAGGTGGTGCGCGACCACTTCTGGTGGCCGCGGCCCGGGAACCCGCCCAATAGGATGATGAGCCTGAAGGTCTCCGCATCCGCCACGGAAGCGGTCTTCTGGGACACCATCACGCTGCAGGCGGGAGGTACAGGAAACGACGCGGTAGACATCCTGTCCGTGGATGTCTACCTGGACGTCAACGCCAATGGCCTGTTGGACGCTGCAGACGTGCTGCTCGGAAGTGGAGCCTATCCGGTGGACAACGGGGCGGTGGCTATCGCGTTCGCGGCTCCGCCGCTGATTCCGGCCGGCGGGTCCGTGGCGGCGCTGATCGTCTACCAGATGAACCCCGCCATCGGCGGACCGGGTGGGCGGACCTACTGGTTCAGCGTCGTCGCAGCCTCCGGTACAGGCCAGATGACGGGAGCGGGCGTCAACATCAACGGGCTGCCGCTCACCAGCGCCCGGAAGATCGCCGTCCGAAGGCCCGTCCCGATCGGTCACGCCAAGAAGAATGTCGCTCCCGGAGGAGAGGTCTTCCTGGAGGGCAAGGTCGTAACGGCGGACTTCCGGAACAGGTTCAGCATCTTCTACTTGGAGGAGCCGGACCGCTCCGCGGGCATCGGTGTGGTGCCTCCGCCTGAGCTGTTGAGCTTCCCGCTCAGCATCGGAGACGTCGTGCACGTTCTGGGGACGACGGGCTACTACGAGGCGGAGCAGACGGAGCTCATCATCATGGCGAAGGAACTCCTGGTGGAGCATCCCGGGGCGGCGCCCATCGTTGCGCTCAAGTTGAACAACCGCGACACGGGCGGCGGGGTCTTCGGCTTCCAGCCAGCCGTGGTGGATGATGCCCTGCCCGGCCCAGGCAATCCGCGGGTGCTGTCGCAGAGGCTGAACAACGTGGGAAGCCTGATCGAGACGTGGGGCACGGTGACCGGTCAGAACCCGGGACTCGGAGTGTTCTGGCTCGATGACGGCAGCAACCTGCGGGATGGCAACCGGCTGCCTACGGGAGCGCCGGCGATCGGGGTGGCGGTGCTGATGCCCGGCGGTGCGGGTGCTCCGCTGCCTCCGGTCGGCAGCTTCCTGCGGGTCACCGGCATCATGTTCGCCATTCCCGCCGGGACTCCCGGGGACACGTATCCGATGCGCCTGCTGGTGCCGAGGACCACTTCGGACATCATCGAGGTCGTCGGTCCGGGCATTCCGAGATAGGACCTGTCCGGCTGTTCTGAAGGGGGCGGGGCCCGTAAGGGTCCCGCCCTTTTTTGATGAGGCCGTGGAGAGGAGAAGACCGGGGGATTCCCGAAGCGTATCGCGGCGTACGGAGCCGCTGCCGCGGCGACCGGTTCCGGATGTACAGGAGCCTGCGATGCGTTTCGAAGAGTTGAAGCCTGAAGACTATATGCGGGCGCGCGATGCCGCGCCTGTCGCCTATATCCCCTGGGGGGCGCACGAGTGGCACGGCCGCCACAACGCGCTGGGGCTGGACACATTGAAGGCGTTGGGGCAGTGCCTGGAGCTTTGCGCGGTCACCGGCGGCGTGGTCTTCCCACCGGTCTACTGCGGCACCAACACCATGAAGGAGAACGGTCCCTGGCAGGGAACATTAGAGTTCAGCCGGGAGTGCGTCCGGATGCTGGCGCTGGAGCATATGCGGCAGATTGCCGCGGAAGGGTTCCGGGTGATTGTCATCCTGATGGGGCACTACGGTGGAGAGCATGTCCGGGTCATCACGGAAGCCGCCCGGCAGTTCAATGAGGAACAGGACTCCTGCGTCGCCTGGGCGGTCCCGGACCATGAGCTGACGGCGCAGGACGGGTTTCCCGGCGAGCACGCCGCCCTTTACGAGACCTCATACCTGATGTATTTCCGCCCGGAGCTGGTGGATCTCACCCGCCTGCCTGCGGAGGGAGAGCTTGTCTGGGAAGAGCAGGGTATCCACGGTGAGGACCCGCGAGCGGCATCCCGGGCGCACGGACGCGAGGGGGTGCAGGCGCTGGTACGAAACGCCGCCCCGCGAGTTCTGGAGCTTCTCCGTCAGAAGACCACAGGCTCCGGCTGAGCCTTCACGGCTATTTCCGCCAGCGGATCGTCACGGTTACCCCGTCCGGGCTTCCGGGAAACGTCACATACAGCGTGTCGTCCTCTGTGGAAGTCCGGTGATCCACGGACTGGCCGGAGGGGGCCGCGCAGGCCACGCAGGCCACCGATTCCACTTGCCTGCCCGCCGTGTGGATGCGCATCGCGGCGGGTGTTCCCAGCGGGCCAGCGCACCGGATCTCCATTGCGTCTTCCGTTGAGGAGACTATGGTGGCTTCGTAGCTTGCCGACAGGATCTGTGGGTCCAGAGAGTCCTCCACCAGACGCAGCAGCCGCGACTGGCCCGGCTGCACCACGGGATCCTGCACCGGCCTGAGAGTGTGGTCCAGAAGGTTGATGTATCTTCCTCGCAGCCGGACTTCTTCCGTCATCGGGTGCACGGCCACATAAGGACCGCGACGGATCAGGAACTCACGCCTCCAGGATGTGCGCTCGGCCGCCGAAGCTCGCGCTGTCGCCGTGTCAACCAACTCCTGCGCTCCGCCGGGATCGCGCGCGAAGCTCTCCGCGGACGCTCCGAAGAAGGTCAGCGTCCCGTCGCCGCACTTCCAGCGGAAGGCGGATCCGTCGTCCGGGTGACCGGGCAAAGGTTCCGGCCGCATGCCGGTGAAGCTGTAGCGCGTCAGACCGGTATCCAGAAGCTGGCGTTCTTCGGGGCCGACGGCCGCGACATCCACCCGGAACTGATTTCCGATGGTCAGAAATACGCGTGTCCCCGGCCCGGCCGGAAACAGGTAGGTGAACGTCGCCGGGCCGTCCGCGAAGCGGCCCCCGCCGCCCGGAGTGGTCACCGTCCACTGTTCGCCCACCAGAAGCGCGGCTTCCCGGGCTGTGCCCGGCCGGATAATCTCGCTTTCGCCGCCCTTCTGAATGCGGATGCGGGTGACCATGCCTCCCCAGCCGTCGGCCTGCCGGGAGTCGCCGATGCGCACCGCCACGCTGTCACCCTCCTTCAGCCCCTCCGGCAGTGGTATCTCCCGCTCCTCCAGGTTGGACAGGTCGCGGATCTCCCGTTCCTCGGCGAGTACAGTGCGGAACTCCACCGGTCTGGCGCCCGCCTGACCCGCGCGGGTGGCCTGTAGTCCCAGTTCACGCAGCAGATGCTCATCGGGCGACTGGAAACCGTCGCGTTTCCACCACTGGTTTGCCTGATTGAAGGCGTTCGAACCACCCACAAGAATGAGGTGCCCGCCCTGCCGGACCCATGCTGCAAGCGCGCGGTTGTATGCGGGGTCCATAGGCTTGAAGTAGTCGAAGCTAGCAAGCAGGGTGTGAAAACTCTGCAGATACTCCGCGTCCGGCGCCCGCTCGACGGGCGCCACGCGCACAGGAATGCCGCGGTATACGAACGGCAGGGACAGGCCGTAAAAGCCGTTCAGGTTGTTTGCGTCCGGCTCCGCGCGCTGATAGGCCGCCGAGTCGCCGATCAGCACTCCCAGCCCCGTTCCCGGACGCCGGCGCGCGGGCATCCGGGAGATCTCCCGGAGCGCGTTGAAAGCGCATCCCAGCGCTGTGGCGTAGTCCTCGGGAATGCGGCCATAGATCCGGTTGGGCCATGGCAGCAGCTCGAAGGCGTTCACCTCGGGGAACATCAGGCTGGCCACGAGGGTATGCTCGTAGTTGGAGCGGTAATCCTCCATCGTCCGGTCGGGGTTGTCTTCCAGCGGGTCCGCCAGGAACCAGAGCCGCTTGCCGCGGCCGCGGTACAGCTCCACCAGCGAAGAGTATTCCAGGTAGCCGTTCTCGAAGGTCCGCTCCTTCATCTCTCCCCGGTACATGCAGGCGGAGCGGGCGGTGCCGGTCCACACCTGTCCCACCACCTCCTGCATCTCAGGCATCCGGGCGAAATCGTCAAACGGGAAGCTGATGCCCCAGCTGTGGTAGTTGACCGGGCTGTGGTGGGCCACCACGCGCAGCACCGACGGGTCCTCCTGCTGCACGGCCTGCAGGATGCGCTCGATGAGGTGGTACTGCATCCGCATTTTGAGCCGCTCGGACTTGATGCGCGCGTCGTGGCTGGATGCCGGGTCCTGCCATGGCTCGCCGTAGAAGCGCTGCCATTCGTCCTTGAAGCTCTGCGAGTATCCCGCAACGGCGAAGTACTCCGGTTCCTCGGGCATAACCGCGCGCGCTCCGTTGCGCACGGCGGTCAGGTAATAGTCCACGCTGGCCTGGATGCGCCGTTCTGTGGGGACAGTGTAGTAGCTGCCGGGACCGCAGGTGAGGATGGTGCCGTCGCGGGTGGTCTGGCCGTCCTCGGGGTATTGGCTGATGTAATCCGATCCCGTGCGGAAGCCCCCCATCACCCAGACGGTGTATCCACGCTCCGCCCAGGAGGCGATCCTCTCCTTCAGATTGCTTGCCACGATCGCCACATCGGACCGGATGTCGTGTCCGGGATGCCATCCCTCGGCCGTCTGGAAGGACGTTCCGGCTTCCGGGCGGGCGGCGGCCGGGACGGCAAGAATCGCCGCCAGCGCAAGGGCGCCTGCTAAGATCTGATAAGTCATGGTGGTCTATCCCCTCCCACAGGAAGCATCCAGCATCCGCAAGGAGATTCTCCGGGCGTGCTCCTCCGTCCTCTGGCGGCCGGGGTGCCCCTGTTTCTTAGAAGTCGCATTCCGAGAAGCGGTATCCCCGGATCTGCGCCGCCGGCGCATCGTCGCGGATGTAGTTCACCACCAGAAAGCGGCCGGGTTCGTATTCCACCCATCCGGTATAGCCGCTGTCCGGTGAGGCGCTCCGGTCGTGGTCCAGCGGCAGCACAATGCCGGACTGTCGGGGTCGCTCTGGCTCCAGGGCGCTTTCCACGGATTCCAGATAAGCGAACGTGTTCTTCGCCCAGGGTGATCTTGCTCCCGGGAAATGACGATAGGTGACCATCACCCTGCCGCTGCGGGTGAGATGAGCCACGGGGCGGTGGCCGCTCTCCATCAGGGTCGGGAAGGGACCCTCCCATGTCCAGCCGCCGTCGCGGGAGATGCTTTTGTAGACGGGCCGGCCTCTGGAGCTGTTCTCCCGCATATAGCAGACCAGCTCGCCGCCCGGCAGCTTCAGGATGGACGCCTCGCAGAAATCGTAGCTCTTCCGGCTGGCTATGGTGACCGGTTCTTTCCAGGTCTTGCCGCCGTCCTGGCTGTGGCTCACCACCTGGACCAGGTTGCCGGTGGAGGGGTCTCTGAGATGAGTCGCCAGGAGCCAGTGGCCTTCTTCCACTTCAATTACCTGGTCCGGCATAATGCCAGGCACCGTTGTGAAGACCGGACCATCCCAGGTCGCCGCATCGTCTTTACTGAAGAAAAATGCCACCCGCGATGCGGCCAGGTCGGCCTCGCCCGGAGGGACGCTGTAGACGTCGCAGAGAAGCAGGACGCGCCCGTCCGAGAGCTGTTGCACTTTAGGGCAGTTCCATTTGCGCAGGGCCTCTCCGATTCGCGTCTCTTCCACAAGCACCCGGCGCGGCGAGAATGTGGCGCCGTTATCGTCGCTTGTACGCACGATCAGCCTGCCATACTCCGAGGCGGAATGCGTGTCGCTCTCACGGTAGGTCAGCACCAGCCGGCCCGATGCCAGGCGCGTAAGGCTGGGAAAGCACTCGTAGGTGGAGTCATCGCGGCTGAGGGTGAACTTTTCGATGCGAACACCCACGTCACCGGCGGCCCGGGCACACGCCAGCGCGCCGGCCAGCAGCAGCCCTGCGAATACGACGGTGAGCGCTGGTTGGATCACAGATCTGCTTCCTCCTGCGGAAATGCGTAGATCTGCTGTCTCCTCACTGCTGCGCCGTGGCCGACTGCACTTTGCCTTCAACGCGGTTGCCCGGGACATTGAAGAAATATGGCTCGCGGGCCGGCGGGCGCATGAAGCAATCTCCGAAGATGACGGCATTGTTGCACGGCTCGGAGAATCGCGCTCCGTGAAGAGCGTTGTGGTATTCGTTGGCGAAGATTGTGACGTGCTGACGAGGCCGGCCGCGGATCACGGTATATGTCCGGGGCTGATGGCTGTGAAACGTGTTGTGGCAGATGACCACCCAGTCCCCCGCGAATGGCTCGACCACCTGATCGGGCCGCCTGCTTTCGTGGTTTGCGTGCATGTCAAAGGCGTGGCTGATCAGACCTTCGGTGATGTCGGAGATATTGGAACACGCCAGATAGGCAGTCCCTGCGCGGCCGGTCCCGGCGATATCATGCCGGTTGTTGAGGAATTTATTCGCCACGATGTACGCCTGCGTTGAGGCCAGACAGACGCCGTAGCCCAGCCCTCTCCTCCGGCAGTGGTGCAGGAAGTTGTGGTGGATGCGGTGTCCGGTTCCCGCGTTCACCAGGTAGACCCCTGCGTGCGAGAATCCGGAAATGTCACAGTTGTCCACCTCGCAGCGCCGATGCCGGATGGTGATGCCGCGGCTGTTGGGCAGCTCGTAGGCGGATCCACGCTCCTCCGTATCCGGTCCAACGATCCGCAGGCCCGTCACCCGGACACCCTCGCCGCCGGTCGTAAATACGCCGGGGCAGTCATGGTCGTGGAACCGGATGAGAGCGCCCGGGGAGCCGTTACGTCCCCGCCCGCTCGCCAGCGTCACGCGGCTCGGGATCTCCATCATCGAGCTGCCCGTGGCATCTATCTCCACGCCGTCCTCGATATAAACGATGTCCCCCGCTCGCGCCGCGTTGAGGGCTGCCTTCAGCTCCTCCAGAGTGCTCACGCGTCTGGCGTTGGCGGGATCCACTAGCCGAGTGTAACCGGGTCCGCCACCTATTGGGTCGGGGCCGGTGTAATGCCGGGCTCCGCAGATCCTCTCCGCGCTGGAGGAGGCGCACAGGAGGCTGAGCATGGCCACGGTCAGCAGGAATCGCTTACTCATTGGGCTGTCTCCCTATGCGGCCTTTTTCACCTGCGAAGCCCGCCTGCCCTTCTTCCTCGCAGGAGGCGAAGGTTGTTCGGGCTAAGCAGACCTGCGGAGGCACCGACGAAACCGATGGAAGACAAAACCCTGAACACGGCCGCAGCCGGCAAGCGCCCCTGGCTGGACACGGATCTGCCGTTCGAGGAGCGGGCGCGCCTGCTTGTCTCGGCGATGACGCTGGAAGAGAAGGCGTGGCAGATGGTCAACCACGCTCCCGGCATCGAGAGGCTGGGCGTGCCGCCATACGACTGGTGGAATGAATGCCTGCACGGAGTCGCCCGCGCGGGGGTGGCCACGGTGTTCCCGCAGGCCATCGGCCTCGCGGCCACGTGGAACACGGATCTGGTGCACCGGATTGCCGCCGTTATCTCCGACGAAGCCCGCGCCAAGCACCACGAGTTCGCGCGGCGGGGGGACCGGGGCATCTATAAAGGGCTGACCTTCTGGAGCCCCAACATCAACATCTTTCGCGATCCGCGCTGGGGCCGCGGCCAGGAGACGTATGGCGAATGTCCATTCCTGACCGGGCGTATCGGGGTGGCGTTCGTCACCGGCCTGCAGGGGGACCACCCGAAGTATCTGAAGGTGGTCGCCACGCCCAAGCACTTCGCAGTGCACAGCGGCCCGGAGAAGGACAGGCACCACTTCAACGCCGAGGTCAGCCCGAAGGATCTTCGCGAGACCTATCTGCCGGCCTTCCGGGACTGCGTGGTGGAAGGGAAGGCGTGGTCGGTGATGGGCGCTTACAACCGCACGAACGGCGAGCCCTGCTGCGCCAGTCCCACCTTGCTGCAACGTATCCTGCGGGAGGAGTGGCAGTTTCCAGGATACGTGGTCAGCGATTGCGGGGCCATCTGCGACATCCACGCTCATCACAGGGTGACATCCTCTCCGGCGGAGTCGGCCGCTCTGGCCGTCCGCAGCGGCTGTGACCTCTGTTGCGGGGATACCTACACCAGCCTGACAGAGGCGGTGCGGCAGGAGCTCATTTCGGAAGACGAGGTAGATCGGGCGCTCACGCGCTTGTATACGGCGCTTTTCCGGCTGGGGATGTTCGACCCGCCGGAGAGCGTTCCTTACGCTTCCATCCCTTACGAAGTCAACGACTGCGACGAGCACCGGCAGCTTGCGCGCGAGGCTGCCCGGCAGAGCATTGTGCTTCTGAAGAATGAAGGCGGCCTGCTGCCATTGCCGAAGGATCTGAAGAGGCTGGCGGTCATCGGACCCAATGCGGATTCCCTGGATGTGCTTCTGGGCAACTATTACGGGACGCCCTCCCGCTACGTGACTCTGCTTGAGGGCATTAACCGGAAGGTGCAACCAGGCGCCCGGGTGTTCTATGCTCCGGGGTGTGCGGTCACCGGCGGAGGGAGGGAAGGGTTCAGCGAGGCCCTGGCCGCTGCCGAAAGGGCGGATGCCGTGGTGATGTGCCTTGGCCTTTCGCCGAAGCTGGAAGGCGAAGAGGGCGAGGTGGCCGACTCCGACGGCGGCGGCGACCGTCTCCATATCCATCTGCCCGGACTGCAGCAGGAGCTGCTTGAGGCGGTCTGCGGGACGGGGAAACCTGTCGTGCTTGTGCTGACCCAAGGCAGCCCACTGGCCATCCCCTGGGCAGCGGAGCATGTCCCCGCCATCCTAAGCGTCTGGTATCCGGGCGAGGAGGGCGGAAGCGCTCTGGCGGACGTGCTTTTCGGGGACGCAGTTCCCGGAGGACGCCTTCCGTTCACCACGCCTGTATCGCTGCACGACGTTCCTCCCTTCGAGGACTACCGAATGGACGGCCGCACCTACCGTTTCGCGAAAAAGGAGCCGCTCTTCCCGTTCGGCTTCGGGTTGAGCTACACCACCTTCGAATACGCAGGACTTCGGTTGAGGTCCGGACAGATCTCCACCGGCGAACCGCTGGAGTTGAGCGTGGAGGTCGCCAACACGGGGCACTGCGCCGGGGATGAGGTGATCCAGTGCTACATCACCGACCGGGAAGCCTCTGTGCGAACTCCTGTGCGCCAGCTTGCGGCATTCCGCAGAATCACCCTCCGGCCGGGCGAGCGCCGGACGGTAAACTTCACCATCCAGCCACGTCAGATGGCCGTGGTGACGGAGGATGGCCGGTTCGTGGTGGAGCCGGGCGTTTTCCTGGTCACCGTGGGTGGATCGCAGGGAGATGCGCGCAGTCTGGCGCTCGGCGCTGCTTCAAGCGTTCAGGCGGAGTTCGAAGCCTGTGGCGCTCCGGTGGAGCTCCCGCGTTGATGTAACTCGGAAGGCCGGACTGTGAGCGCGTTGTTGCGCAGGGGTTTGGTCCCGGAAGGGGCTGCTGCGATTTGTGCTCTGTCCGGCCGTGCGCGCTCCAGATGGGGGAAAACGCTTAGGGAGAGGCCTCCCGGTCTGCTCCTTGCGATCGCCGATGGCTGGTGCTGGCCGCGTGCCGGAGGTCGAGGGGCTCCGGTGGCCCGCACGCTGGTGCTGTGGCCCGGATGAGGGAGCGTGTGAACGCCGGATGGAAGCAACCGGCGCTCCCAGCTCGCGGCAAGAGGAGGTCTTTTAGAGGCGGGTCCCTGCTGCGGCCGCGGAGGTTGATAAATGTGTGGAAGGGACGTTAACCCGATTTGCGAGTTTGAAGGGCGGGGCGGCCTGGCGGCGGTGCGCCTGCGGCACCCGTCGGGAGCCGAGGCCGAGGTCTACCGCAACGGCGCCCACGTAACGTCGTGGACTCTGCCGCAGGGAGAGGAGATGCTCTTCCTGAGCCGCATGAGTCGGTGGGAGGAAGGAAGGGCCATCCGTGGCGGCATTCCCCTGGTGTTCCCGCAGTTCGGCCCGGGACGCCTGCCGCAGCATGGCTTCGCGCGCACAAGCCTTTGGTCACTTGACGAAGCGGGGACGGCGCGGGATGGCAGTGTGCGGGCGCTGTTCAGCCTTGAAGACACCGATTCCACCCGTGCCATCTGGCCCTATCGGTTCTCAGCCCGAATGGAGGTGGGTCTGAAGGAGGATAGCCTGAGCATCTCATTGCAGATCGTCAACCAGGACCATGAGCCGTTCTCTTTTCAGATAGCCCTGCACACATACTTCCGGGTGGATGATATCTCGGCGGTCATGCTGGAAGGTCTCCGGGGCGTCGAGTTAGTGGACTCCCTTCGCGGTGGAGTCCGGGAGACGGAGGACCGGGAAGCCATCACCTTCGAGTGCGAGACGGACCGCATCTATGAGAACGCGCCGGAGACCCTCCGCCTGGTGGATGCCGCCCGCGGCCGTGCCGTGGTCATCTCCAGCTATGGGATGCCCGATGCCGTAGTCTGGAACCCCTGGGTGGAGAAGTCCCGCAGAATGGAAGACTTCGGCGACGACGAGTATACCCGGATGCTCTGCGTTGAGACAGGGATAGTGCTTCAGCCGGTGACGCTGGCGCCGGGCGCGGCCTGGTCGGGCGGCAGCGTCTTCGATGCCGCGTAAACCACTCCTGCTTCGGGTCATAATGCCCTGCGGTGGGCAATCGGAAGGAAAGGACGCTTCCTGCCATCGTGATAGTCAACTGCTTCCAGCAGCCCGGCCGGTGGTTCCGGGCGAACTTCCATACTCACACCACCCTCTCCGACGGAGACACCGGCCTGCCTGAGCGGTGCCGGCAATACCGCGACCAGGGGTATCACGTTCTTGCCATCACGGATCACGAAAAGACGAACAACACAGAAGGCCTGAGTGATGACGGTTTCCTGGTGATCAGTGGGATGGAGACGCATCCGCCGGATCCTTCGGGAGGGCTTTATCATCTGGTTTGCCTCAATGTGCCGCACGGCTTCAGCCTTGCCGATGTGGACGATCCCAACGAGCGCATCCGGCGGGTGAGGGAGGCAGGCGGAGAGGTCGTCATCGCTCACCCTTACTGGTGCGGGCACACGCTCGCCGACCTGCTGCCGCTGGAAGGGGCGGTGGCGGTGGAGGTCTACAACGCCACCTGCTCGAAGATCGGCAAGGCTTTCAGCAATGTGCATTGGGACGATCTTCTTGCGGCCGGCCGCACTCTTCCCGCTGTGGCGGTGGACGACGTCCACCGCGGGCGCGACATTTTTATGGGATGGACCTGGCTGAAGATGCCGGATCTCACGGTGCAGTCCGTGCTTCAGGCGCTTCGCACCGGATGTTTCTACTCGTCCTGTGGTCCGGAGATCTTTGATTTCCAGGTCTCGGACGGCGTGGCTCGCGTGCGCTGCTCGCCGGCGCGGGAGGTGCATTTCATCGGGCGCAACTCCAGCGGGCGCAGTTTCTACGCCGACGGAGGCGAACCGTTCACGGAGGTCGAAACGCCGGTCAACCGTGGGATGAGCTATGTCCGCTGCGAGGTGTTGGATGCCGCGGGCAACCGCGCCTGGACCAATCCGGTCTTCCCGGACGAGGTAATTCCTCCGAACTAAAGCGGGAACGCCCCGGCCGAAGGAGGGGCAAAATGGGAGATATTCGCGTCATCGCCGTCGCCGGGCTCGCTCTGCTGGTGGCCGGGTGCCTCCCCAGCTTCCCGGATGGCAGGCCTCTGGTGGTTGCGCACTATTACACCTGGTACTGCACTCAGTGGGGCGCGGGCGGCCACTGGGGACACTGGCGCCACGACGGACAGAGCGCCCTGCTGGACCGTCCGGCCGACCCGGAGAACATCCTGTTCCCTCCGGCCATCCGCGAGATCAGCTCCTGCGCCTATCCGCTCATCGGCCTGTACGACAGCATGGAGCGCGAGGTGGTGCGGTGGCATATCCGGCTGGCGAAGGCGGCGGGCATTGACGCATTTCTTGTGGACTGGTGGGGTCCGGCCACCTGGCAGAAACCTTCCGGCTGGACCCACGATGTCTTTATCAAGACGGTCCTCCCTGTAGCGGAAGAGGAAGGCTTCAAGGTTGCGCTCTTCGATGAATGCGCGCAGTTCGTGGAGCGCTTCGAGGATGTCAAGGAGTGGACGGCCCGGTATCTCAGTCGCTTCAAGGACAGTCCTGCATGGCTGCGCATAGAAGGAAAGCCGGTCTGGGCGGTCTATCAGCTTTGGGAGGGCCGGTTGTCGGCCGAGCAGGGGAGGGAACTGATCGCTCACGTGGAGCGGGAGTGCGGCCCGGTCTTCTGGGTGGTGGACCGGATGCGCGGACAGGCCACTGGGGATGGCTTCCGTCTGTTTGCTCCGGACGACTGGCTGGGCATTGCGCGGCTGGACTGCGTGATGGGTTACGCAATGTTCAGCACTCACCGCGTCTACGAGTATCAAGACCTGGCGCCCCTGTACCGTGAGTTCGTTCGCTCTGTGCACTCTGCCGGTAAGGAGGCGCTTCTACCGGTTCACCCGGGACACGACAACCGTAAGATCGCAGAAGACCCTTGGGTCATGCCTCGGCGCGACGGGCAGACGCTTCGGGATTTCTGGAAAGCCGCCGTGGAAGCGGGCGCGGACATCATCGGGATCACATCATTCAATGAGTGGCCGGAGACCACTGTCGTGGAGCCTGCGCTGACTTGGGGTGATCCATACCGGTATCTGCGTATCATCGCAGAACTGCAGGGGAAGGAGTTCGATGCTCCTCCTCTGCCGCCGCTGGAGAAGCTTGATCCTGCCGTCCGGGAATATCTGAAGGACCGGTTCCAGTCCGGCCGCTGAAGGCGGCAAAAGGGGGGCGGGCGGAGGTTGCCCTTCCGCCCGCCTTCTGGTCTGCGCGATTGTTGCGGGGACAGAGCCTGCGTCTTCCGTCCCCGCGGGGTGGTCAAGACCTCAAGATATCGGCTCTTGGCGCATCCTGCGCTCAGCCTGTCCAATCATCCTACCATGCTTTCCGCAGCGTGTGAAGACCTGCCCACAACTTTTTTGCGAATTTGTTCCAGGAGCAGCGGGTGCGCTCAGCCGGCCGCTGTTTCCTGACGGGGTGGAACCGATGCAGTGGACGGCAGACGCTCAGAAAGAGGCGGATACAGCGCCGATGCGATGATATACAGGCTGGCCGCCACAGGCACTCCCAGGATGAAGCCTACCAGCCCGAACAGTTC